>DASTPN010000237.1:0-18155 GCA_035719985.1 Solirubrobacteraceae bacterium | reverse complement strand
GTCCGAGCTTGGAGCCGGCATTGGTATCGGTGGCAAGTTGAGTGCTCATCAGCCCGGAGATCTACGAGCATAAACTCGCGTCGTCTCAATCTCAACCGGGTAAGCAGATCATCCACATGGAGGCATCCCACCACTACCCGTTCACGCTCGGCGGCTTCTTCGCCGTCCGGGTCCTCAAGCTGCACGGGGCGCTCACCGCGGATCGGGCAAACTGTCGGCGTGACCCTGCAGCAGACGCCAACCACGCACCCGCTGCGCCTACTGGAGCAGTGGCTGAGCGACGCTCGCGCCGCCGATGTCGCCCAACCCGATGCGATCGTGCTGGCCACCGTAGGCGAGGACGGGCAACCATCCACCCGCATCGTCCAGCTCAAGCGCGTGGAGACAGATGCGCTCATCTTCACCTCGGCGTTGTGGACACGTAAGGCGCGCGAGATCGCCGCTAATCCCCGCGTCTCCCTGCTTGCCTATTGGCCAACGCTCGGTCGCCAGCTTCACGTCACAGGCGAAGCCGTTGTCGCCGAGCGCGCGCTGGCAGACGAACTGTTCGCCGGGCGCGAGCTCTCACGCCAACTACAAGCGATCGTCTCCCGCCAAGGCCAGCCGATCGAGGACGTCGAGCAGCTGCGTGATCGCCACGCGCACCTGATCAAGGTCACCGAGACGCCTCCAGCCTGCCCGCCCGACTGGGGAGCGATCAGGATCATGCCGAACCTGCTCGAGTTCTGGAGCGAATCGGAGGACCGCATGCACGACCGTCTTCTCTACGAGCGAGACGCAGAGGGCGAGAGTTGGCGCCACATGCGCATCGCGCCTTGACCCGAGGGCACGCTCTCACCAGAGGAAAAAGCCGCCGTGGCCGCCGTGCACGAGATTCCAGACGACGACACCCAGGACGATCGCCGACCATACGATCCGGCGTTCTTGCGGCGAGGCCGAAAGACTCGGCAGGCGCAAACGTAGGCCTCTGCGCGTACGCGTGGCCACTGCGGTGCGATGTCTCGAGCGCATCCGCTCTGCGGTGCCCTGAGACCAAGCCGGACCGCCACGACTGTTGTCCCCCGCTTGGTTTCGTCGAGCGCTGTGAGAACCGCCGTTTTCCCGGCGAATCCGCTCTTCGCGTTCGCTCTGGGCGCGCTCATCGCTCTCCCAAGGATATTCCTTATGCGTGGGCACGCCGATCTATCGGAATCGGCGCGAGGTCACTTTAGCTCGGCTCGCAATTCGAGCAGCTTGGCAATCTGGACGAATACACCTGCGGATACGGCCGCTGATGGAGCTACTGCGCCTCCCCGGATGGCTCTCCGCAGTCGACGGCCAACTCGGAACGAAATGCCTCACGCGCGCGATGGAGCCGCGACTTCATCGCCGGTCGACTTACTCCCAGTCGCTGTGCCGTATCGGCGCCAGAGAGCCCATGTACATCGCGTAGCAGCAGCACTGCCCTTTGCCCAGGCTCCAGTTTCTCTATCGCCTCGACTATCCCCATCAGTTCAAGCCTTGCGATAGCGACATCCTCGGCCGAGGGCTCATGCTCGGTCCGCGGGGGATGGAGGCGAAACGCAATTTTCGATCGACGTAGGCACTCACGGCGCACAATCTGGAACACCCAAGACCCAAGAGCCGCGGTAGCTCGCAACGTGCCGATCCGTCGGTACAGGACGATCAAGGCGTCTTGAGCGGCTTCTTCGGCGTCCTCGGGCGTGGAGCAGAGCAGGTGCGCGAAGCGGCGCACGCGCTTGTGAGAACGGGTTACCAGCTCGGCGATCGCCTGGCTGTCGCCGCCTCGCGCGGCGTCCACGACCTGCTCGTCGGTGAACGCCGGCGAATGCGGGTTCATCAATGCCTCGCCGGGCACGGCATCGTGATGTTCACCTGTACTGGGGGACCCGTGAGAAAGGTCAGTTCGAGACGGTCTGCCATGCCACCCTTGGCGCAGTGGCGCGGCAGCGTCATGAATGGAACCAACCGCGACCCCCGCCGGTAAGCAGCGCCGACCCGCACGCGGACCGACTGCACGACCGCATAAGGAGCTTCGGGAACCGTCGCCACCAGCGGCACCGAAGCGCTGAACTTCGACGCGAATCCTCCATTCGCGGGGATGAAAGCGCCGCTGCCGAGCACTTCCACCAGCGCCGGCGAGGTGCCTTCGGCGTAGTAGGCGATGCGGCCGCCGGCCGCGAAGAAACCCTGCACCGTGAGCGTCTCGTGCACGCGATCGCCGCCGAAACTGACGACCCCCGAGACCGAGCCCACCGAAGTGAGCTGCGAGCCCTTCGGGCAGTTGGCGACTTCATGGCTTTCCAGAATCGCCTGCGGACAGATCGGAAAGCCCTGCTGGTGCAACTTGACCCCGTGGGGCACATAGATCGAGAAGCCGGTAAGCGGAGGCGGAAAGCCGCCGTATTCGTCGCCCTGAATCTCAAGCTCGCCTTCGAACGCCGCGCCGGCTCCCAGGATGTTGCCGGTGCCTGGGTATGCGGGGCTTTTGCTCGCGTCGGGATTTACGGGAATTGGTACGAGTTTCGCCTGCACCGACGCCGTCGTCGGCATCGCCTCCGTACTCGCTGCCACTGCGAGCGAGATCAACGCGAACAGCACCGAACAGACCGCTGCTCGCCTCACCTGTCGGTCGTGAACTACCTTGTTTGAAACCTTAAGAGAGTTGGGCATGTCAATCCTCCTCGCTGACGATCGTGCATCACCGTCCCATTAGAGGGGTGCAGCCACGAAAAGGATTCAGCCACTAGTGCGATCTACTTGCCGGCGCCTGACTTTGAGCTGTGCTTCTTGGCCGGCGTTCTGCGCCGCGCCGGTTTCTTCTTCGTCGAGCCGGCCCCGCCAACTGCCGCTTCCCCGCGGATCCGCGCTAGCGACTCTTGCAGCGCGCCCATCAGATCCGGCGCGCTCGAGGCCACCGGCTTGGCGGGCTCAACCTTCTCCTTAGGCGCCACGATCTTCTGGCCCTTCTGCTTGCGCTTGATGATCCGCTGCAAGTGCGCGCGGTGCTCGTCCTGGTAGCGCGATGGGTCAAAGGTGACTTCAAGCTCGGCGATGATCGCCGCCGCGTTCTCGACCTGCTCGCCGCTGGGCTCCGCGGCCTTCGCCACCGCCTCGGCTATCTCCTGGCGCGAGCGCACCTCCTCGGCGAAACGCACCGTCGTCAGCGTCAACACCGCGCCGCGCGGACGAATCGAGACCAGGTGCTCCTTGGCGTGCATCACGAAACGGCCCAGCGCTACGCGGCCTGACTTGGCCATCGCCTCCCCCAACAGGGCGTAGGCACGTGCCGCCGCCTCATCGCGCGGGGAGAGCACGTACGCGCGCTCGTAGTAGACGGGGTCGATTTCGCTCTCGCGCACGAAGCACTCGACGTCGATCGTCTGGCTCTTGTGCGGAGCGGCCGCCGCCAGGTCCTCGTCGCTGAGCAACACCCAGCGGCCGTCCTCGAGTTCGTAGCCCTTGGCGATCTGATCCCACGGCACCTCCTGGCCGTCGGCCGAGCAGACGCGCTTGGTTTCGATCGGCGAGGCGTCCGGGGCGTGCAACTGGGTGAAGTGGACGTCCATGTCGCGCACGGCACTGAACATCGCCACCGGCACGTTGACCAGGCCGAAGCTGAGCGAACCCGACCACAACGGGCGCGCCATCAGCTGCCTCCTCGCTTGGCCGCAGCGCGCTTTGCCTTGGTCGCCGTGGCCTTGGCCGGTTTGACCTTGGTCGTCTTGCTCGCAGTCCGCTTGCTCGCAGACGGCTTACCGGCCGCCGGCTTCCTCGGCGAGCGCTTGCCGGCGGGGGAACGACTCCCACTACGCTTGCGCGCGCCCTGTTGCTCGATGCTTTGCTTGAGCACGTCCAGCAGATCAACCTCGCGCGTCACCTGCTCGCGTTCAGGCGGCTCGATCGCCTCACCACGCGCCTTACGCTCGATCAGCGCCATCACCTCGTCGCGATAGCGGTCCTCGTAGCGGTCGGGCTCATAACTGCCGTCCAACTGATCGATCAACAGCTGCGCGGTGTCGAGCTCGAGCTTGGTCGCCTTCTTGGCGGCCCGCGGGATCTCCAGCTGACTGTCGGGGACGATCTCATCGGCGAAGCGCATCGTCTGCATCACGATCACGTCCTCGACGGCGCGCACGGCCGCCAGATGCTCCTTGTTGTGAAACACGAAGCGACCGATCCCGACCCGGCCGCTGCGCAGCAAGGCGGCATGCAGCACACGGTAGGCGTCCTCCCCCAGCTTGCCAGGGCTCAGATAGTAGGCGCGCTCGTAGAAGATTGGATCGATCTCCTCCTCGGCGACGAAATGATCGACCTCGACCACGCGAGCCTGCGGGCCGTCGGCGATCGCGAGCTCCTCCTTGCTGAGCACTACGTACTCGCCGGAGGCCACCTCATAGCCCTTGACGATCTGCTCGTAGGGCACTTCCTTGCCCTCCTTCACGCATACTCGCCGATGTTCGATCGCGCCGCCGTCGAGCGCGTGACGCTCTTTGAAGGCGATCCGCTTGGACTCCGTCGCCGAGTGCAGCTTGACAGGGACGCGCACGAGGCCGAAAGCGATCGTGCCGTTCCACAATGAGCGCGGCATGGGCATGGGCTACCCACCATACGGGAGGAACAGCCGATCTTCTATATGGATTGTCGGCGCATAGATCGTTGCATGCCGGGGTAGGAAGCTAGAAGGTCGGGCTATCGGTCCCGGCCAGGAACACGAGGAAAGGGACGGAGGTAACTTGAACATGGCTTCAGGAATGACCGCTGATCACGCCTCGAACACCGCGATGCGCACGCGCCAGGACGAGAACCTCGGCGAGCTGTTTGCCCGCTGGCAGGAGCGCAAGGACCCAAGCGCGCGCGCGGCACTCGTCGAGCGCTTCATGCCGCTGGCGCGCAGCCTTGCGCGCCGCTATGACCGCTCGTCCGAGCCTTTCGAGGACCTGCTCCAGGTCGCCTCGCTGGGGCTGCTGAAGGCGATCGATCGCTTCGACCCCGCGCGCGGACACGCGTTCCCCTCCTTTGCGGTCCCTACCGTCCTTGGCGAGATGCGCCGCTACTTCCGCGATTGCGGCTGGTCGGTGCACGTGCCTCGCGGCGACCAGGAGCGTGCATTGCGCGTGCGCGACGCGCAGGAGACGCTCGCAAACGAGCGCGGACACGCTCCCACGGTCAACCAGCTGGCGCAGTACCTGGAGCTCGACTCAGAGCAGGTGCTCAACGCGCTGCAGGCGATCCAGGCATACGAAAGCCTCTCGCTAGATGCGCCCCGTCCGGGCGCTGAGGACGATGGAGCCACCTATGGCGAGTCGATGGGCAGCGAGGACGAGCGCTACGAGCTGGTCGAGCTCGATGTCACCGCGGTGGCGGCCCTGCGCCACATTCCCGCTCGCGAGCGGGCGATGTTGTACATGCGCTTCGTCAAGGACATGACCCAAACGGAGATCGCAGCGGAGGTCGGGCTCTCACAGATGCAGATTTCGCGCTTGCTACGGAGATCGCTCGATCAGTTGCGCGCTCTGACGCGGGACAATCTTGACGGCGACTGACTTCGCGGGCTGACATAGAGAGGCCGGAGTATCGTCCTGTCAAATTCCTGACCATTGCAGACACTCTCACGGTTTCTTGGCGACCGCCTCATCACGATGGCCGAACATTCGAACGTCCGCCTGAGCCTCGCCAACACGGCCGAGAACGTGGCCGTGGTCAGAACGGTGCTCGCCGGCCTGGCCGACAGCGAGGACTTGGATCCAGGCGAGTTCAACGACATCCGCACTGCCGTCAGTGAGGCTTGTAACAACGTAGTCCTGCATGCCTACGAAGGCGAGCTCGGGGCGATGGATGTGGCGATCGAGCTGGGCGAGGACTCGATCGGAGTGAGCGTGCGCGACCACGGGTTGGGAATCGAGGATCAGGTGCTCGACGATGGCGCAGAAGGGCCCGGCATCGGGCTGCACGTGATCCGCACACTGGCACAACAGACGAGCATCGACCGACCGCCAGGAGGAGGTACGCGAGTGAGCATGGAATTCCTCGCTCGCGGCCTGGATGCCATGAGTCCACGACTGAGCAGCGGGCCCGACCTCGACCTGTCCGGGATGCCGCGCTTTGCGGCCGCCATCAGCATCGCGCCGGTGAGCCTCGCGCGAGCGATCATCCCCCGCCTCGCCTACACGCTGGCGGCCCGTGCGCACTTTTCCACCGACCGGCTCTCCGACGTGCAGTTGCTTGCCGATGCTCTCTCTGCGCATGCCGGCAAGGCCGTCTGTGAGCAGCACGTGAGCCTTGGCATCGGTGTGCAGCCTCGCGACCTACAACTGAGCGTCGCTCCGCTGCGGATAGGACAAGGCCGGCAGCTCCTTCGCGCGTCCGACCTGGACGGGCTCGGCAAGGTGATCGAGAAGCTCGCCGACTACCACGACATCAACGCCTGTCAGACACATGAGACGCTCGCGCTGAGCATGCTCGACCGTCGTTGATGCCTCGCGCACCAGCCCGTATGGCGAAGGTTAGCGACGGCTTGTGCGGGTAATCGTGGGCTAGGAGACGCTCGTGCAAACCGCGCGAGCGCGATCGGAATGGAGATGGAACATGGTTGCTCTAGTTGCTCTCGTGCTCATCCTTGCCCTGCTTGGCGGGCTTGGGTTCGCTGTCCACGTCCTTTGGTACGTGCTGATCGTTGCGCTGCTGTTGTGGGCGATCGGCTTCTTCATCGGCGGAGCGGCCGGCGGACCACGCCGCTGGTACGGGCGTTAGTAGCGCCACTCTGGGAGTGAATGAGGATCGCAAGTGATTCGGCTCCTGACCGATCCAGGCAGACGCTCTCCAGGCAGGTTCGCCACCTGGAGGGCGTCTGCGGTCAGAGCGCATCCGCACGCGTCCTACCAGCGTACGGATGAGGACGGCTTCCAGGCCCCACTTGGCGCAGCCAGCATCGAGATGGACTTTTCGCTCTCGTCGCTGCGAGCCGCGCGTCGCCTGGTTGCGCGCGAGGCCGAACTTGCCGGTCTTGGCGTTGGCCGCCGCGAGGACCTGATTCTCGCCGTTGACGAGCTGACCACCAACAGCGTCACTCACGGCGGTGGACGCGGCAGCTTGAGCGTATTGCGCACCAAGACCGAAATCGTCTGTGAGGTGCGCGACAAGGGACATATTTCAGATCCACTGGCGGGAATGCGCCAACCTCGCCCCGAGCAACTCACTGGCCGCGGGCTGTGGGTGGTGGGATGCCTGTGTGACCGTATGCAGATCGCCTCATCGCCCGGCCGGACAGCGGTTCGGGTGCAGATGTCCACGCTCGAATAGCCAATCGTCCTCACGAGCAGGCTCGCCGGTGCGATACTGGACGGGTCACGACGTTGTTCCGAGGCTTCGGGATCGGCTCGGGCGGGACGTTGGAGCTAGCTATGCAAGAGCAGGTCGTACCTGAGGGGGAGGCAGCCCAGACCGACGCCCACGGCGGTGAGATCGCCATGGCGCTACTGCTCGAGGCCGGCGCCGTGCTGGCCAGCTCGCTTGATCCGAGCACCACTATGGGACAAGTCGCAGAGTTGACTGTGCCCCAACTTGCCGACCTGTGCGTTATCGACCTGCTCAATGAGGACGGCTCGATTCGTGACGTCGCCGTGGCTGCCTCTGAGCCAGGACTGGCCGAGGCGCTCGAGGAGCTGCGCGTCGACCACCCGCTCGACCCGAGCGGAGAGCACCCGGTCGCGCGCGTGATCCGCAGCGGCGAGGCGGTACTGCTCGAGCATATGAGCAACATCCTGCTGAACTCGTTCGCCCAGGGCTCGCGGCACGCTCGATTCATGATCTCTCACGGCTATCGCTCCGCGATCGTGGCGCCGCTTCAGGCTCGCGGGCGTACGGTTGGAGCGCTGTCGGTACTTCGGTTGGGCGATAGCCCGCCCTACACCCCAAACGACCTTGGGCTCGTTTGCGAGCTTGCTCGCCGCTCAGCGCTAGCGATCGACAACGCGCGCCTGTACTCGGATCTGCAGCGCGCCGAGCGTCGACTGCAAGCGGTCCTCGTCAACCTCGCGGAGGCGATCACTGTCGTGGATGCCGAGGGGCGCACCGTGTTCGCAAACCAGGCCGCGGCCGACCTCCTGAAGGTCGACAGCCCCGCGGCCCTGATGGACGCAGAGCCGGGGCAGATCATGACCAACTTCATCGTCTTTGACGAGCACGGCACCGAGCTCGAACTGGAGGCGATGCCCGGCCGTCGCCTGTTCGCCGGCGAGCAGGTCCAACCGTTGTTGGTGAGGAACATCGTCCGCGCCACCGGCGAGGAGCGCTGGATCATCGTGCGCTCCTCCCCCGTGCTCGACCCCGACAGCGGCGAGTTGCTCTACGTCGTCAATGTGTTCGAGAACATCACCGAGGTAAAGCGCGTCCAACTGACCGAAAGCTTCATGTCCGAGGTAAGCCGGGTGCTGGCCTCTTCGCTTGACTACGGCGAGACGCTCCGGCGAGTCGCGCGCCTGGCGGTGCCGGTCGTGGCGAGCTGGTGCGCGGTCGATGTCCTCGGCGAGCACGGCGAGATCGAACGGGTCGCCGTTCACCATCCCGACCCGGAGATGGTGGTCCTCGCTGAGCGGCTGAATCGCGATTACAGCCTCTCGCTGGAGGAGCCCAGCGGCGCGCCGGAGGTGATCAGGACCGGCGAAGCTCGCGTCTACACCGACATTGCGCCCGATGCGCTCGCCCGGTACGCCCGCGATAACGAGCACCTGCGGCTACTGGCGGCGATCGGGGCCACCGCCGTGATCATCGTGCCGATGATCGGCGCAGACCGGGTGACAGGCGCGATCACGCTCGTCTCATCCGGACGGGACCGCCGGCTCAGCGCCGAGGACCTTCCTCTGGCCGAACGACTGGCGCGCCGAGCCGGAACGGCCGTGGAGAACGCGCGGCTTTATACCGAACGCAGTCAAATAGCGCACACGCTGCAGCAGGCGCTGCTGCCCGACTCGCTGCCAAACGTGCCTGGAGCACAGGTGGCGGCGCGCTACCGCGCGGCCGGCGAGCTCAACGAGGTCGGCGGCGACTTCTACGACGTCTTTCAGGCCGGCGAGGAGGCCTGGACACTCGTGATCGGCGACGTCTGCGGCAAGGGACCGCGCGCGGCGGGAGTCACGGCGCTGGCGCGGCACACCTTGCGCGCCGCGGCGCTGGACGGGCATCCCCCGGCGCGGATGCTCGACATGCTGCACCGGGCGCTACGGGCCCAGCCGGCCGACGCCGACCTCTGTACCGTTTGCCTGGTGCGCTTGCATCACAGCGGCAAGAGCGCCTCTCTGCACATCGCCCTGGCCGGGCACCCGCCGCCGCTGCTTGTTGATCGCGACGGCGAGAGCCGGACGGTGGGCAAGCCCGGCACCCTTCTGGGCGTGCTCGATCCGATCTCGGTGCACGAGACCTCCTGTGAGCTGCGCAGCGGACAGACGCTGCTGCTCTACACGGACGGCGTGCCCGAGGCGCGACATGGCGAGGATTTGCTCGGCGAGCAAGGCCTGCAGGAACTGTGTCGACAGGCGCCGGCACTGAACCTTGACGGGCTGTTGGATCACATCGAGCGCGGCGCGCTCGCGCACGCGAAGGGAAGCCTGCGCGATGACCTGGCGATGTTGGCTGTGCGACTTGATTAGACATGGCAGTGAGTCGCTACCATCTGAAAGCGTGAGCGGCGAGGAGCATCTTCGCATCGAGGTTCGCACAGTGCCGGACCGCGTCATCCTCGAACTGGACGGCGAGCTGGACCTGCTTGCAGCGCCACTGCTCCAAGCACAAATCGAGCAGGCCGACGTCGACTCGCGCGGGATCCTGGTGCTCGACCTGCAGGAGCTGCAGTTCGTCGATTCCGCCGGCCTGCGAGTGATCCTGGCGGCACATGAGAGCGCGCGCCAACGCGGCCAGGAGTTCGCGCTGACCAAGGGATCAGACCAAGTACAACGACTGCTGAGCATCGCCGGCGTGGACGAGCACCTGCGCATCATCGACTCGGCGGAGGACATCGTCGTCTAATCGCCCGCCTGGTCCCTGCCCGCGCTATAACGTCGGGGCGATGCGAGACGGACACAACGGGATCGAGGTAGACGGGCTCGTCAGAGTCTTCAAGGGCGACGTGCGCGCGGTCGACGGGATCGACCTGCAAGTCGCGCCCGGCGAGATCTACGGCTTTCTCGGGCCCAACGGAGCGGGCAAGTCAACGACGGTGCTGGTACTGACAACGCTGCTACCGCCAACGGCCGGCAGCGCCCGCGTAGCCGGGCTTGACGTCGTCAGCCAGGGCGCAGAGGTCAGACGGGCGATCGGGGCCTCACTGCAGGAGTCAGCCCTCGATCCATTTCTCACCGGCCGCGAGCACATGCGCCTGCAAGGGGCTCTGCACGGTCTGCGCAGCGCCGAGCGCGACTCACGCGGCGGCGAACTGCTCGCCCGCGTGGGACTTAGCGAAGCCGCAGATCGCAAGGTCGGCGGCTATTCCGGCGGAATGAAGCGTCGACTTGATCTTGCGTTGGCGCTGCTTCACCAGCCGCGACTGTTGTTCCTCGACGAGCCGACGACGGGCCTCGATCCGCAGAGCCGCGCCGCTCTCTGGGACGAGGTTAGGCGCCTGGCCAATGAGGGGGTCACCGTATTTTTGACCACCCAGTACCTAGAGGAGGCCGACGTGCTTGCCGATCGGGTGGGCATCATCGACCACGGCAAGATCGTCGCCGAGGGCACTCCCACCGAACTGAAGGCCGAGATCGGCCGCCAGACTGTCGAGGCAATCCCATGCGATCCCGGCGACCGCGAGCGACTGGCCGGGGTGTTGCACCGCTTCGGTGAAGATGCGGCAGCCTCAGCCGGGGGCGTCGCCGCGCAGCTGCCAGAGGGCTCGAGCGACCTGGCCGAGGTGATCCGGGCGCTTGACTCCGAGGGGATCGCGATTGCCGATCTGCGTCTGCACGCCCCCACGCTTGACGACGTCTTCCTGGCCAAGACCGGGCGCTCGCTGGAGGGTTCCGCAGACCACGGCGAGGACACCCAGGACGAAGACACGCCAACCGAGCCCGTCACCGCGTGAGCGCCGGGCTCTCGACCCAGGTCTGGGCGCTGGCGCGCCGCTCGATGCTAAAGACGCTGCGCCAGCCGTTTCAAATGTTCCCGGTGATCTTCTTTCCGGCGATGCTGCTGGCAGTCAACGCCAGCGGGCTAAAAGCCGCGACGCTGCTTCCCGGCTTCCCGACTCACTCCTACATCTCCTTCGCAATCGCCGTCGCCTTCATCCAGGGCGGGATGTTCTCGCTGATCAACACCGGCACCAACCTCGCCGCCGATATCGAGAGCGGCTTCTTCAATCGGCTCTCACTCACGCCGATGCGCCGCTCCTCGCTGATCGCCGGCATCCTGCTCGGGGTGGCGGCGCTCGGCGCGATCCAGTCGGCCGCTTACATCCTGATCGGAGCGGCCTTCGGCGCTCGTATCGCCACCGGCGTCGGCGGCGTGCTCGTGCTGATTGCGCTCGGCTCACTGGCTGCTACCGGCTTTGGCGCCATCGGCTGCTTCGCCGCTCTGAGGACTGGCTCCGGAGAGGCCGTCCAAGGGCTGTTTCCACTGTTCTTCGTGTTCATCTTCCTCTCCTCCAGCAATCTGCCGCGCAATCTGCTGAAGACGGGCTGGTTTCACACCGTCGCCACCTGGAACCCGATCTCCTATTTGATTGAGGGGTTTCGCAGCATCTACATCCTCGGCTGGGACGCCACCGCGCTGTGGCGCGCCTTTGCGGTGGCGAGCGGCCTACTGCTACTCGGGCTGGCATTGTCCGCCAGCGGCATGCGAACGAGGCTGCAGCGCACATGAGCCCCGATCATTCACAAGCGAGCATGTACGCGGTCGCGCGCGCCATCCTCTGGCGCGGGCTGCATACCTACACGCGCCGACCCGATCTGTTCATCCCCTCGTTGATCTTCCCGCTCGTCTTCTTCGCCAGCTTTGCCGGCGGGCTCTCAGCGCTCGGTGACGTTCCCGGTTTCAAATTTCCCTCCGGCTACACGGCCTTCCAGTTCGTGTTCGTGATGTTGCAGGCATCGATGTTCTCCGGACTGTTCACCGGCTTTACGATCGCCTTTGACTTCGAAAGCGGCTTTGCGCGCCGACTGATGCTCGCTGCCGGCAATCGCCGCGGCATCGTGCTGGGCTACGCCTTCGTTGCCCTCTCGCGCGCCGCGATCACGCTGACAGTCGTGACCGGCGTGGCGCTGATCGCCGGCATGCAAATCGGCGGTAGCGGCGTCGACTTGTTCGGTCTCTATGGGCTGGCGGCGTTGCTTGTGCTGATCGGTTATGGCTGGGCCGCCGGCGTCGCCTTTCGCTTCCGCTCGATCCAGGCCGGGCCGTTGATGCAGACACCCGTCTTTTTGATCCTGTTCCTGGCGCCGGTGTACGTGCCGCTGGGACTGCTGAAAGGCTGGATCCATGCGGTGGCGAGCGTCAATCCCGCCACCGCCTTTCTAAACGCGGGGCGCGGGTTGGTCTCAGGCGTGCACGAGCACACGTTGCTTGCTTACGCCTGCGCGTTGGGACTGATCGCGATCTTCACCGTCTGGTCGCTCGCGGGGCTGCGCTCCGCCGAGCGCTCCGCCTAGAGCGCGCTATGCGTGCCGGCGCGCGAGCCGGTGTCGGCGAGGCCGACGATGGGCCGAGGTACTCGACGGACCTTCCCCAAACTGACCTTCGCCAAAGCCGCCGGCTTCGCGTTCAGCGCGTTCGCGTCGCCGTTCGGTGGCCTTCACAGCCGACTTTGCCGCCGTCTTGAAGTAATCGGCGATGCCGCGCTTGTGAGGCGCGTACAGGCGCTTGGGCAGCGGCGCTCGCAGCTCGTCGGTAATCGCGCGCTGCAACTGCGCACTGAGCTTTGCCTCGAGCGCGCTGTTGCCCGCGATGTTTTCGGTCTCCATCCGGCCGGCGGGGGTCGAGTAGTCATACAGCTCCGCTTCGCGGCCTTCGGCGAGCTCTTTGATGCTGCCTGGCGTGAAGTTGGAGTAGGTCGCGTACTTGGCGGTCGGGGTGCGCAGCGCCACCACGTGCAGCGGCGCATCGGCAGCATACGGTTCGATCGCAAACTCGGTGACGGTCTCGTCGGTGGCATGCAGCACGTAGTCGCGCCCGGGGGCCGAGGCGCTTGAGAGCATCGAGTACAGGTCGTGGCGCTCGGCGATGTGAGAGTAGTGGCGATCCTTGCGCCAGGCGCCGTCGCCGGTGGCGATGTCCAGTAGCAGCGGTGCGAAGTCGACGCTGGATGTCAAACCGGCACGTTCCTGCGTGCTAGCGCCCGTGACCGCCGCCGCTCCGCGCAGATCGCGTACAACCAGTGGCACATTGATCGCCTCCTCGTAAGCGCTTGCGCCCTTGCCGCGCATGCCGTGCGAGGCGCCATACTCACCGTGATCTGAGGTGAACACGATCACCGTGTTGGCCGCCACGTCGGGTCGGCTTGCCAGCGCGTTCAGCACAGCCCCAATGTGGCCGTCCACCTCTCCCAGCAGCGACAGGTATAGGTCCATGAACGGCAACCACGCCGCCTCCAGTTCAGCGCCGTCATATGGAACCGTGCCGAATGACTGCTGCGCCGTGTCCTGGAGTGAGCGCTGCAGGCGCGGCTTGCCGCGGGCGAGCATCTGGTCGGGAGTCTCGAAGTTCGGCGGCAGGGCCTGCACGATCGCGGGCGGTTCTGCCTCTTGGGCAAAGCGTTCGCTCCAGCGATACCACCAGGCGATGTCGTGCGGGTTGACCAGTGAGACCGTCGTGCACCAGGGCTCGTTCTTGGGGGCTTTGGCGTACCAGCGTTCAAACTGGGTGACGATGTGCGGATCGACGCGCCAGCCCTGGCCCGGGGCTCCATCGGGCGAGGGATAGGTGCCGCCGGCAAAGCCGTAAGGCTCAAGCGCACCGGAGTCTTCGTAGGAGTCCCATAGGTTGTCGCCTTTGGTCAGGTGCCACTTGCCGTACCACTGGGTGCGATAGCCGAACTCGCGCAGCATCGTGCCGTAGGTGGGAAACCCTGGATCGAGCGTGCTGCCGCCTGTGATCAGGCAGCCGGTCTGGTGGGTGTGCAGACCGGTCAACATGGTCGCGCGGGCAGGAGTGCAGTCGTTGGCGGCCGTGTAGTGGCCCGTAAAGGACACACCGCCCTTGCGCAGGCGGGCGAGATTGGGCATCAGCGCTATGGCGGGCGCGGCTGCGCTGAACCAGCGTGGCGTGCGCAGCTGATCGACCATCACGACGAGAATGTTCGGGGCCTTGTAGCGCTTGCCTGACCCGCCTGCGCCCGAGTCGTGCTTGGTCGCATGACCGCGCTTGGCAGATACAGCCGCCGCGCTGTTGGCAGTGCGTGCACCGGCGGCCAAGCCGGTCGGCTTTGAGATCAGATCCGCGAGCGCTGCGCCACCGCCGGCAAGTGCGCCACCGGCCAGCAAGCCACCCTTCAGTAGCGTGCGACGATCAAACAGCGACCGTCCTCGCTCGCCCTCAGGCGACCCAGGCACAGGGGAACTGTCGGGGGTCTCTGGCTCGATCTCTGCCATTCGTCCTAGTCACGCACAAGAGTCGCACGGCTGCCGGCGCGCTCTCAACGGTAGCTGGCTTGATGTTGAGCTGTCATGAGCGCTGTGTTGCAACACGTTTAGAGCGCGCGTGGACGGGTAGGCGCCCTACCGGCGTCGCGGGCCGTCGCTGGCTGGCGGCGCCCGCGGCGCCGCGCATGTTGGGGCTATCCGCGCTAGGCCTTACGGCCTAATGCCCTTGCGCCCTAGCTTGACTCGCTTGAGCTTGGCTCACGCCGCTGCTCACTCAGCGGCGTACCCTGCTCGTCGGCGGCCTGCGCGGGCGGCCACGGGCCTAGCCAGTCATCGCGAGCTCCGTCCATTGTCAGCACCGTACCGGAGAAGAAGTCGCCCGCGGGTGAGGCCAGGTAGGCCACCAACCACGCCCACTCCTGCTCGCTGCCCATCCTACCCAACGGGATCGTCTGGGCGATCCGCTCGACGATCGCCTGCGGGTACTTGGTCAGCAGCGTCTGTGTCTCAAACTGGCCGGCGGCCAGCGCGAGCAGGCGGATGTCAAAGCGCGCCCACTCGACCGAGAGCGTGCGCATCAGGTTCTCCACCGCCGCGCGCGCCGCGCCTGAGTGGGCCATCCCCGGCATACCGTTGTGCGGTGAGAGCGTCACGCTCAGCACCTTGCCGCCACGTCCTGAGGGGATCATCGCCTTGGTGGCGACCGCGTGCGTCATCAGCCATGTTCCCTCGACATTGAGGCGGATGACGGTGCGAAAGCCCTTGGGGGTGATCGACTCCGCCGGCGCCATGAACTGGCCGCCGGCGTTGTTGACAAGCAGGTCGATCTGACCATGCTCGGCCAGCACACCGTCCACCAGCGCGTCCACCTGTGCCTCCTCGCGGATGTCGCAGACGATCGCCTGCAAGCGCTCATGCGGATCGGCTGCGACCGTCTCCGCGAGCGGCTGCTCGCGCCGCCCGCAGACGATCACGCGGGCGCCGCAGCGGGCCAATTCCAACGCGGTCTCGCGCCCGAGGCCGCTGCCGCCGCCGCTGACGATCGCGACCTGGCCGTCGAGCATCCCGGGCACGAACAGGCGAATCGATCCACGGGAGGGTTGCACGGCCGGAAGCTTACGCACTCCTCCGAGTTGTGCCTGTGCCGCGCAAGGGTCTGAGGCGAGCTGCCGTGAGCCAAAGAAACCTTTGCAAAGCTGCTCACCGTGCGCTATTTTTGATCTGTTCTAACTACTCGACCTCGATCGATGTGCCGACGTTTTTGGAGAAGCCTTCACCCAGTCAAAGGAGGCAGCCTCTCACCCACTCGGTCAGGAAGAGACACGTCTGAACCTGCCATGACAACCTCTCTCGGAAAGGCAGCACGATGAAGATTAGGCACTTGTTGGTCGGAGCACTGGCGATGCTGGCGCTCAATGCAGCAACCACGGCAGCGGCATCCGCCGCGGATGAATGGTTAATCAACGGCGAAGAACTCACGGTCAAACACGAAATCTTCGCCGAAGGGACACTCACTTTCTGCAACGACAAAGGCGGGCCACTCGGAGAACAGGTATGCCTTAGGTGCGCGATGTTAGACAAGGGAAACGTCGGTCCAACCAAGTTCGGTGAAGTAACGGAAGTGGCGAACTCACTTGGAGAACGAGATATCAAAAACTGCGAAAACACACTCAAATGCCCGGCCCCAAACTTAATCGAAGGCAAGAACTTGCCGTGGAAAACGGAAGTCGTATTAAGTGGCGGGGAATTTAAGGAGAAGATAGGGCCAGGAACCGGCGGGGAACCAGGATTCGAAATTTCCTGCACTATCGGCGGTCTAGCCGTCGCCAGCTCGTGTGTAGGGAAAAACACGCTGACGCTCAGCAACGTGGCAGGCGGCGTCAACGAAATGTTCCCACCAAACGCCGAACCGTCAACCTGTACACCAGGAGGAGCGTCCCAGGGATTAATCGAAGGCACCCTGTTAGCGTTTGCCGCCGGCACGCTGTCGGTTGCCTGACCCCGGAGTCGGCCCGAGATAGCCGCCCCGCTTAGCGGGCGGCTATGTCGGCCATCAACGGCGATCGCCGGCGACATTACGATGACCGCGACTGGGCGATCCATCATCCGATCGAGCATCTCGGCGAAAGCAGGAGCGAACCGATCGAGCGCCACGGCCGGATAGCCCATGGCTTCGACAAAGGCGCTCGCGGTGATCCAGGTGCCTATCCGAGCACGTACAAGCTCATGCAGAACGCCTGTTCGTCCGACATCTGGATATAGCTGCCTTCGAGCGGGTAGAGCTTTCGTACAAGCTTTGCGGAGCTTTCGGCTCCCTGGCGGGTTGTTTGCCTACGGGAAGGTCTCCGCGCGGGCGGCGTCGAACCAGGTCGAGGCCCCCAATTCCCAAAGAAAAGCACGCTTTTGAGCCGCCTAAACTAAATGATTGACAACGCAACTATCATGGCTTATAATTCCGACTCCAAGCCTCGGGTATCGAGGATGGCAGCGTTCGCCCCAGGCGAGCGAGCTCTGACCCTCGACCCAATCTAGTCAAAGAGTTGCCCATGCCAGACATCCCCACAAAGACAATGACCCCCACACTGGACCTGAGCCCCGAGATCTTCATCCCGGAGTCGGTCGACCAGCTGCTCGCGCATTCGCGGCGCTATCCCCTGCTCACTCCAGAACAGGAGATTGAGCTCGCCCAAAAGATCGAGCGCGGCGACCTGCAGGCCAAGGAAAAGATGATCAACTCCAACCTGCGCCTAGTCGCCTCTAACGCGCGCCGCTACCAGAACCAGGGGCTGCCGCTGGCAGACCTCGTTCAGGAGGGCATGCTCGGACTGATCCGTGCCTCAGAGAAGTTCGACTGGCGCAAGGGATTTCGCTTCTCCACCTACGCCACCCTGTGGATCAGGCAGGCGATCCAGCGCGGCCTTGAGAACTCCGGTCGCACGATCCGACTGCCCGTTCATGTAGCCCAGCGCTCCCGCAAGGTCGGGCGCGTTGAGCGCGAGCTCTCCGTTCGTCTCGGCCGCGAGCCCACTCTCGAGGAGCTTGCTGAGGAGACAGGGCTTGAGATTGAGCAGGTCGAGGAGGTTCGCCACCAGCGCGCCGCGCTCGTCTCGCTCGATCAACAGGTCGGCGACGATGGCGACACCGCCCTTGGCGATCTGCTCCCCTCAGACGCGGAGGCGCCCGAGGACACCGCCTGGGATAACGAGCGCGAGCGGATCGTGCATTCTGCGATCTCCAAGCTGCCCGACACTGAGCGCACCGTGCTGACGCTGCGCTTCGGCACCGGGCGCGAGGAGCCGCAGACACTGACCGCGATCGGCAAGCGCCTAGGCTTCTCAGCCGAGCGCGCATCGCAGCTAGAGCAGCGGGCACTGAAGAAGCTGGCCGAGTCGCCCGAGCTGGCGGCGCTGCGCGAGGCCGCTTAAGCGCACGCCCCTAGGGCGCGTGCGCGCTATTCGGAGTAGGCGCCGCGCGCGGATGTGTTCTCGCGCGCGGCGCCGAAACGACTATTTGACGACCAGCGTGCCTTCCATGCCGGCCATTCTGTGGCCGGGCACCGAGCAGAAGAACTTGTAGGTGCCCGGTTTCAGGGTC
>DASTPN010000236.1:0-2686 GCA_035719985.1 Solirubrobacteraceae bacterium | reverse complement strand
TGGCCTCGACCAGGCCGAGGTCGTGCTCGAAGCCTCACACAGCGCCACTGCCGTGGCCGTCAACAGCGGGATCGTGGTGTTTCGCGAGGGATTGGAGGCGCTACTCATAGTCGCCGCCTTGAGCGCTGGTTTCGTGACTGCCGGCAGCCACTGGCGGCGACCGGCGATTACCGGTGCGATCGCGGCGATCCCAGCCACACTGCTCACTTGGGCGATCGCCAATGTGATCCTCAAATCCCTTGCCGGCTACAGCCTGCAGTTGCAGGCAGTCTTGGACGTCGCCGCCCTGGCCGTGCTCATAATCATGCTGGCCTGGTTCTTTCAGAAGTTCTGCTGGACCCGTTTCGTGGCCAAGGAGCAGGCACGTCATCGTCGTGTGCTCGGTCACACCAAGTTGGCCGGGATCATCGCTCCGTCGGTCGGATTGTTCGCGCTCGGCTTCACGGTCATCTACCGAGAGGGCTTTGAGACCGTCCTCTATCTACAAGCTTTGCGCGAGCAAGCGGGCGGCAGCGCCGTGATCGAGGGGGTCCTGGTCGGCACGGCGTTCACCGCCGCCATCGGCCTGCTGATGTTGCGTCTGAGACGGCGTCTGCCCTACCGCGGCGTGGTCGTGGCTACGGCAACCTTGATCGGCATCCTCACGGTCGTCATGGTCGGGCAGGCCATGCGTGCGTTGCAGGCTGTCGGTTGGCTTGCGATCACACCTGTGCACTTCGAACTGCCGGTGTGGACAGGGCAGTGGTTCGGCCTGTACCCGTCCACCCAAACCCTGTTCGCCCAGCTGGCCTGCGCGATCGCGATCCCGCTGGCGGCGGTGCTCTCCGAATGGCTGCGCACCCGGCGGCTTGAAAAGCGCGTGGCGATCGCGCGCGAGCGGGCAGCAGCCAAGCGTGCAGCCAATGCGGCGGCCCGACGCTCGAGCAAGGACACCGCCGCCACCAAGCAGAAGACCGCCGCGGCCAAGCAGAAGACAGGCGCCGCGAGCTAACCCGGCAACGGGATACGGTCAACCAGGGACTGCGCGTAATAGGCGCCGGCGCCCGTGAGGGGGGCCAGCGAGACTTTGCGCTTTTGCGTCGTCTCGGGCGGGAGGTCTGCCAGCGCCGAGCGCAACTTCGCCCCGACGGCGCTCCAATGGCGCTCCGCCGCGAGCCGCTGTCCCGCCGCACGAGCCTCGGCGAGAGCCGCAGGATCGTCAGCGAGCGCCAACAACACCGAGGCAAGTGCGTCAGGATCGGGGTTCTCGAGCCACCTCGCAAAGCCACCGGCCCCCAGTTCCTCGGCGGTCTCATCGCCGCGACCGAGCACGCAGGGAAGCTCGGCCGACAGATAGTCCATATAGCGTGCGCGGGCAGCGAGCCGTGCCTCCTGCGCGTGGCGATGAAGGGTCACGCCGATGTCGGCCTCGCGCAGATAGTCATAGCGCTGCTCGTAGGGGATCCACTCGTCATAGAAGAAGACGGAGTTGCCGAGCACCCCCAATTCCGCGGCCAAAGCCCGTATTTCCTCGGAAGCGTCGAAGCGGCGCCCAGCGTCCTTGTTCGGCGGCTGCCCGGCGGTGATCACGAGCTTGACGTCAGGGCGCTCGGTGGCAATACGCGCAAACGCCCGGACAGGCGTCTCAGCATCCAACCAGCGCCATACGCTTCCCCACCACAACACGAGCGTGTCCTGCTCGGCGATCTGGTCAAAGCGCTCACGCAGCCGACGACGCCCGGTGGCAGGCGGCGGATCGGGGATGCCAAACGGAACCACGACCGGATCGAGTCGCTCGGCCTGCCGACCAAGCGACTCGCGAGCGCTACGCAAGATCTCGGCACGTTGGTGCTGGCTCGCGCACAGCACGATGTCGGCATGACAAAGCTGGAGTGCCTGAATAGCGGCCCTCGCTCTTAGCTCGCGGGTGCGCTCGCGACCGGCCTGCAGCGTCGCGAGCTCCTGCTCATGTGGGTCATAGAGGTCTGCGACCGCAATGAATCGGTGCAGCTGACGCAGAGCCAGCAGATATGGAGGAAGGCAGGCTCCGATTACGATGTCGTGGCGCGTCGTCTCGCGCAGCAGCCGCCGGCGCGTAAAGGGGACAACGGGCATGCCATCTCGCTCCCCCGCTTGCGAGCGGTGCGCGGCGAGCGTGACGTCGTAGTCGACGCGCAGCGCCTTGGCGAACTCCAGCGCACGGATCTCGGGGCCAACAAGGCGCTCTCCGAGCTCCCCCGGCACGAGCACGAGTGCCCGGCGGCGAACAGCGGGGGTGCTCACGATGACGGTGCGCCGGCCAACACGCCACGGCGGGCTCTCGCCGGTGTGCGCACCCGCTCGCGCGCCGGCTGCACGTTGCCCTCTGGTCCGGCCGCCGCGATCGTCGTCAACGCGGCCACCAAGAAGAACATGTAGGGCGCCTGGGGAAAGGAGAGGGCGTCGAACAGAGCGCTCACCACCAGGTAGGCGACGCAGCCGGCCGATGAGGCAAGCGCCAGGGACGCGATCGTCGGGTCTCGCCCTCGAATCGCTTTGCGCGCGAGCGCGATCGGGGCGATGATCATCCCCAGATAGGCGAGCAGCCCCACGACCCCCACCTCCCAGATCTCGTCGATGTACTCGTCGTCGTTGATCCGGAACTGGTCGGGTCGATCCTGATTGAGCGTGCCAAAGCCACGTCCGATCACGGGGTGGGCGTACACGT
>DASTPN010000235.1:0-7635 GCA_035719985.1 Solirubrobacteraceae bacterium | reverse complement strand
ACACGCAATCGCAGTCAGCGGCCGGGAACGGGCGTCCGTCCAGGCCTGCGCAGCCGCCTAAGGGCGGCCAGGTTCGCTCGGGCCTTGCCCAGCGGCGCAATCCGGCTCTGGTGACTCTTGGTGCCGTTGCGCAAACAACGCGCAGAGTTGTTTTCCGAGACAAGATCGCGCTCGGCTTGGCGCTTGCGTCGATCGCTCTCGTTATCGCTTTCTTCTCCCTGCTTGGAGCGATCGGCCCTTCCAGTCACGGCTCGCAATTGCCGATCAGTCGTGTGCTGTCTTTGGCTGACCACCGGCAGATCGCACGAGCGACCCTGCTCGACCACGACAACCGCGTCGAGGTCGCGCTGAAGATGCCAGTGGCTCAGGGTGCAAGCTCGGAAACGGCCTCAGCTGAAACGGGTGGCACCAATGTCGCCGGCAAGAGTAATCTCACAGGCGCGGCCGCACTCGAATACTGGGCGGCGTATCCATCTTCCGGCGTCCAGACACAACAGCTTCTACAGAGTCTGTCGCACTCCGGCGCGGTCGTGACGGTAGATCAGCAGTCGGGCAAGGCGGCTCGCCAGATCATGGTGCAGTTCCTGATCCCGATCGTTCTGCTGGTCTGCCTGTTTGCGTTCTTCATGCGCATCACCGCCGACGGCGGCGCGGGTGGCATCGCCGGCTTCTCGGAGTTCACGGGTAAGGGCAAGCGCAAAGGCAAGGGCACCGCCCACAAGATCTCCTTTGCCGATGTGGCCGGCGCAGGAGAGGCTGTGGCCGAGCTTCGCGAGATACGCGACTATCTCGCGGACCCGTCGCGCTACCTGGACGTGGGTGCGGCGGCGCCAAAGGGCGTGCTGTTGGTCGGTCCCCCCGGCACCGGCAAGACGCTGCTGGCAAAGGCCGTGGCGGGCGAGGCCGACGCCTCCTTCTTCTCGCTGTCGGGCTCTGATTTCGTCGAGTCGCTCGTCGGCGTCGGCGCGGCACGTGTGCGTGATCTCTTCCGCAAGGCACGCAAGGCCGCCCCGGCGATTATCTTCATCGACGAGTTCGACGCCGCCGGGCGCAAGCGTGGCGCCGGGATCGGCCAGGGCAACGATGAGCGCGAGCAGACGCTGAACGCGCTGCTGGTGGAGATGGACGGCTTCTCCGGCGATGGCGGGTTGGTCGTGATGGGCGCCACCAACCGTCCCGACATCCTCGACCCGGCACTACTGCGACCCGGCCGTTTCGATCGCCAAGTGACGATCGACGTGCCCGACGTGCACGGGCGCCTCGAGATCCTCAACCTGCACGGCGCCAAGCGACCGATGGCCGACGATGCCTCGCTCGAAGAGATCGCGCAGATGACGCCGGGCTTCAGCGGCGCTGAGCTTGCCAACGTGATCAACGAGGCCGCCCTTCTGAGCGTGCGTGACGGCCGTGGGCTGATCGACCAGGCGACGCTCGAGGAGGCGATCGACCGTGTGGTCGCAGGACCCGCCAAGAAGCACATCCTCAGTCGCGAGGAGCGCTGGCTGATCTCCATCCACGAGGCCGCTCACGCCGTTGTCGCCGACGCTCTCGGTCAGGCGACCTCGACGCGCAAGCTGTCGATCGTCGCCCGCGGGCGCACGCTCGGAACCGCGGCGCACATGCTCACCGATCGAGACCAGCTAATCCAGTCAGAGCTCGACCTACAGCGTCAGTTGATCGTAGTCGTCTCCGGCACAGCCGGCGAGCGAATTGCCTTCGGCCACCTCTCCACAGGCGTGAGCGACGATTTGCACGCGGCCACCTCGATGGCTCGCACGATGGTGACCTCCTACGGCATGTCCGACGCGCTTGGGCCAGTCACGATCGGCGAGAAGGGCGGCGAGGTGTTCCTCGGCGCCTCGCTGCAGGACCTCGGCTCGGTCGGCCCCTCCACGCTCGACATGATCGACCGCGAAGTCGAGCGCCTGGTCGGTGACGCTGAGGCCAAGGCCGCCGCCATCCTCGATCGAAACTGGCACGCCGTCGAGGAGACCGCGCACGCGCTGCTCGACCAGGAGACGCTCTCCGGTGTTGCTCTGGACGCGGTGCTCTCAACTGTGAAGCAGGTCGACCTGAGCGAGCTCGAGGACGTGCGCAGTCCCAGGACCGCCGAGCAGGACCCGGGGCACGGGCCTTGATGCGGCGGGCGACCGGCGTGCTGCTGGCCGTCGCCGCCATCGCAGCGGCGGTTGCCGCGAACGCTCCGGGCGTTGCGCATGGTGAAGCCAGCTGGCGACTGGAACAACCGTCACCCCCTGAAGGGGCTCGCTTCAGGTCCCCGCTTGGCACGCCCGATGACATCGAGTTCTATGCTCCAAACGAGGGCTTGCTGAGCGTCGAGGGAAACGCGGTCGTCCCCGCGGGACTGTATTTCTGGAACGGTCGCAGCTGGCATCAATTGGCGACCGTCTGCGGCGGCGCGGGTGAAGTCTCGCGAATCGCGTGGGCCGGCGCGCACGAGTTCTGGGTGATCACAGAACCGAGCGAGCCGCGCGCGGGCTCGGGACTTGGCCTGTGTCACTTCAAGAACGGTGCGATCGTCGGCTCGTACTCGACGGCCTTCCAGGCCGTCGACCCGTTTCGCCCCATGGACGCAGCCGCGTGCAACGGACCTGACGACTGCTGGTTTGCCGGCATCGGCAGCGAGGACCCTTCCGGTCAACGGGTTGGTGCGTTTCATCTGCACTGGGACGGATCCAATTTGACCAGCTCCTATCAGCCGCAGGGGCGCGGGGTGAGCGGTCTTGCATATTTCGGCGGGACCTTCTACGAGAGCACATTCGTGGGCGCCCAGCCCGGCAATCAGGGCGGTCCAGTGAGCCTGTCCAGTCCCGAGCCCGAAGGTCCGGTTCTGATCCACCGTCTGGCCGGCGGAACCTTCCTCGACACGAGTTATCGCCCATATCAATATCCCGGGCAGCCAAGCGAAGGGGTGGAGTTGCTCTCGGCAAAATCCGACGGCACCGATCTGTGGTTCTCGGGAGGCGGAGCGGCGTCTGGCCCGGCGGCTCCACGCGAAGGCTCCGTCCCCGCCGCGCCGATTGCAGTTCGCTACGACGAACCCTTCTTCCTCCAGGATCCGCTCGATCCATCGCAATTTGGCAGCGAAGATCGTTTCGTCGACATCTCACCGGTCCCCGGGACCGAATCGGCATGGGTTGCAGACCAGCCTTACTTGCAGCGAGCAAGCGCAACCGCCAAGGCGAAGGTGGCGCTGATCGAACCGGGAGGGGATGCGAGGATAGAGACGCTGCCGAGCTCCGGGCCCGGGCGTGGAAGCGCTCAGATAATCGCGGCCACCGGTCCTGAAGAAGCCTGGATGGCGACTTCGGCCGGCTGGTTGTTTCACTACACCAACGGCGCTGTGCTAGCGGAAGACACCGATCCCAACTGGGCAGGGACGATCACGGTACGGCCAAACGAGTCAGTTGAACAGTTCGTCGCCGACACGCCGCCACCTGATGATTCCGAACTGTTTGCGCCGCCACCCGTGCAGGTGGAAACCAAACCGTCAACAGAACCGGTGCAACTGGTCATTCCCGCTCTGCTGAAGAACATAAAAGTATCTCGCCGAGGCCTGACCGTGACCATCAGCTTTCAACTCACCCGATTGGCCGATGTGCAGTTGGTCGCCAAGCTGCACGGCAAGGTCATCGCGCGTACGCCCCAGCAGCGCATGAAGGCAGGACGGCGCAAGCTGGTGCTCACTTTCCAGCGCAAGCGCTGGCCGGATGCGCTCAGTTTCAAGACAAAGGAGCTGACCAAGCCGAAGCCTGTCCCTGCTAGCGGTGCCGAAGGCGAAGCGAAAACCGGTCCGACGGCCGTGAGTACGAGCGTTCGCAGACATGGTTAAGCGCTGGCTGAGCGCAGTTTGGATCGCTCTGATCGTGCTGCTGGGAATCGGACTGGTTCTGCGCAACGCCGGGCATCGCGCACATGCCGCGGAACCGGGTGGCGCTGAGGCGACGCCACAGCCCGCGCTCGGCACGGCGGCGCACAGCACCGTGCTGATGGGCGCCGCCACGAGCGGTCAGCCAGGCGAAGCGTGGGGGTATGACGTGCTTTCGCTCGACGTGCCACCGTCGTCCAACGCCTCGGGCTTGGCCGAATTCGCGGCGCTCGGGAAAGCCGGAGCCGGTGCGCATGGACAACTCGTGTTCGAGCGCGCAACCGATGCCGATCCTGACTGGACGATTCAGGAAACCGCAGTCGACGAAGAAGGCCAGCCATATCGGGGAATGGACCCCGATCGCGTCTCGGCCCGCATCACTCCGCACGGAGGCGGGCTGCTGCTCGGACGTGACTCCACGCGCCCAAGCGCCAAGCAGACCGTTGTGCTGGCTCGCAATCCAGGTGGGCGCTTCCGGGTCCTGCCCGAATTGCCCGCGGGTGTCCTGCTGGCCGCGGGCGAAGGTGGCGAAGCGAACGCCGAGACGCTCGCCGAAAAGGAAGGAACGGGCGCGGTTGCGGACGCTGCCGTGGAGAACGGCGCTCACACCGAAGCCTATTTCGGTGCGCTCGGGCGTGCGCACGACCTGGGCGTCGTGCGCTGGGATGGAGAACATTGGACGCGCGAGCAGGTCGAACCGCCCGCCGGCTACAACGGCGACTTTACGATCGTAGCCATCGCCGGCAGCTCGCCGCAGAATTTGTGGTTGCTGGGTGAGACCGAACCGACCAGCGGTCTGGGTGTAGTCCTGTTCAAGCGCACCGAAGTGGGCGCGGGAGAATTCCGCTGGAAGCCCGTCTCACTTGGATCCGCTCTGTTTGCCGCCTCGGAGACCCCCGCCCAAGGCGTCTCTGCTCTGGGTCCGCTGACGGGTAGCGCACAGTCGCTCACGGTTACCGAAAAAGGAGTCTGGATCGACGGCAACATGCAGGCACCAGGCGGCGGTGAGGATGGGTATGACTTCACGATCTACTACGACATCGGCGAAAGCAAGATCACCGGCAACTGGTGTGACGCCCGCGATGGTGGTGGGCAGCCGATCTGTGAACACCCTCTCGATGCCCGGTTCGGGCGTTTGGCCGGCTATCGAAGCTTTGCCTTTGAAGGGCCAGGCTATGGAACACGAATAATCACCAACCCGTTGTTGCCTGGCGGCGATGACACGACGAACATGGGCGCCTATCTGCGCTTTGAAGGGGATGCTTTCACGCGCATGCCTGGAGCCGGTCCTGACAATGCACCGGGTGGAGCATTTTACACTCCGCAAGACGGATGGCTGGAAGGCCCGGTCCAGATATCGACCGCCCATCCACCGGAGCGTCTGGTGAGCTGGCCGGTATCCGCGCGTGCGCCGTTTACGAGCGTGGCGGCGGCGCCCGGCTCGACTCCGGGCGATCCTGCTGCGCAGGCGCTGGCGGTTGGTGCCGATGGAACGGTCGCGCGCTACATACCGGGCCAAGGTTGGCAACGAGAGTTCCTGTTGACGAGCAGTGGCGCGGTCAGCTCACCCACGCTTCGCGCGGTTGCTTGGCCTGATGCCAACCGAGCGTTCGCGGTGGGCGACCTTGGCGCAATGTGGATCTGGCGCTCTGAAACGGGGCTTTGGGAGAAAGACCCCGCGGCTCCCCTGAACGGCTTTCAGGGCAATCTCGACGGGATCGCCTTTGCGCCGGGAGACCCGGGGCTCGGGTACGCGGTAGGCCAGAGCGGCGTGTTGCTCAAGTACGGCAAGAGTTGGGCGCAGGAAGAATCGCTACCCTCGGGTTTCTCGGAAGCCAACTTCACCTCGGTCGCGTTTGCGGGCTCAGAGGCGATGGTGGTCGCCGAACACGACCTGCTGATCAACGAAGGCTCCGGCTGGAAGGTGGATCCAGAAATCCACGCTCTGCTTGCCGGGTTGCCGAGCCCGCCGTCACTGAACGTGGTGGCTGGATTGCCCAACGGTGGCGCGGTGCTGGCGGGGCGCGACGTGGTGCTCGAGCGCGACAGCGCGAGAGCCCCGTGGCACTTCTCAGAACAACCGATCGTGAACGAGACGGCGGTTGCGGCCGCCGCCTATCTGGAAGGGATCAAGGTCAGAGCGCTGCTGTCGGTCGTGCCCGAATTCCAGTACCCACCATTGCTGGTGCTCCCCCCGCTTGAACCCGACACTCCACCGCCCTTGATCCCTCCGAACCCGCTGCCGGGCGATGGCTATGTGCTTCGCGAAACGCCGGCGGGTTGGGAGGACGAGGAGCGCGCCGCCTATTCCGGGGTCAGCGAGGACAAGCCGATGAAGGCTGATCCGATCGCCGCTCTTGACATTGGCCCGAACGGCTCTGGTTGGGCTGTCGGCGGATGGAGTGGCGAGTCCGACGATGCCGGGCGCGGGACCAGCTCTAAAGGCGGTGGTCAGGCGATCCGCGAAAACGTGCAAACCGCAGGCATCTACAGCTTCGCCGCGGTCGGCAACCCGTCTGGTCCTCCCGGCGAGCAGGCCTCGCCGGTCGCGCTGCCAAGCAGGGTGGCAACTTTCGCCGTAGGTGGACATGCCGAGTGTGCCGAACCTTGTGCCCCTCTGGCCGACGAGGGAATCGCCCCGGATCGGAATCTGATCTCTGCTCTTGCCCAGATCGACGGTCTCTCCGGGCAAGCGAACGGTCCTCGCATGCTGCTCTACACCGGTGGCCGGGAGACACCCGGCGAGGGCCCGGAGGCGATGGCCGAGGCCGAACGTTACGCGCAGTTGCTCTCGGGCGGCGGCAGCCTTCCCGTCTACCCGGCGGTCTCGGCGGGAGACAGCGAAGGCGATGCCGTTTCCGCGTTTGGCGCCTCGTTCGCCTCGTTTGCCGCACCGTTCGGCGATGGGGCGATGCCGGGCACGGTGAGCACGGCCGACATACCGTCCGGACCTGCCGCTGCCGCGGGCGCGCGCACTCATTATGCGTTTGACAGCAGCGGCCCGGCCGGGACGGTGAGGGTGATAGTGATCGACAACTCACGCGGCTCGCTGGCGGCAAGTGACCCTTATCAAAACCCGGCGCAGGCACAGGGACCATGGTTGGCGCAGATGCTGGCTGATGCAAAGGCACGCGGCATACCCGCGATAGTCGTCGGCAGTCGCGAGCTCAACCCCAACCTGCCGCCGGCTCTGAACGTGGCAAGCGATGCCAGCGAAGAGGCCACGATCATGGTGCAAGGGGGTGCTTCGGCATACCTGTATGAGCGTCCAGAAGAAAGCCGCGTAAGCAGTATCCCCTCGGGAGGCGCAGTCACAATTCCGGAGTACGGCACGGGCGCGCTCGGCTACCGGTCTTCGATTTCGGATTCGTTCACAGCGGGTCAACCCGACGCCCTGTTCGGAACCACGGGCTATCTACTTTTCAGCATCGACCTCGCCAAACGCAATCCGGCCACGAATGTAGCTCCGGTGAGCGCGCGGTTGATCCCCCTCGTTCAGTCCGTTTCGCTGGACCCTATCGATGGCACATTGCTTCGCCGCAGCGCACCGGCACTGTTCACCGGCATCGGTCGCCGCCCGCTGGCTGGCGATCGATGGGGACCGATCTCTGGCTCGAGTGGCAGTCCCAATCCGCCTGGTGCTAGCCCCTACGCCGAATTCCCCCCAGCCCTCTGTCGCCAGTCGGACTGCTCCACTGCGATCGAACCCGAATACACCTTCACCTCATCCGAACCGGAAATCGCCA
>DASTPN010000234.1:0-14806 GCA_035719985.1 Solirubrobacteraceae bacterium | reverse complement strand
GCTGCTTCAGGGCAGGCGCTCGCCTGACTTGCAGCGCCAGCTTGCCGAGCACTACGCCGAGCAGCGCCGCCGGGCTGTCGAGGCGATCAACATCACCGAGCGAGGTCGGGAACTGCCGCCCCGCACCCGGGAAATCGTCGCCTCTTACATGCTCGCGGTCGTTGACGGCCTGCAGTTGCAGGCGCTGCTTAACCCTGACGCGATCCCGACCGGCGAGGAGCTGGCGGCGTTGTATGAAAGCCTCGCCGCATCGGCTAGGGCCGCCACCGGGCCGACTGAGACCACCGGCGCCGAGGATCAGACGAGGTGAAACTCTGGAGCGCGCCAGCGGCTCGTATGGCACTCCTACTGCTGACCCTGGGCGCTGTGAGCGGCCCCTCCGCGCAGGCGGCCACGTCGGCGAGCATCGCCGCGTCGTTGTCGCCCAACCGGCTCGCCGCGCGCAGTGCCCTCACGGTCACGGTCGACTACCGGAATGAAGCTCTCGGCGAGCCCTCCCCAGTGGTCAAGGCGGTCGTGCGGCTGCCGGCAGGGATGAGCCTCGACATGCCGAGCCTGCACAGTTGCACGGCCGCGCGCCTAATGACTCACGGCGCAAGCGGCTGTCCACAGCGCTCGCAGCTCGGCCACGGACACGCACTGGCGGAGACGCTCGACGGCTCGCAGACGCTGAGAGAGAACATCTCGCTGCGGGTCTTCTTGGGGCCGCCCGAGAACCTCAGTCCGACCTTCTACGTCCTTGCCCAGGGCACCACGCCCGTGCAGGAGCAACTGGTGTTCAGCGGTTCGGTCCGAAGCGACGTCGCCCCCTACGGCGAACGGCTCGCGATGTCCATCCCGGCCGTGCCGTCATTGCCGACGGAGCCCGACGCGTCGCTTGCGAACCTCGCTATCACGATCGGCTCGAACACGAGGGGACGCTCGCACGGTCTTGCGAGCATTCGCGTGCCGCACAGCTGCCCGGCCGGCGGTTTCCCGTTCGCGGCCGAATTCACCTACCTGGAAGGCGCCCGCGGTAGCGCCCTGACAAAGATCCCATGTCCGAGATGAACAGCCCTCGACAGGCGCGCAGCAAAGCGACGCCTGCAAGGGGACGACCGAAGAGGGTGCTCGCCGCCGGGATCTCGGCTATGGGCGCGCTCTGCCTGACAGCGGCCGCGGTTCCAGCAAGGCTCGTTGCGAAGGCGCAAGAGCCCGCGCCGGCAGCTCACGCGGCAAGAACGATCGCGCTCAGCGAGACAGGTCATCTGCACCTGACGAGCAGGCACAACTTCACGCTGAATGAGCAGGGCTCGGCAACAGGAACCGTCAACGGCACGATCTACGTGCACCTGACCGCCGTCTCCAGCAGCCGCGTGACAGCTGAAGTCAATATCTATGCCCACGGCAGCTCGATCTCGGCACGCGGCGAAGCGCGCTATCGCCGGGCTGCCGGCTCGGCGAGCTTCTCCGGCTCAATCTCGATCGCTCACGGCTCGGGCAGTTACGCGAGAGTGCACGGCTCCGGCCTGAGCTTCAGCGGCACGATCGCCGAATCCAAAAACGATGCGATCGCCGTGCATCTCAGCGGCAGGGTCTCGAGCTGACCCGCCACCGGGCCGGCTCGCGCAAACCCCGCAGAGACAGTGCTCGAGCTGCAGGATCTAACCAAGTACTACCCGGCGATCGGCGGTGAACCGACGCGGGCGGTGGACTGCGTTTCGTTGACCGTGCCGCCGGGCGAAGTGGTCGCCCTGTACGGCCCGAGCGGATCGGGCAAGACCACGCTGCTGCTGATGGTGGCGATGCTGCTGGCACCCTCGGCCGGCAGGATCCTGATCGCCGAGCGCGACACATCGACGCTCTCAGAGCGCGAAGCGGCCCAGTTCAGGCTCTCTGAGCTGGGCTTCATCCGTCAGAGCTTTGACCTGCTGCCGGGCGTCAGCGCGCTCGATAATGCGACGTTGAAGCTGCTGGCAAGCAGGCGCTGGCGCGATGCCAGGCGCGAGGTCGCTCCGCTGCTCGAGCGCCTCGGGTTGGGTGAGCGTCTGCGACATCGCGCCGAGACGCTCTCGATGGGCGAGCGCCAGCGCGTGATGATCGCGCGCGCTCTCTCCACCGGACCGCGGCTGCTGCTGGCCGACGAGCCGACGGGAAGCCTCGATAGCCAGCGCAGCCGCGAAGTGCTCGCTCTGCTGCAAGAGCTCTGCCGCGAGCGTGGCGTGGCGGCCGTGATCGTCAGCCATGACCCAATGGCCGCCACGTATGCCGACCGGGCGCTGACACTACGCGACGGGCAGCTCTCAGCCGGCCAGCCATGAGGCCACTGAACATCGTTCACCTCTACCGGGTGCGCCTGCGCTCACGCTGGGGCCAGGAATGCTTGGCGATCGTGGGTCTGGCTGCCGGGATCGCGCTGCTGTTCGCCTCTCAGGTCTCCAGCTCCAGCCTGCAGAGCTCTGTGGCGCGGCTCTCGCACGGGATCGCGGGGCGGGCAACGTTGCAACTGGTCGCGCGCGCGCCTGAGGGCTTTGACGAACATCTGCTCAGGAAGGTGCGTGGGATCCCAGGAGTGCGTGTCGCCGCGCCGGTGCTCGAAGCCGGCGCGCAGGCCAGCGGCCCGAAGACGAGCCGGTCGGTGGAGCTGATCGGAGCCGACGCAAGCCTCGCCGAACTCGGCGGCAGACTCGTGCACGGCACGGCGCTCAAGCCATTCGGGAACATCGGCGCCGTCGTGCTGCCAGCGCCGCTGGCCAAAGCGATCGGCGTCAGCCGCTTCGGGGAGGAAGTGAACTTCCGGCTTGCTGGGCACACAAACGAGGCGCCTTTGTACGCACAGCTGCATGAACGCCAGATCGGGGCGCTGGTATGGAGCGCGGTGGCGATCGTGCCACTGCGCTTCGCGCAGGAAATGACCGGGCTTCACGCCCGCTTGAGCCGCGTTCTTGTGGAGCCCTTGCCCGGCGCCCAAGCTCGCGTGAGCGAAAAGCTCGGAGCACTAGCTGACGGCCGCCTGAACGTCGAGGCGATCGACCACGAAGAAAAGCTGTTCGCGGCGGCGGCGAAGGCCAACAGCCAGTCAAGCGCCCTGTTCGCGGCGATCAGCGCGCTCGTGGGCTTCCTGTTCGCCTTCAACGCGATGCTGCTCACGGTCCCCCAGCGCCGGGCGTTGGCGGTCGACCTGCGCCGCGACGGTCACAGCGCACGGACGGTGATTAGCGTGTTGCTGCTCGACGGATTCGCCTTGGGCGTGATCTCATGCGTACTCGGGCTGGCACTGGGAGAGGAGCTCTCGATTCACGTACTGCACTCAAACCCGGCGTTCCTCTCGCTCGCGTTCGCCGTCGGTTCCGATCGCAGCGTCAGCTGGCAGGACCTCGCCCTGGCCTGCGGTGGGGGAATGACCGCGGCGATCGTAGCGGTGCTGAGCCCCCTGCACGACGTCCTCGCGCGCGATCCGCTGGTAGCAACGGGTCAAAGCGGGGAGCGAAGCGAGCGCCCGCCCGGAAGTCCACCTGTCCGGGCGGCGCTCGTCGGCCTGGCCTGCCTGGCCGGCGCCAGCGCGATCCTCTTGGCCGATCCCGATGCGGCGATCCCGGGGATGGTCCTGCTGGTGACAGCGCTACTGCTGGTGCTGCCGATGGCGCTGAACCTCACACTCAAACTCGTCAACCGGCTTGCGCGCCTACGCACGGGCGCGGTCGCCCATGTCGCCGCGATGGAGCTCAGCGCCGCCGGTGCCAGGGCGCTTGCGATCACCGCGACCGGCGCGGTCGCGATCTTCGGCAGCGTCGCGATCCAGGGCGCTCACGGCGACCTGCTGAGCGGCCTGGAACAGGCGACACACGAAATGAACGCGTCGGCCGACGTGTGGGTCTCCCCCACCGGCTCCTACGACCTGCTCGACACCAGCCCGTTCGCGCCGGTGCAAGAAGCCAAGCTCAGAGGGCTTGCAGACGTGCGCGCCATCCGCACTTATCGCAGCGGGCTTCTGGATATCGGCGGGCGCCGCGTGCTCGTGATAGCGCCGCCAAGCCAGGCGCATCCGCTGCTGCCCGCCAACCAGATCCTGCAGGGTGATCCGCAGCAGGCAGAAGAACGCGTGCGCGGCGGCGGATGGGCAGTCCTCTCAGAAGCGATCGCCAAGGAAGACCACCTGCGTCTGGGCCAGGCGTTCACACTGCCATCGCCCATCCCGCACCTCTTTCGTGTCGCGGCGCTGTCCACGAATGTCGGCTGGACCGCGGGCGCGATCATCATGAACGCCGGCGACTACGCACAAGCGTGGGATACCCAGGACACAAGCGCCTACAACGTCCTACTCGCCCGGGGCGTCTCGACCAAGCATGGCATCGGTGAGATCGAACGCGCGCTCGGACCGAACTCGGGTCTGACTGTGCAGAGCGCGGCCGAGCACGCCTCGGGACAGATCGCGCTCAGCCGCCAAGCGCTCTCGCGTCTCACACAGATCGCGGTGTTGATACCGATCGTCGCGGTGCTCGCAATGGCCGCCGCGATTGGGGCGATGATCTGGCAGCGACGCCCGCGCCTTGCCAAGCTCAAGCTCGAGGGATTCCGCCGCGCCCAGCTGTGGCAGACGATCGTGCTCGAGGGACTGCTACTACTCGGTGTGGGCTGCATGAGCGGAGCTCTGTTCGGCCTGTACGGACAGCAGCTGGCCGACCGTGCGCTGGCGCAGACGATCAACTTCCCTGTCCGCTATTCGGTTACGGGAGGCGCAGCGCTCGAGAGTCTCGCGATCGTCATTCTCACAGCGCTTGCGATAATCGCTGTCCCCGGTTACTTCGCGGCGTCGGTGCCAGCCGGGCTTGCGTTGCGGGACTGACCGGCCTGGAATCGCCGGTTCGAGCAGATCCGTGGCAATTGCACAATGCTCGCAACGAGACTCAGCACGGCGGCGGCGAGCTTTTTGCAAGGCACGACGAGCTGTTCGGCGCTGTCCACACCAGCTGGCTCGTGCGCCCCAGCGGCGAGACGATCGTCTTCGAAGTCGAGTACTACGGGACTCATAGGGAACTGGAACAGGTAGCAGCGATCTTTCAAAACCGGGTGGACACCTGGCAGCCACCAGCGTCGGCGACGGACGACTAGTCTTCGACGCGTTCGCGCTCGACATGCCGGAGCCGTGCCTCTCCCTCCCCCAAGCCCAGATGGCTGGAGGAGCTCGTCAGCCGCGTCGGCCGCGGAGGACTAGCGCGATCACTGCGGCAACGGCAAGCCCGAGGATGATCGGGATCGTTGGCGCGCTTTTCGGCGCAGACCCGCCCGAACTCTGGACAACCGCGACCGACTGGCCAGTCGCGGCGGATGTTTGGCCGGCCGCCGATTCGGATTCGAGTGCGCTCTTGGTCGCGCCCAGCCAGTTGAGGAACACCACTGGTTCCGCGGCCGCGTTGTCTGCTTCTTCGGCGTGCGCGGCGGTCTGTCCGGCAAGGTATTCCGCGAGTTCCACGAGGTTTTCCGCCGGTTCATCGCCGAAGTCCTCTGCGAGACATGCCTTGAGCGCGCTCGATACGACGCCTTCGATCTCGACCGACTGCCCCTGTGCGGCGGAGATGAGCAAATCCTGGAGGGCGGCGGCGAGACATTTCTTGAGCAGGTCGTCGTCTTCCTGCTCGCTCTCCCCTTCGCCGCTGACATCGCGGGCCGTTTCGTCGGCGAGTTTGGCCTCGTCCTCCTTGGCGGTATCCAGCGCCGCGATCGCTGTCTGATCGGCCGTGCCGTATGCGCGCGGCACTGCCTGCGCGATCGACCCGAGCGGAAGCTCGACCGGAGCATGCACATCGGGCGCGTGCGCCAGGAACGGCTCCAGGTCGGGCAGCTCGACAGCGGCGGACGCTGGGCTTGCCGCGATCAGCGCCACCATCAGCAAGACCAGCGCCGCCAATAGGGCCAGACGCACCGAGCGCTGGCCCGGCCAGCGTGTGCGGGACGGCGGCGCACGGTGCAAGCGTTTCCTGGAGGCTTGGCTCTGGTGGAGTCGTTGGCTATAGCGAAGTTCCAAAGAGCGCAACGATACAGATACGACCCCTTACGTACCAGTCCAATCTTAGGCTGCGCATGGCGGCATCGATCCATCCAGCGACCGTCTTGGTGGATGCTCCAGTTTGCAGAAGATTCTGGCCAATCGACGAGCGGGGGACCGAGGAATCGAACCTCGAGCAAGGGTTTTGGAGACCCCCATGTTACCGTTACACCAGTCCCCCGGGCACTCGGTGTTCCGCCATACGATACCCTCGTGATGGGATGAGGGGACGCTTGACAGGCATCATATTGGGGGTCTTGGTGATGGGCTTGGCGCCCTCAGGGGCAAGTGCCGCCAGCTCGCATGACATCGCCTCGACCCACGCCTATTTGACCGCTGACTACGCGATCCTGCACACGACCGTCAGCGGCTGGTCGCGCGTGGAAAGCGCCATCGGCAAGCTCGACGGCAAGTTCGCCTCCGAATGTCCCCACGTCGGCGCCGGATCACCTCAGAGCGAAGAGGAGCAGAAGCTGAGCCTCGAGGTCGCCGGCGCACTTTGGGCCACCGGCTACGACGCCAACGCCGGTGCCGTCAAGCGCTTCGTCAAAGCCGTCGGACACTTGACCTGGAGCAATCCCGCGACCACGCGTGCCGCTCACCAGCTGACCAAAGCCCTGAGCGCGATGACTTCGCTTGCCGTGCCCCCTCTTTGCACGGACGTGCGCACCTGGGCCGTCGGCGGCTACGGCACCGTTCCCGCCGACGTCACTAGCTACGCCAAGCATGTCGAAGCGATCGAAATCAACCAGATCCCGCACAAGCTGCTCGCCCCGTTCCTGCAGGGCTCAGACGCCAGCCTGGCCGTGCGCGATCAGCGTCTCAACACTCGCTTTGAAGAACTTGAATTCGTGCACGGGCAGGCCCAGTGGAACAAACTGCTCGAAGTCCTGTCCCTGAACCAGTAGGTCCCTAAAGCGGACAGGTGGCGATGCCGACACCAACGGTGATCGGTATGCGCCAATGTTTGTAGCTTTCCTCACAATCACCTCGGAAGTCCTTACTCGCCTACGCTCGCAGGCCGGCTTCACGCTGGTCGAGATGACGATCGCCTCAGCGCTCGGACTGCTCGTCACCACAGCGACCTTCAGCGCACTGGAGACAGGGCAGCGCGCGCAACTGCGCGACTCAGAATGGGCGCTCGTCGTCCAGGAAGGCCGCAGCGGGCTGGCGCGGATGATCAGCGAGATGCGCGAGGCCTACTCGATCCGCAGCGACAGCTCCTACACGATCGACTTCTACGCCGCGATCGGCGGCAAAGACTACGAGATCAACTACAACTGCGAAGAAAAACAGACGGGCACCGAATTCAAGCAGTGTGTGCGCAAGTCGGCCGAAGTCGGCAACGCGCTGCCGGCCAAAGGGCAGACGATCGTCAAATACGTTCTCAACGGCACCTCGGCCGACCGTCCCAATGGCAAAGAAGACCCGATCTTCGTCGAATACACGCCAAGCTCGGTCGCGCCGGACCTCGTCACGATCAAGCTCGTGTTGCCGGCCTCAGGCACTTTGAAACTGGCCGGCGCCAAGACGCTCGAACACCAGATCGTGCTCGAAAACGGCGCCTACATCCGCAACACCGCCGTCGGCACATGAGCCGGCTGCGCTCACAGCAAGGGTTCACGCTGATCGAGGTGATCGTCGCCACCTTCGTGTTGGTCGTCGGCGTGCTCTCTGTCGTCGCCGGCTACTCGGCCTCACGCAAGCTCACGTTGGTGGCCGAACGGCGCGCAACGATGAGCCACCTGGCCCAGCGCGAGGTCGAGCGACTACAGGCGCTTACATTCAGCGAATTGGCGATGAAAGCCTCCCCCACCCACTCCATCGAAACGACCAACCCCGATTACTATTTTGACATCAGCGGCTTCAAATGCAGCGAAGAAAAAGGCGAAGGCTGCCTGGACTGGACGCGCGAAGCCGGCAAAGAAGAAGAGCGCATGGCCGTCGACGCCACCAATGGCGTCGTTGAAGGAAGCGCAAGCAAATCCTGCGAAGAAACGCCTGTCGGCTCCTGCAACTGGGCCAACGGCAAGCTCAAAGGAAGCGTTTATGACTTTGTCACCTGGCACGTCGACAAAGTCTGCTCTGAAAACACCAAACTGTGCAGCAGCGAAACCTATAAGCGAATAACAGTCGCGGTGACGCTTACAGTACCGAGCGCAACCCACGCTGTCGCCCCTGTGTGGATATCTCAGCCGATACCCAATCCAAAAGCTGTGCCGGAAGGAACCTCAAGCAACGGCAACTCGGATCCGGTCGAAAACCCGGAAATCAAGTGCGGCACGCCCGCTAAAGAATGCCTGATCGGCATTGACAAAGGCAAAGCGCAGACGTGGGAGCTGCACGATTCGCTGGCCGAAAGCGCGATCAAAGCACCAACAGCCAATCATGCCGTGCACGCGACGGTTGCGCCAACCGAATCGACCTGCACCTCCAGCAAAACCACTAGCGCCTGCCCGAAGCCGGATCTGATGGACGCAACCGCGCCGACGGCAACCACGCTCTACAACTATTCGACCGACCTCGGCACTACCCCCACCGAATACGAAGGAGGGCGACTGCTCAAACCCGACGTCGAATGTTCGGAAACGCCGACGAAAACCGAAAACGCCAAGGGCGAGCTGTGGGTGACGGCGCCGCTGAGCGCCGAAACCAAGCTCACGGGCGTCGGTGGGCTGTCGCTGTACACGCAGACACTGCGCAAAGAAGCGCAGACAGTGACCCTGTGCGTCGCCGTCTACAACGTCCCTGAAAAAATCGAAAATCTCGTCAAAGAAGCACCGACCAAGCTCGGCTACGGCTCCTACACACCGACCACCTGGCCGACCGCGATGACGCCGGTCTCGTTTGTGTTCGAATACGGCAAAGCGACGATCGCCGCCAAAAACCGCATCGGGCTGCGCGTGTGGGAGGCGCAATCCTCGACCGGCAGCATCGCCATCGCGTATGACGTCGCTGCCGGCACGACGACTGTCGAAGGGAAAACGGTCGAAACCGAAGGCGACAACTCCTATGTCCAACTCAACACGGAATGACGGCCATGCCCTCTACTATCTCATCCTCACTCACACTCGTCCGCACACGCTCGCATACGCGTAACTGGGGCACCGCGCTGCGCCGCCAAGACGGCTTCGTGATGGGTGTGGCCGTACTCGCGCTGTTCGTGCTGGGGATGCTGTCGGTCGCGGCCGTGTCGGTCTCCGTCAGCACTAGCCGCTCCACCGGCCGCGACGAAAGCCAGAAGACGGCGCTGGAGGCGGCCGAAGCCGGTCTGCGCGCCGCCACCTACAGACTCAACATGGTTGGGCCTGAAGCTAGTCACTGCGTCGGCACGGTTTACCTACCCAGCGAAGCAGAACCCTGCGAAGGCAAAGAAAATATAGGCAACAATGCATCTTATAAGTACTGGATGACCAGCACGACGATCAGCGGCACCTGCGTCGGTGAAGCTCTTTCCGGGTCCTCGCAGCTGCAACAGCGCTGCATCACAGCAGAAGGCATCGTCAACGAAAAAACCGGCACGGTCGCCAGACAGCGCCTACAGGCGCGCGTCGCGGCTCTACAGGCCTCAACCAACCTGTTCACCGTCGCCGGCATCGTCGGCCTTGAAGAAATAAAGGTGAGCGGTAGCGTCGCGATCAAGGGCATCGCCGCAAGCAACGGCAAAATCATCGCCGAAGGCGGCACCAGCTTCCCCAAAGGCTACGAGATCGGGCCGAGTGGCAGCTTCAAGCCAGCGGTCGGCAACGAACGCATCAAATCGGGCGTGAAAGTCGAAGGGCCCGAAGTGACTGAGAAAGAAAACTTTGTCTACTCACTGCCCACCAACCACGCCACCGCCACGAGCAACGAAGACAGTCGCATTTCCGGCAAACAGGACGAACAGTACGAAAACACGTCAAAAGCGATTCAGTACAGCGGCTCGCCCAACTACACGCTGCTGCTTCAGTCCGAACCGAAGCTGACGCTCAGCGGCTCGAAATACTACTTCTGCAACGTCAAGCTGGAAAACGCCGCGAAACTGATCATCGCCGCCGGCGTCAAAACCGAAATCTTCATCGACTCGCCCGAAGACAAAAGCAGCAAATGCCCAGCCGGCAGCGGCAACTTCGAAGTCCTCAACAACTCGAAAGTGGAAAACCTGTCAAAACTACCCACCTCGCTGTTGATCGAGATGTACGGCAAGGGGAAGTTCAAACTGGAAAACGGCTCCAAACTGGAAGCCGCCATCTTCGCCCCGGAAGCGGAAGTCAACATCAACGGGGGGACCACGTTCGTCGGCGGCATCGTCGGCGCCAAGGTGCACATGGAAAACGGCAGCGGCATCCTCGAATGGAGCGAAGAACTCAAAACGCTCAAGGCGGGCAACGCCGGCACGCCGACCTACTACCGCACGGCCTGGGGTCCCTGCCCGCCAAGCGGCACTACTACAACCTGTTGAAAATAGATTACCAAGCGGTCTGCTTGCTGCCAAGCCGTCAAGACGACGGTCGAGTCGCAACCGGCGAATCGGTCGTGTAGTTTCAAGATGTGGCGAAAACACAAGCATCGCGGCCGCGGGACCCGTCGCCCGATCCCGACCTGCTCGCGGCCGTCGTGCTTGACACGCTCGTGCGCGATAGAGCCGACTCCAGCGAGAAGCCAAACGGGCTGACGCTTGGTGAGATTGTCCGCGCCTGCGAGCGTGAGCCCATGTGCGCCTGCGAGCGCCAAGAAGTCCAAGCCGCCCTGGACATCCTGCTCGCCGACGAACTCGCCACCCGCGAAGCTGACCGCTATCGACCCACGCGCGCCGCGATCCGCGCGGCCGAGCTCAGCTTCTAAAGCCAGCTTCTGCGCCGAGCTTCTCAGCCGAGCGCCTACGTGACGCCCGCGAGCAGTGCCGACGGTCGCATCCCAAGCGCCCGCGAGAGCTTTAGGACCGTCCGCAGGTTCGGGCCACGGCCGCCACGCTCGTACACGCTGATCGCCGCACGATCGACCTCCGCTTCAAAACCGAGCGTTTCTTGGGAAAGACCCGCGCCGTGGCGCACGGCGCGAAGGTTGGCGCCGAGACGCACCTCGGGCGCGCTGCCCAGACCTCGGTAGCTCGGCAGCTCAAATGACGCCGCACCCGTCCCGATGCCCTCGAGCAGCTGCGAGGGCGTCATCGACAAGGCACGGGCAACGCGCACAAGCGTAGAGAGGTCTGGGCTGCGCTCAGCTCTCTCCAGGAAGCTGATCGCGGCGCGATCGAGCTGCGTGGCTTCAGAGAGCGCCACTTGGGAAAGACCTGCGGCCGCGCGTGCGGCGCGCATGCGTTCGCCGAACTTGGCTACCTGCTCGTCGATCTCCGGGTCCTTGGTGCGCCGCACCCTGGCATCATCCAGGCTCGACTACAGAAACACCACGTCGAAAACGCTACAGAACGACGTATGGCCAACTGGCGCACGCAGGCCCGATGGTACCTTCCCAGGTGATCCAGGATGTTCGATGACACACACGAGGACGCGGCCACCCACGAGCGCATAGCCAAGGCGAAGCGGCTGCGTGCCGGTGGCGTCGAGCCCTTCCCACACATTCAGGGCGGGGAGCGCACGCAGATCGCCGCGCTGCACGAGCGCCACGACCCGGCGGAGCTAAAGGCGGGCGAGCATCCCGCGCTGACCTACAGGCTGGCCGGCAGGGTGATCGCGCGTAGAGGACACGGCAAGACGGCGTTCATCGACCTGCGCGACTCCACCGGGCAGATTCAGTTGGCCGTGCGCCAGGACACGCTCGGCCAGGAGCACTACGAGCAGATCCTCGACCTCGATGTCGGCGACATCATCGAAGCGCAAGGCCCGATCTACGTGACGCAGCGCGGAGGGCTGGCGCTTGCTGCACACAGCTGCACACTGCTGACCAAGGCGCTTAGGCCGCCTCCGGCCAAGTACCACGGGCTCGGCGACACCGGCACCCGCTACCGCTACCGCGAGCTCGACCTACTCGCCAACGAGTCCACGCGCGAGTTGTTCCTGACTCGCTCAAAGACGATCGACGCGCTGCGTGCGTTCCTCGCCGAGCAGGGGTTCATAGAGGTCGAAACGCCTGTGCTGCAGGCACTTGCCGGCGGTGCCTCGGCCCGGCCGTTTCTTACCCATCACAACGCGCTTGATCAGGAGATGTCTCTGCGCATTTCAGTCGAGCTGTATCTGAACCGCTGTCTGATCGGTGGACTTGAGAACGTCTATGACCTCGGCAAGTGCTTCCGCAACGAGGGCATCTCCTACCGGCACTCGCCCGAGTTCACAATGCTCGAGTGGCTGATGAGCTATGCCGACCACACGGCGGTGGCGCGCTTCACCGAAGAAATGGTCGCCTACGTCGCCCAGCGTGTGCTTGGCACGACGATGATCGAACGGGGCGGCGAGCAGATCGACCTCTCAGCGCCTTGGCGGGTGACGACCATGCAGGCCGAGATCGATCGCGTCACCGGCGTCGACTTCTTGGCAGCAAGTCGCGACGAGCTGGCCACGCTGATCGAGGACCGTGTCCACCCGGACGCGAGCTGGGCGCAGGTCGTGCAGAGCGTGTACTCCAAGCTGGTCGAGCCGACCCTCAACCAACCGACGATGGTCTACGACTTTCCGCTCGATTCGTTTCCAATCACTAAGGCGCACGCCCAGGACGACCGCCTGGCCGAGCATTTCGACGCCGTGATCGGTGGAATCGAGCTCGTCAGCGGCGACTCGGAGGTGACCGACCCGATCGAGCAGTGGGAGCGGTTCGTGGCCCAGCGCAAGGAGCGGCAGGTCGATGACGACGACGCGCCGCATCCCCACGACGAGGAGTACGTACGCGCACTGGAGTACGGACTGGCGCCGTCAGCTAGCGGCGGCATGGGGGTCGACCGACTGCTGATGCTGTTGACAGGACACGAGACGCTGCGCGAGGTGGCGCCATTTCCAGTCATGCGCGAGCTGCAGCGCACTCCAGTCGCAGAGGCCTGAGCGTGAGCGGGCTATAGTCGCCACAGGCCTGAGCTATGACCGACGGGGAGCACAACTTCGAGGAGCTGCACTTTCACCCGGCGCCCGACATCAAGGGTGAGGTTCCGGGTCCACGCTCCCGAGCGATGCTCGAGGAGCAGGACGAGCTGGAGTCAAGCGCTCGTTCTTATCCGCGCAGCGTGCCGATCGCGATCGAGGAAGGGCGCGGCGCGACGATGCGCGACGCCGACGGCAACACCTTCATTGACTTCTTTGGCGGCGCCGGCGTCCTCAATATCGGCCATTCTCATCCGGCCGCGCTTGCCGCTGCACGCGAGCAGGAGGGCAAGCTCGTGCACGCGCTTGACTTCCCGACCACGCCGAAGCTGCGACTTATGCGCAAGCTGCGCGAGCTGCTGCCGGGACGGCTCGGCCAGAGCGGGCGCTTCCATTTCGGCGGGCCGACAGGGTCTGATGCGATCGAGTCGGCGCTGAAGCTGTCGCGAGCGCATACCGGGCGCGAGGCAGTGATCGCCTTCCAAGGCTCCTACCACGGGATGACCAAGGAAGCGCTGTCGCTCACCAGCGACACCTCTTTTGGCGGGCCGGTCACCACGCCGGTTCACTTCATGCCCTACCCCTACTGCTATCGCTGCCCGCTGGGGCTCAAGCCCGACTCCTGCGAGACGGCCTGCGCCAAACTGCTTGAGACGACGCTGTCAGACCCACACGCTGGAGTCCCGACGCCCGCCGCAGTTCTGATCGAGCCGGTTCAGGGGGAGGGCGGCACTATCGTGCCGCCCAAGGGCTATCTCTCTGAGATTCGACGCATCACGCATGAGCACGACGTTCCCCTGATCTGTGACGAGATCCAGACCGGGTTTGGACGGACGGGAAAGATGTTCGCCTGCGAGCACGACGGCGTCACACCCGACGCGATGACGCTGTCAAAGGCGCTTGGCGGGATCGGCTACCCGCTCTCGTGTGTGGCCTATGACCGGGAGCTCGACACCTGGACGAAGGGGGCTCACATCGGCACGTTTCGCGGCCATCAGGTAGCGATGGCCGCCGGCACCGCCGCGATCGAGTTCATGCAGGAAGTGGACCTAGCCGCCCATGCCGAGGCTCTTGGCGAGCTGACCCTCGACCTCTTGCGTGAAGCCCAGCATACGCTTGCGGCGGTCGGCGATGTGCGTGGACAGGGGCTGATGATCGGGATCGAGATGGTCCGCGACCGCGAGACCAAGGAGCCCTGGGGCGAGATGGCGACACGCGTGCGCAGCGAGTGCTTCAAGCGCGGTGTTGTGATCGAGGTCGGCGGACACTTCGGCAACGTCGCCCGTTTCCTGCCCCCGCTGGTGATCACGCGCGAGCTAATGCTCACGGGCGTAGAGATCTTCGTCGAGTCGGTGCGCGCCGGCGAAGAGGCGCTCGCCCGCCCCTCGGCGCTGGTGGCCGGCTGAGCAAATCGGCGAGATGCGGACGGAGGGACTCGAACCCTCAAGGGCGTAAGCCCACTGGCTCCTAAGGCCAGCGTGTCTACCAGTTCCACCACGTCCGCGTGCAGCACCTCAGCTCGCTGGGTTGCGGGGCGAGGGCTCCAGATTGTATGGTCATCCGTGAAGATGTCCACGCCCGCCAGCAAAGCCACCAAGCCCGGCGTCATCGTCACGCACCCAAACCGCCACAAGTCGGCCGTGCAAGCGACGCGCGCGACTGTGATCCTGCTGCTGCTCATCTCGACCGGCCTGATCCTGATCGTGACCGTCGGCGGCTGGGAAACGCTTGAGGGGCTCAAGCCCGTATTGATCGGCTGGATGCTCGTGTATCT
>DASTPN010000233.1:0-2381 GCA_035719985.1 Solirubrobacteraceae bacterium | reverse complement strand
ATTCGGCGAGGATCGACTCAGTCGAGGTTTGTTCGCTGAGCGAGTCGGCCCAGGTCAGGTCAACGGACAGACCCTTCTGTGCGGCCTGGCCGGCCGCGGGCACCATCAACAACGCCAGGACGATCGCGACGATCGCTACCGCGGCGCGCTTGAAGAAGTTGGCGCGAGCGTGGCGGAAGGAGCGTGGCCGACGAGTGCTGTTGTCTGCGGGGGTGGAGTTGAGTCGGGAGTGAGGCACGGGGACCCGTCCTTTCCGACCGGCACCCCGACCCTTTCGGTGACCCGGCTGTCTCTCGTGGAGAGATCCGTGGCTTTGCGACCCCGCCTCGCGACGGGTGTGCCCTTATCGTGGGTGAAACGGCCTGCTTGCGTTCGTTTAATCTCGTTCTCAAGAGACGCATCGGAACGCGCAGGTATGTTCTAAAACGGTAGATGGTCGCTGGACGTATGTCGGACTCTCCTGCAAGGGTCCGTGCAGGCCCGAAAGAGCACCCAGTAGTCGCCGGCTTCCGACCGACCGTGGTCGCCTGCTCCCGTGACGCGGGCGCGATCTGCATACTTCCTGCGCGAGATGCCCGCAGCTGACCGCGAACGCCCGCAGGTGTCGGTGATCGTGCCAGTATGGCGCCCACGCCAAGACTGGCTGGAGGTGGCGGTCGCCTCGGTGCTGGCCCAGACTGGCCCCTCCATCGAGCTGCTGATTGTCGACGACGGCAATGAGACACCCGTGAGCGAGTTGCTGACCCATGTCAGGGATCCACGCCTGCGCTTCGCGCGGGTGGCGCATGGGGGCATATCTGCCGCCCGCAACGCCGGGGTGGCGGCTGCCAGCGCCGAGCACATTCGCTTCTTCGATTGTGACGACTTCCTGCCTCCCGACTCGACCGAACGGCTATACGCCTTGATGGACGGTCGTGAGGACCGGATCACCTACGGCGCCGCGTTGATATGCGATAGCGACCTGAACCCGCGCTGGCGGATGAGCACGGGCCAGCAGGGCGACGCGATCGTCGACTCGCTGTTCGCGAGCTTCAACGTCCGCCCTGGCGGCACCACGATGTACTCGCGCTCACTGCTTCAGCGCGTGCCCTTCGACCTCTCATTCACGGTTGCCGAGGATTGGGATCACATGCAGCGAGCGCTCGAGCACGCCACCGTCAAGGGCACCCGCGATCCGGTCCTCTACTACCGCCGCCACCCAACCTCGATGACATCCAACATCGAGGCCGGGATCGACGCCTCGCGTCGGATCGTCGCCGCTTACTTCGAACGCCACCCTGAGCAGCGCGGCACACGCCTGGAGCGCCAGGCAAGCGCGTTTCTCGACGCAATGGCGGCACGCATCTACGCCACGCACGGACAGCGCGGACGAGCGGCGCGACACCTACTGCGCGGGCTGCGGCACGACCCTCTGTGCCTGCGCCACGAGTGGCCGCTGGTACGCAGCGTGCTTGCGGGCCGGGTGGCGCGGGCGGTTGGGCGCGAACCGTGGAGCCCGCGCTCAGCCCTTCGCGGACGCTAGAACCACGAAGTGCACGACGACTGGAGCCGAGACTGTCATGTCGACACCGACAGCCTGGACGGTGACGCTGTAGGCACCCGGTGGTAGGGCGACTCCGCCGACCCAGCCCGAAAGCACTTGGGTGTTGGCCCCCTTGACGGCTGTCACCGCGATACGGTTGGAGCTTGGCGCGCGGCATTTGCGCGTGTGCGCTCGGGCGGAGCCGGTGCAAACGGACACAACCCCCCGCGACGCGACGCTCTTATAGATGAAGCCTTTGACGGCGTGCACCTTCCGAGAGAACGTGGATGTGACCGAGCCACCCTGCGAGAGGTTGAAGCGAAGCGTGGCGCCGACCGCCGACTTGCCTTTGCCGCTGGCTTTACGCAACACCGCGGCGCGAGCGACGCGAAATCGGATCGGAGCGAGGCTGACGCCGCTGAGGATCGTCGATTCGACCAGCACTCGTTCTTTTTCTTCGCGTTCCTTCGCTTCCTGGTGTTCCTTTGCACGTTGGCGTTCGGTGGCTTCGGCGCGTTCCTTCGCTTCTTGCCGTTCCTTGGCTTCTTTGCGTTCTTTCGCTTCCTGACGTTCTTCCTCTTCTAGGTGTTCCTTTTCTTCCTGGCGTTCTTTTTCTTCCTGGGCCGTCTCGGGCAGAACCGTCACCTTGACCGAACTCTGATCTTCGGTATGCGGCGCTTCGCCATAGGTGACCGCCAGGGTGGCTGTGTAGGTGCCGGCGAGCATGTAGGTGTGAGACGGATCAGCGCTGCTCGAGCTGGCGCCATCGCCGAAATCCCAGTGGTATGAGATCGATCCTGGCCCGGCGGATATCGATTTGTCGCCGGTGAAGACGACAGGAAATTCGGCATGAGTGGTG
>DASTPN010000232.1:0-9907 GCA_035719985.1 Solirubrobacteraceae bacterium | reverse complement strand
GATCGTGGGAAGTGTGCGCCTGGCCTCTCCGACATCGCCGTGGGCGCGCCGGCGCTATCCGCCTGAGGGCCGGCGCATGGCCCGCTCGCAGGCACGTTTTAAGCGCGTGCGCGATCGTCGCCGACGGGTGATCAACGCGATCGGGGGAGCGCCCAGTCAGCCCGCCGACGCCGGCTCTTGAGCCCTCCCCGCGGCCTCTGCGGCCGTCGCTAGTGCGCGGTTGCTGTGAACGATGAGGATTCGGTGCAGTTGGGCAGGCTCGTTATGTGCGAGGTGTCGCTAACGTGGCCCTTGGCTGTGCGAGCGGAAAAACTGCCGGTGATGCGAAGCGTCTCGGAGACCTTTTTGCCGAAGTCATCCAGGGCTTTCCCGGAGAAGCTCCCGTTGTGAATCGCAAGCGCTCCGAAGTGAAACATCGTCGGTGTGTCTCCGGCTGGCCCGTTGCATCCGGCATCGAAGCCGGCCACAAGGTGCTCGACCTTCTCGCCGTCTGAAGACACGCTGAAGCTGATCGGCCAGCCCGGGCCGACCGCGCCCGTGTAATGACCTTTCTTGACAGGCTTTCCGCTCCCAGCGCCGGCGGCTGCGCCCACAGTGACAATGAGCAGCAACGTCGCCATCCCGGCAGCGAGCATCGCGCGAGCGCTCGTGAGATGTTTGAGTGACAGGCTCATTTGCAAACGGCCGGCGGCCAGCTCAGTTGCGCAGCATACATCGGCGCGTAGGCGCGAGCTCGTGAGCGTAGTCATCGGCTTGATCGCCGTCGCTCGAGCGCTGGTCGAATCAGGGATCAAGAGGACTGAGGCAGCTTGGTCGTGCGGCGCTTGGTCGATCGAGCGGATGGCGGCGGCACAAGCGGTCCGATGTCGCCATCTATCGCCTCGTCCAGATCGACGATCACCGGCGCGTGGTCGCTTGGTCCGGGACCCTTGCGCGCCTGGCGATCGACCCATGCGGCCTTGACCCGGTCGACCACCGTAGCAGTGCTCAAAATGAGGTCGATCCGCATCCCGAAATCCTGGTGGAACATGCCGGCGCGGTAGTCCCAATAGGTGAAGACGCGCTCCTGCGGCCAGTGCTCGCGCACCACGTCATGGAACCCGGTGGCCTCCAGTTCGGTCAACGCCGCACGCTCAGGTGCAGTGACGTGCGTCTGTCCGACATATGCGCCCGGATCGAACACGTCGGCGTCGGTGGGCGCGATATTCATGTCGCCGCAGACGATCGCGTCAAGCGGGCCGTCGCCAACGGTCTTGCTCAGTACTCTCAGCCAAGCGAGCTTGTAGCGGTAGTGGTCTGAGTCGGGAGTGCGGCCGTTGGGCACATACACCGAGTGAATGCGGATCCCCCCGCAGGTGGCGGACACGGCGCGCGCCTCGGGATCTGGGAAGCCAGGCGCTCCGGGAAGGCCGGCGACGACGTCATCGAGTCCCACCCGCGAGAGGATCGCCACGCCGTTCCATTGCGCTTGGCCATGTGAGGCGAACGCGTAGTCGCGCACGGCAAGCTCCTGGCCGAGCAGTTGCTCGAAGGCGTCGTCGGTCAGCTTGGTCTCCTGCAGGCAGAGGACATCGGGCTGGCGCTCATCGAGCCAGGGCAGCAGCCGCGGCAGTCGCTGCTTGACCGAGTTGACGTTCCACGTCGCTATCCGCACGGGCAACCTGGCGGCATCGCTTGAAGCATCTGTTGCTAGGAGGGCGCTGTCGTCAGCGTGATGTTCGCCACCCCGACGTCCTTTGTGCACTCACCGATGCACCTTGCTCCGATCGGGCTCTGAATCTCCAGGCCCGCACCGATGTTATAAGCACCGGGGCCAACGTAGGAGGCCCCAAACGTGCCAATCTCACTCGGCGGTGTAGTTGAGTGAATCGTTACCTTGAACCTGAACGTCCGGGAGCGCCCAACACCGAGCTTTGAGATGTGTGTCTTCAGCCCATCATAAGGTCCGATGTCAAGCCCAGGATCCGCGCCTGCGCCGCTGTCCTTGTCGAGACCGATCTCGACCAAGACACCCTTGGCGACGCGCGGACCGCGATTGGTCACCTTGACCTCGATCGGGATCGGGGTATCAAGCGCTGCCGTGCTCGGCAGTCCGATCAGCGTCGTCTGCACCTTTGTTGGCGTGGTGGCCTGAGTCGTGTCGGCGAGAGACAGAGCAGCCAATATGGCCAGGGGGAGGACGGCGAGTGTCCGACGCATTAGGCGGCGGATGATAACGGGCTGACGGGAGCACTCGGGAGCACTCGTACTCTCGCCTGGGTTTGCTTGTTTTCGCGACGGGTAGTCAACAAGTGGTCCATACAATGCGCTTCCCGATCAGATCAGAGGCTGACGCATTTCACTTCGCGCTCGCGATCGCGCTGCTGGCGGGCGTCGCCGTATTGGTCGGCGTTTTGAGCAGTGCGCTGGCCGGCCTGATCGCCTTCGTCCTGTTGGCCGTGCTGGTGCTGAGTATCTATCTTGCATCAGCTGACAGCGAGCGCCGCCGGCCGTTGCGAGAAGCGGCCGAGGCGCCGCACTCGCACAGGGGTATCCCCGGCGCGCGACACGTGCTGGTCGTGGCCAACGAGTCCATGCAGGGCGAGGAGCTGCGCGCTCGGATCGTGGGCGCACAGGACGGCCGCGTAGAGCTCGACGTGCTCGCGCCGGTGCTCAGCTCGCGCACGCATCTGGCCTACACCGACATCGACAGGGAGATGAGCCGAGCCAGGGAGCGCTTGGAGAGCTCGCTCTCGTGGGCGCGGACACAGGGTTTCCTGGCGCACGGTCGCATCGGCGACATGAGTCCGACCGCGTCGATCGAGGACGAGCTGCGAGCGTTCGGCGCTGATGAGGTGATCGTCGTCACCTCCTCAGACGGCGAGGACGGCCACTGGCAGGAGCGAGACCAGTTGCGGCGCTTGCGCGCCGAGCTGGATGTGCCGGTGGTGCGGGTCACGGCTTCGGCACACTCCTGAGCATCCGAAAGATGCAGACACAGTCGTGCCGGGATTGACTCCCAGCTAGGCTAGGTTGCACAGATGCCTTCGTGCACCCACTTGGACAGCGTCCGCATCACCCAGTTGCCAGAGTCGGTCGAGGGCTGCCAGGAGTGTCTAGCAACCGGCGGCCTGTGGCTGCACCTGCGTATCTGCCTGGAGTGCGGCAAGGTCGGCTGTTGCGATGACTCGCCCAACCGCCACGCTCGCGCGCATGCGCATGAGGCCGCTCATCCGTTGATCCATTCGCTCGAGCCCGGTGAGAGTTGGTCGTGGTGTTTCGTGGACGATCTTGGGCTGACGATCGACAGCGTGCACGGCCAAACACGCATACCACCCTCGCCGCTGGGCTAGACGCGTGGCCGTCCCTCTTAGCCGAGTGCTCTCCAGCTCGCAACTGGAGACGCTCGCCGCCTGCGGTGAGGAGCGCACAGCACAGGCAGGCGAGACGCTGTTTGCGATCGGTGACCAGGACTACCCGTTCATCGCGATCATCGAAGGTCACGTCGCGGTACGGGACGGGGCGGGGGAGGAGATCGTCCGCCACGGACCATCCGGCTTCGTCGGTGAGATTAACCTGCTCTCCGGCCAGACGGTGTTCCTGACGGCGGTAGCGCTCGAGCCGATGCGCTACATCGCCGTCGAGCGCGAGGCGCTGCGAGGCTTGCTGTTCGAGGACGGTTCGCTCTCCGACCTGCTGCTGACCGCGTTCGTGGAGCGACGCGAGCTCCTGCAGCAACGCCAGGGGATCGGCGTCGAAATCGTCGGATCGCGAGTGGACGCCGACACGCGGCGCTTGCTCGAGTTCGCGCGGCGTCAGAAGCTGCCACATTCATGGGTCGAGGGCGACGGCTCGCCGATCGTTCGACTGCCCGGGGGAGAGGAGCTGATCAATCCAAGCAACGGCGAACTCTCGCGTACGCTTGGCGTCGGCCTGCAACTCGCCCCGCGCGAGGAGGTCGACCTGCTTGTGATCGGCGCCGGCCCGGCGGGCCTGGGCGCCGCGGTTTACGGGGCCTCTGAGGGACTCGACACGCTCGTTGTAGAGAGCACCGCGCTAGGCGGGCAGGCCGGCACCTCGCGGCGGATCGAGAACTATCTTGGCTTCCCGGCCGGGATCAGCGGCGGTGAGCTGACCACCCGCGCGGTCACACAGGCACGCAAGTTCGGCGCCAGGATCGCAAGCCCCTACCGCGTGCAGGCGCTCGAGCCCGGCGATGACTGTCACGTCGTCAAGCTCGAGGAGGGCACTGAAGTTCGAGCCCGCTCCGTGCTGCTCGCCACGGGGGCGGAATATCGCCGGCTACCGGTCGAGGATCTGGACTGCTACGAGGGCGTCAGCGTGTTCTATGCAGCCGGCCCGCTAGAGGGCCAGCTTTGCGCTGGGCAGCGGGCGGGGATCGTCGGCGGCGGCAACTCGGCCGGGCAAGCCGCGGTGTGGCTTGCCCGCGGCGGCGCCCTTGTCACCTTGCTGCATCGCCGCGCAGACTTGAGCGAGACGATGTCGCAGTACCTGATCGAGGAGCTCGATCGCTACGGGGTTGCGGTCAGGGCACGCAGCGAAGTCGCCGGGCTGCAGGGGCGAGATGGCCAACTGGAGTCGGTCAAGCTCACCGATGGCACGACGTTCCCGCTGCATGCTTTGTTCCTGTTCCTAGGCGCCGATCCGTGCACCGATTGGCTCGGCGATGCGCTCGCGCGCGACGCCGGCGGTTTCGTGCTGACCGGGGCGGAGGCAGGCGCCGACGTTCCGCTGCAGACCAGCGAGCCGGGCGTCTACGCAGCCGGCGATGTGCGCGCGGGCTCGATCAAGCGCTGTGCGACAGCGGTGGCCGAGGGCGCAGCCGTCGTGCGACTGGTGCATGAGCGCATGGCGGCGGCGGGCGGCGTGCAAGCCGGGTAAGGGAGGGCGGTGGCTGAGCTGGATGCGGCCCTCAAGGTTGTTTGATCGAAGTCCGACCGTGCACGAACGCGGCAATTTGCTCGCTGAGTCGCTCGGGCTGGTCCTCCGGCGTGAAGCTGTACGCATCGTCGATTAGGACTAGGCGTCCGTCGCTTAGTTCGTCGGTATAGCGCTTTGCGTCAGCTGGTGCGAACACCTTGTCCTCTGGGCTCCAGGCAAGAAGAACCGGCTGTCTGAAGTCGGCGATCAGCCGTCGGCCGGCCTCGTGAACGGGACCAGAGGATGCTGTTGACATGACCTTGCTGGTGTCGTGGAGGATCGCGGGGTTGCTGACGCAGGGCAATGCGTAGGAGTCTGAGACGACGTTGTCGATTGGATGCTTGATCAGCAGTCCGAACGCGGGCGGAGTCATCCGGATCTCGCGGTTGCGTAGTGCCTCAAACAGCTGGCCGAGAGCGTGAGGATCTTTGGCGATTGCCGGTAGCCCGTCGAACGGGGCCGGCGGAAACTCGCTGTGGGGGGTCTCGCAGGAGTTGAGCACCAGGCGAGAGACCCGATGCGGGTTGTCGGCCACGGCTATCTGTGAATAGGCGCCGCCGGAGTCGTTGCCGACGAGCGTCACGTCAACCAGCCCGAGCGCAGCGAGGGTGCAGGAAATCAGTGCGCCGCAGCCGGCCGGCGTCAGGTCGGCATCGTGGTCCATTGGCGTGCGGTGGGCTCCGAGGGGCAGATCGAGAGCGATACACGTGAAGCGGTCGGCGAGTTGATCGATGACATTGCGCCAGAGGTTTGCGTTGGCCAGCCAGCCGTGCGCGAACACGATCACCGGGCCATCGCCGCGCTGGAAGTACTCCAGTCGTCCCGCCGGCGAATCGATCTCACCCAACTCACCCAGCAGTTCAGAGCGCCACTGGTGGGCGTTCTCGCTCGTCATGCTCATCGCTGCTCCTTTCGCAGATACGCAGTCCCGATTAGATCGTTCAGCATCCTAACAAATTTATGACCACATGGTCAGGTTTATATGACGCAGCGGTCACGTAGACTGTCGGCATCGTCGAGCAATTACATCCCATAGGACCCAAGCCGATCACACCAAAGGGACGCCGCACCCAGGAGGCGCTCCTTCAGGCTGGGGAGCTCGTTGCTGAGCGAGAGGGGCTGTCTGGCCTCAGCGTGGCCGCTGTCGCAGAACAGGCGCGTGTCGCCAAGGGTACTTTCTATCTCTACTTTGAAGACCGTGAGGTATTCGTAGATGCGCTGCATCAACGTTTCTACGCGCAGGTGACCGAGGCCGTCGCGGCAGCAGTTGCCGGCCTCTCGCCGGGGCGGGAACTGCTGCTTGCCGCAATCGACGCCTACCTGGACGTCTGCCTGCGCAACCGCGCGGTGAAGGCGCTCGTCTTTGAGACCCGCACACAGGCCGCGCTTACGACCACGATGGAGGACCGCGAGGCGCTTTTCGCGCGACTTGCCGAACCCAGCATGCGGGTACTCGGTATGACGCCGTCCGATACCAGCGCTCGCTTGCTCGTCGCAATGATCTCGGAGGCTGCGCTCATCGAGATGGAAAATGGACGCAAGACTCCGGGTGTGCGCAAGACGGTGCGCAGTCTCCTTCCTGCTGAGGGTTCGTGAGAAGTAGGCATCTGGTCAGCGATGCGCTGACTCTGGGACGCTCCAATCGGAGGGCCACTCGCTCCCACGATAAGTAGACTCAAAGACTGGAGTGTAATTCTGCTTCTCGATAACCGCGAGAAGCGGGTAGCGATGTACCGAAGCAATCTGCCGATGCAGGGCGTGTACATCACCGTTCACGTCCGACGGTCGAATCTCGCTCAACGGTCGAGTAAGGGCGTCGATAAAAGAGTTAAATGGTTGAAATGGGCCTTGGATATCCTCGCATATATAGACACCACCAGGACGAATGTGCGGAAGTAGCGATTCCAGTGTCGCCGCTTGGTGGAGAGCTTCGTGGCTTCCGTCATCTATCACCACGTCGATGGCTGGACAGCGAGCGATGAACTGCCGCCAGAATGACGGCGCTCCCTGGTCCCCTATGAATATCTCTACTCCGTCTCCCTCGAATCGACGACAACTCGGATCTATGTCTATGCCGTAAATATGCGAACCGGGGCCGAAATAGTGACGCCACATTTGCATGCTTCCACCGCCAGCCACCCCGATTTCCACGACGACGGGCGACTGTTCGCGAAAACGACTGAGGTGTTTGTCGTAGATCTCGAAATAGTGTCTCCACTTGAAGATGCCCGGACCCTCCGCATGTTCATCGAAGAAAGACTCCAACTCATTCTTCAATGGCGGGCGTGTCGACATGGGTGCACTAGGCGGTGGGATGCGGTCGGCGTAACGGCTGCCGCGCATGAACTGGCGCAACGATGCGCTGAGACGGTAGGTAGCCGTGATCCACCAGATCTTGTCCAGGCCGATACCGATAACAAATCGCCGCAGGGACCATTTGCTAGTCATCTTCGCTCCTTTGGTAATTGAAGGCGCGTATCGGATCGAGCAGAAATGCGGTCAGCGCCATCCACATCGGGCGAGACATGATACCGGAACGAACCCAGGGGAGCATTCAGGACCGTACCACACCGGGATGACTCTGGAGACGGACCTGCCTACCGGAGGAAGGCGACGTTGTGCGGTGGTCGCCTCCTGCTAAGAGGCAACCACCGCAGGCAGCCTTATGGCGCAATCGCTACAGCTTGACCTAAAACGTCGAATGCAACTCCGCTTACATGACCTCGTGCGGATGCGGCATATACATTTTCTGTGACTGGGACGGTGCTCCGAGTGTCATCTGATAGTTCCAGCGTAACCGCCGTAACTCCATCGGGTACTAGCCCCGCAACAAAATCAATGCCGGGCATGGTATCCGATTCGGACTCTATTGAGAGCTTACCTTGTATCGCTCCTACATTGGCTTGGCAAGCGCCTCCACTTGGAGCGCCAGCCAGTGGCACGCTGGGGTGCTGGTTTGTAGTTGCATAAAAGCAGATCGCGCCGTCTCCAGGGATCACCCATGCATTGCTACCGCCTGCCCCTATATGTCGTGAAAGGCCGATATTTGCACCGAATAGTCCAGCGAAACGGTCCGAACTCGCCAGTATCGACGATAGTTGAGCTGGGACTTCGTCGTCTATATTGCGTGACCTACGAAGAATCCCAAACGCTTCAGCTTGCGCAAGGTCCGGCGTTTGGGGTTGCTGGGCCCGTTTGCCGGCTTCATATTCAGAGAGCGTAGTCGGATTATCGTTAGTACTGGCTGCCACCGCAACAGCAGAAGCAACAAGGGCTACCAACATACCCAAGAACACAAGATACTTCTTGCGCCTATTCATACCACCACCCCCAAAATTTATCCAAACGAGACGCGCTGTGATTATGTACGAATGGAACCCCACTCGTTCCGTAACAAGCTTCACCACAGTAGATTTCGTCAGGCGGTGATCCATCGCCGGTGCACACGTGGTGGTACCAGCTTTCTGAGCCGTTCCCTTTCCCCGTGCCGTCACCGACACACGAACCGACCCCATGTTCGCTCCATGACTCTAGCTCCTCAAAAAACCGATTGAGGTTACCCCAGTCGGTGGTGCCTGGTTCAAGTGTTCTATTGCTGGCGAAATCGCCCGATTCCGCGTGAGCGGCTGTTGTCACCACACCAGTGACGCATACTGCGCTTGCAGCCATCATCAAAAGGATGAGGACCCTGCGAACGGCACTAAGCGGCGTCGTCCCTTCTCGTATATTCAATTCGTCATCTCCCCGTGCTGGGCTTTTGGTAACTACTAGGTTGAGTCAACTAAATGGGATTCCCTAGAAGCCCGGGCAGAATACCATATATCTGTATATGGCGAATATCGGGTCGTCCGCACGCACAGTCTCTAAGAGGACCGCTAAACGACAGGTTCACCCTCGGGGCGGTGCTAGTTATCGCGGCGTGCCGGCAGAGCGCCAATCAAGGCCATGACACCCTCGCTCCGGCCCAAGAACGTCACCGGTCCGGTTGGATCTTCGACAAATGATGGAGCTAGCCGGGCTCGAACCGGCGACCTTCTGGCTGCCAGCCAGACGCTCTCCCAACTGAGCTATAGCCCCAGGTAGAGCAATCCTATCGGCTTCTGGTCCGTTGGCGCGGAGAATCGGATGTGAAGCGCCGCTCAGTGCCGCGGCATGAACTCCGGTACGTCCAAGTCGTCATCCGAATCGTCGGGCTCGGACCGTCGTCTGGCGGAAAGTGACGCGTCGCCACGCGGGGAGACGCGTGAGCCGGTCCCCGGCGCGGCCTGGTCAAGTCGCGCCACCATACTGCCGTGCGTCAGGCGCACGTCACGCAGCAGGCGGTCAGCGTTGGTGCGTAGCGAGCTAGAGAGCTCGCGCAGGTTGCGGGAGATCTCGTCGCCGTGGCGCATCACGTCGCGTGCCGCGGAGTGGGCCTCGCTGACGATCTCGCGGGCGTCGGCGCGTGCCTTGGCGCGGACCTCGCCAGCCTTCCCTTCTATCTGGGCGCGGTGGGCCGCCAGTTCGCGCTCGGCGTCGGCGCGGGCTCGCTCGGCGTGTTCGTGCACCGCGGCAAGCGTTTGTGCCGCCTGGTCTTGTGCGTTGGAGAGGGTCATCTGCGCCTCGGACTTGGCTGAGGCAAGCGCTTGCGTCGCTTGTTTGTCGGCGGTCGAAACGGTCTGATCGGCTTGTTGCTGCGCGCTGGTCAGGACCCGATCGGCCTGCTCACGAGCCGAGCTGATGGTCTGCTCGGCGCGCTCACGGGCGGTTGAGGTCGTTTGCTCAGCCTGCTTGCGCGCGGCGCCGGTCGTGCGCTTGATGTCCTCGCGCGCGGAGGCGAGTGTCTGCTCGGCCTGTTCGGCGGCGGCGGTGGTCGTTGCATCTGCTTGCTCGCGGGCGTGGACCACTGTGCTCTCAGCCTCGGCATGGATCGCACCAACTGAGGCGAGCGCGTCGTTGCGGGCCCGCTCGGCCTGGGTGCGGGCGTCGGCAAGGATCTCGGCGGCCT
>DASTPN010000231.1:0-2177 GCA_035719985.1 Solirubrobacteraceae bacterium | reverse complement strand
CAGAGCATCGGTGATCGCGCGCACCTCGCGCGTCTCGTCGGGGCGCACGTCGCGCGTGCCGCTGGGGATCGGGTGGATCATGGGTGTGCCATTCAAGCGGACGGCGGCGATGATATGCGCGCGGGCGTGCCGAGGCCGCGTTGGGATGGTGTTGTGGCGTCCCCTAGACGCGCAGCGGCTCGGTGGCCACCCGCTCGATGCGCGCCCCGAGCTCGCGCAGACGCTCGTCGATGCGCTCGTAGCCACGGTCGATCTGACGGATGTTGCCGATCTCCGAGCGCCCCTCCGCGCATAGCGCGGCCAGCAGCATCGCCATGCCGGCGCGGATGTCAGGCGACTCGACGCGCTCGCCACGCAGGCGTCGCGGCCCGGTCACGATCGCACGGTGCGGGTCGCACATGACGATGTCCGCCCCCATCAGGATCAGCTTGTCGGCAAAGATCAGCCGGTTCTCGAACATCCACTCGTGCACGAGGATCGAGCCGTGAGCTTGGGTGGCCATTGCCACCGCGATCGAGGTGAGATCGGCTGGGAACGCAGGCCAGGGCCCGTCCTGGATCTTGCTCTTGTACTCGCCGACGTCGGCCTGCACGACAAGCGTCTGCTCGCCGGGCACGATCACGTCGTTGCCGTCCAAGTGGGAGTGCAGCCCCAGCCGCTCGAACACGAGCCGGATCATGCGCAGGTCCGCGGGCACGGTGTCCTTGATCCGCAGCTCGCCGCCGGTGACGCCGGCAAGCGCCATGAAGCTACCGATCTCGATGTGGTCAGGCGCGACGTGATGCTCGCAGCCGTGCAGCCGTTCAGCCCCGGTAACCGCGAGCAGGTTGGAGCCGATCCCCTGGATGTCGGCTCCCATCTTCACGAGCATCCGAGCCAGGTCCTGGACGTGTGGCTCGCAGGCGGAGTTGCCGATCACAGTCGTACCCGGCGTCAGTGCAGCGGCCATCAGCGCGTTCTCGGTGGCCATCACCGAAGGCTCATCCATGAACACATCGGTCGGTCGCAGCCCTCGCGGCGCGGTCAGGACGATCTCGCGGTCGCAGTCCACCTCGGCCCCCATCGCCCGAAACGCGTCGAGGTGGGGGTCGAGCCGGCGACGACCGATCACGTCGCCACCGGGCGGCGGCATCACGGCGCGCTGGAAGCGCGCGAGCAGCGGCCCGGCCAGCAGGAAGGAGGCGCGAATCATCTCGGCCAGCTCAGGGTCGATGTCGACGCTGTTGACTTGCGCGGCGCACAGCGCCAGTTCGTTGGCCCCGCGCCACCGCGCGGAGACTCCGATCGCCTCGAGAATCGCGACCATCGCCTCGACATCGCGAATGCGAGGCACGTTGCAAACGACGACCTCCTCGTCGGTGAGCAGGCAGGCGGCCAGGATCGGCAGCGCGCCGTTCTTATTGCCCGCCGGAACCAGGGTGCCGGAGAGCGGGACGCCGCCTTCGATGACGAACTTCTCCATGGTCTGAATGCGCCTTCGCTGCCCCACGTGGGGGACCTTGATCGGGTGCCCGGCAAGCGTAACAGTCATCCTGCTCTAGAAGTTCGAGCGGCGCGGCCGAGAACCTGCTGCGCCAGTTCCCCGGACTGCCTTTCCGGCCGTGCAACCACGCGTAGGCTGCAACTCTCGTTGCAGTCACGGCGCCGCTAAATCCGCTTGGACAAGCCGTTTCGCCGCCGGTTAAGCGTCGAATCACGACACGTACACGTGTTCGTGTCGCTGCCGTCCGACTGCTAATCTACTGTATACGAACATATGTTCTCTTCTACGATTACTTCACCCCGTCCGGCGCCGCGCCTTGTGAGCGCGTTGCGCCTGGTTCGCTCGTTCCTGTTGCTCGAGGACGACTACGACGTCGACTGGGAGGTCGACCAGGACGAGCACCCTCACCGCAGGCCGGCACGCGTCGCTGCACGCGATCGACGTCCGGGCGCGGTCGGGCAGCGCGAGCAAGTGTGCTCGTGCCCACTGCCCACACGACAAAGGGCATGGACGCCTGCCAACCAACCCAGAACGACTAGTGGCCGCCCCTAGGGGCGGCCACTATGTCTAAAGAAACCGGCGGCGTCCTACTCTCCCAGGCCCTTGCGGGCCAAGTACCATCGGCGCTGAGGGGCTTAACTGCTCTGTTCGGAATGGGAAGAGGTGTTTCCCCCTCGCCAAAGCCACCGGAAAA
>DASTPN010000230.1:0-3045 GCA_035719985.1 Solirubrobacteraceae bacterium | reverse complement strand
GTACGCGGATAACCATCCACGGCGACTATGACGTCGATGGCGTCTGCTCGACCGCTGTGCTCGTGCGCGCATTGCGCAAGCTTGGAGCCCAATGCGACTGGCACCTGCCTGACCGCGCCGAAGGCTACGGGCTGAGCGTTGAGACCGTTAGAAGCCTTGCCGAACGCGGCACCGGCCTACTGATAACCGCCGATTGCGGCATCACTGCCGTCAAAGAGGTCGCCTTGGCGCGCTCACTGGGGGTCGAGGTGATCGTCAGCGATCACCATCGCCCACGGCCGGACGATGTGCTCCCAGACGCGCCGATCGTGCATCCGGCGATATGCGGCTATCCCTGCCCCGAGTTGTGTGCCACGGCGGTCGCCCACAAGCTCGCGCAGGCTTGCTTTGCGGTTGCGGGCTCAGGCTACGATCCACGCCAGCTCGATCAGGATCTCGACCTGGTGGCGCTGGCGACGATTGCTGACGTGGTGCCACTACTGGGGGAGAACCGTTCGCTCACACGCCGCGGCCTGCGCGCGCTGGCGGGCACGACCAAGCCGGGATTGCGGGCGCTGATGGCGGTGGCGCGTGTCGAGGCCAGCAAGGTCGCCGAGCGCTCGGTCGGCTTTGCGCTCGCACCGCGCATCAACGCCGCTGGGCGCCTGTACCGCGCCGATGCGGCGCTGGAGCTGATCATGACCGAGGACAAGCTGCGCGCCGGTATTTTGGCCGAGGAGCTCGATCGCGCCAACTGTGAGCGCCGCCAGGCAGAGCAGATTATCCGCGGGCAAGCCGAAGCCCAAATAGCGAAGTTGCAGGAGGTTGAAGAGCGCTGGTCATACGTGCTGGCCGCGGAGGACTGGCACCCCGGCGTGCTTGGGATCGTCGCCGCGCGGCTGGCCGAGACTCATGGTCGGCCGGTCGTGCTGGCCGCGATCGACCACGATCGTGCACGTGGCTCTGGCCGTAGCGTCGAGGGCTATGACCTGCTGGCCGGCCTCACGGCCTGCTCGGAGCAGCTTGGACGCTACGGCGGACACAGCGCGGCCGCCGGCGTTGAGTTCGCACGTGACTCGCTAGAGGATTTTGCCGCCGCCTTCGAGCGCCATGCGGCGGCTGCACTGAGCGGTCGCGACCCCGTCCGCCGCGAGCGTGTCGATGCGGTCGTGACGGGACCGGATCTCGGCATGGAGCTGGCAGAGGAGCTGGCCGCGCTGGCGCCGTTTGGCAGAGGCAACCCAAGCGTCTCACTACTTGTGCGCGATGCACGCGTGAGCGAAGTGCGCTCGATGGGGGAGGGCAAGCATGCACGCTTTCGCTTGGATGCCGGAGGCGCTCACGCCCGCGCTGTGGCGTTCGGCTGCGACGGACGCTTGCCGGTATCCGAAGGCGAGCCAGTCGATGCGACCTTCACCCTGGAGGTCAACGAGTGGCGCGGAGTTTGCGAGCCGCGAATAGTGCTCCGAGAGGCCCAACCCGCCTCAGAGGAGGCTACGCTTACTGTATGGCAGAGACACGGCCAAGCCCAGTTCGCGCTATTCCCGCCGCCGCAACTCCTCGACGCATCCGCCGCGCCGATCTAAGCGACACTGAGCAGCGGCTGCTCGACGATCTGTTTGCGATCGTCTCCGAGCACGCCGCCGACGCCATCGTTGAGATCGATCGCGACCGCGTCGAAGACGCATTCGTGTTCGCCTGCGAGCACCATGCCGACCAGCGGCGCAAGTCCGGCGAGGACTTCATCACCCACCCGGTGGGCGTGGCGCGTATCTGCGCTGGGATGCGCCTTGACACCGAGACGCTGTGCGCGGCGCTGCTGCACGACACCGTCGAGGACACATCGGCCTCGATCGAGGAGGTGCGCGAGCGCTTCGGCGAGGAGATCGCGGTCGTCGTCGACGGCGTCACCAAGCTGACCGGGATCACCTTCCAGTCGCGCGACGAGGCACAGGCCGAGAACTACCGCAAGATGATGGTGGCGATGGCAAGCGACGTGCGGGTCATCCTGATCAAGCTCGCGGATCGGCTGCACAACATGCGCACGATCGAGGCCATGCCCAAGCAGAAGCAGTTGGAGAAGTCGCGCGAGACGCTCGAGATCTACGCGCCGATCGCGCATCGGTTGGGCATCCACGCGATCAAGTGGGAGCTCGAGGATCTGGCCTTCGCCACGCTTCACCCGCGCAAGTACAAGGAGATCAAGGAGCTCGTCTCCCAACAGCGCGAGGACCGCGAGCGCTACGTGACGGAGGCCGGTGCCTACCTCGGGCACGAGCTCGAGCAACTGGGCATCTCCGCACAGATCGCCGGGCGCGCCAAGCACTTCTACTCGATCCACTCAAAGATGACCAAGAAGGGTCGCGAGTTCAACGAGATCTACGACCTCACGGCCATGCGTGTGATCGTCGACTCCGAGAAGGACTGCTACGGCGCGATGGGCGTGATCCACTCGCTGTGGAAGCCACTGCCGGGGCGCTTCAAGGACTTCATCGCGATGCCCAAGTTCAACATGTACCAGTCGCTTCACACGACCATTGTGGGGCCGGAGGGCAGGCCGCTGGAGATCCAGATCCGCACGCAACAGATGCACGAAATGGCCGAGTTCGGCGTCGCGGCGCACTGGATGTACAAGCAGCGTCCGGGGTCGGGCAAGAACGGCTCCTCGCCCGGGAGCGGTGGGCTTGAGTCCGAGGAGAAGCTGAAGTGGCTGCGCTCGATGCTCGACTGGCAGAAGGAGATGTCAGACCCGCAGGAGTTCATGGAGAGCTTGAAGATCGACCTGTTCGAAGAAGAGGTCTATGTGTTCACGCCCAAGGGCGAGGTCAAGTCGCTGGCCGCTGGGGCGACGCCGCTTGACTTCGCCTACGAGGTGCACACTGAGATCGGGCACCGCTGCATCGGCGCGCGCGTCAACGGCAAGATGGTGCCGCTGCACTACGAGTTGCGCTCGGGCGACATTGTCGAGATCATCACCGGCAAGCGTGAGCGTGGACCCTCGCGCGACTGGCTGGCGACGGTCAAGACGACGCGTGCGCGCAACAAGATCAAGCAGTGGTTCAAGGC
>DASTPN010000229.1:0-22350 GCA_035719985.1 Solirubrobacteraceae bacterium | reverse complement strand
ACCACATCGCCGAGATCGCCGGCTCGGCCGAGCTGCCTGTGAACGCCGACTTCCAATCGGGATACGCGTCCCAACCTGAGGGGGTGGCGGCCAACGTCCGGCGGTGTATCGAGGCCGGTGTGGCGGGCCTGTCGATCGAGGACACGACCGGTGATCCCACCAAGCTCCTGTTCGAGTTGCCAGAGGCGAGCGAGCGAATCGCGGCCGCGCGTGCGGCGATCGACTCCTCTGGCGAGGACGTCCTGCTCACAGCGCGGGCCGAGTGCTTTCTGGTTGAGCACCCGGACCCGCTTCGCGAGTCGATCCGCCGCCTACAGGCCTACATCGAGGCCGGCGCCGACGTGCTGTTTGCGCCTGGAGTGCGCGAGCGCGAGGAGATTCGCGCGATTGTCGACTCGGTCGCACCCAGGCCCGTGAACGTCCTCGTCAGCGCCAACACGGGCCTGCACGTCAGCGACCTCGCAGAGCTGGGCGTGCGGCGCATCAGCGTTGGCTCTGCCCTCGCGCGCGCAGCTTGGGGAGCGTTCCTGCGCGCAGCCCAGGGAATCGCGGCCGACGGCAGCTTCGCCGGACTCGACGACGCGGCTACGTTCGTGCAGCTGAACGCGATGTTTGCCAGCTAGACGGTTACGCGTCCGAGCGCACGCCGTGCCATTCGACCGGCCCGGCCACCAGCGTATGACTGCCAAGCCGCCGCCCCAGCACCTCCTGCACCCGCCGTGAGCACACCAGCAGCGCCTCCAGGTCGATACCAGTCTCGACGCCCATCTCGTGCAGCATCGAGATGAGATCCTCGCTTGCGATGTTGCCCGTCGCCCCGGCCGGAACCGGGCAACCGCCCAGCTCGCCGAACGACGACTCGAAGCTCCTCACACCCGCTTGCAGAGCCGCCAGCACATTGGCCAAGCCCTGCCCGCGTGTGTTATGGAAGTGCGCGGTCAGTTCCACCTCACCCAAACCCGCTCGCCACAGCCCGAACAACTCACCCACCTGCCGTGGGTTGGCCATGCCCGTCGTGTCGCCGAAGCCGATCTCCTGCGCGCCGGCGTCGCGCAAGCGCCGTGCGATCTCGAGCACGCGCTCGGGCGGCACATGGCCCTCGTAGGGACAGCCAAATGAAGTGGAGATCACCGCCTCGCAGCGCAAGGCCTGCGCACGCGCACGCGGCAGCACCTGTTCGAGCGAGGACAGCGACTGCTCGATCGACCGGTTGACGTTCTTGGCATTGTGGGTCTCTGAGGCTGAGAGGAAGACGTTGATCTCATCGAACGCCGGGCGCGTTCCGGCATACTCCTCACGCACCGCCAGGGCGCGCTCTAGCCCCCGCTCGTTGGGGATCAGGACGCTCAGTGAGACCTCCGCCGGCACGTCGATCGCGGCAAGCACCTGCTCGGCGTCCGCTAGCTGCGGGATCACGTCTGGACGTACGAAACTCGTGACCTCCAGGCGGCGCAGACCAGTGCGCACGAGCATGTCGATTAGCTCGACCTTGCGCTCGGTGGGAATAACCTCGGGCTCGTTTTGAAAACCGTCGCGAGGACCAACCTCGCGGACCTGCACCGACCTCGGCAGGTCTGCCATCACCACATCGACAGGCCACCGCTGACATTCAGCGTCTGGCCGGTCACATACGAGGCGTCCTCGGAAGCTAGGAAAGCGATTGCGGCGGCGACCTCCTCGGGCTCGCCAGAGCGGCCCAGCACGGTCTGGTTGACCATGCCCTGCTTCAGGCGCTCGCCCAGCTCCCCCAGCAGCTTCGGCGCGGCGTTCAGCAGCGGCGTCTCGATCGGGCCCGGCGCGACCGCGTTGGAGCGCACCCGGTAGCGGGCGGACTCGCGCGCGATCGCCTTGGTGAAGCCGATTACACCCGCCTTCGCCGCCGAGTAGATCGCCGAGCCCTGCGAGCCGACGCGGCCGGCCTCGCTCGACACGTTGACGATCGCGCCGCCGCGGCGCTCCTGCATGCCCGGCAGCACCGCGTGGGTGACGGCAATCGTGCCGCGCAAGTTGACACCGAGTACGAAGTCCCACAGGCCCTCGTCGCTGTTGACGAAGTAGGAGAACAGGTCGGTGCCGGCGTTATTGACGAGCACGTCCACCGGCCCGAGCGCCTGCTCGATCGCCGCCACGCCCGCCCGCACCGAGGCCGTGTCGGTCACGTCGAGCTTGCAGCCGTGGCCGTCTAGCTCGCCGGCCAGCTCGCGGGCGCCGTCCTCGTTGACGTCGCCGACCGCCACGCGCGCGCCTTCGGCCGCCAGCAGCCGCGCGGTTGCCGCGCCGATCCCCGAAGCACCGCCCGTGATGAGCGCGACCTTGCCCTCGAATCGCATCGTGGCAAGACTAGCTGTCTTAGAGCATCTGAGCGATCCGCTTGGCGGCGTTGGCGGCGCCGTCGGTCTCGACGTCGCGGTAGTCCACCTCACGCCCGATCTCCTGGGCTATCGCCGCCGCGATTAGCTCCGGTGGGGAGTCCTCGTAGTCCATGCGCCTTCCCGCGCCGTAGCGTTCGAGCCGGTGGCGGACGTGGAAGTTCTGCTCGAAGTGGTGGCGCAGCGGGAAGTACAGGAACGGCCGCTTCTGGGCCGTCAGCTCCATCGAGGTGGTCAGGCCGCCTTGCACCACCGCCAAGTCGCACGCCGCCAGGTGGCGGTAGAGGTTGTGCACGTAGGGGACCACTTCGAGCCCCTCGTGCGTGGGAAGCGACCGCGGATCGATGCGGGGGCCGGCGACGACGATCATGCGCAGATCCGGGACGCCTTCCTTCGCGTACGGGAAGGCGGCGATCACCCGGCGCAGCAGGTCCGCGCCGACGCCGGAGCCGCCGACGGTGACGATGCACACGCGCTCGTCATCGGCGTAGCCGAGCTCCGCGCGCAGCTTGGTGCGCTCGCCGAGGTCGGCCGGGTCGAAGCCGGTGACATAGCCGGTGAAGTCGAAGTGGCGCTCGGTCCAGTCGCGGATCAGCGGCAGCTCCGGCCCGAGACCGTCGGGCACGATGTCTTCGGGGTTGCCCACGAACAGGGCCATGTCGCGCACCTCGGGGTGCTCGGCGACGTGGTCGACCATGTCCGCGTTGTAATCGGCGGTCAGGTGGCTTTCGTGCGGGTCGGATTCCATCGGCAGGAAGCCGACGAAATCGGTCAGCCACACGAATGGGACCTTCTTCTCGCGCGGGTTCTCGTGCAGGTAGTAGTCGAGCTCCCACGCCTCGTCGCCGATCCACAGGTCGTAGCGCTGCTCGCGCACGATGTCGTGGAACAGCATGAAGTTGGCCGCCAGGATCTCGTCCATGCGCCGCAACGCATGGAAGCAGTTCAGGTCGTGCTCGGCGGACTCCGACTCGAAGTGCTTGGACTCGTTGGCCAAGTGGCGGCTGGCGGGATGAATGCGCTCGCCCTCGGACTCCAGCACCCTGGTGACCGGGTCCTGGGCGAGCCAGTCGACTTGCAGATCGGGATGCAGGGCGCGCAACTCGCGCGCGATCGCCACGTCGCGCTGGGCGTGCCCGAGGCCGATCGGCGAGCAGACGAACAGCGCGCGCGGGCGACCGTCCGGGCGGAACACGGTTGGGTCGCGTGGTGTGCGCGAGCGCTTGAAGGCGTCCTCCGCGAACTCGCGCAACATCAGGTTGAAGCCGACGGGCTTGCGGGCGTGCTGGATGTGCCCGGCGCCTTTGACCGTCACGAACTTGCCTGCGCTGAGGCGCGCGAGTGCACGGGCGTCGCGCGGTGGCGTGATCGTGTCGCGATCACCGGAGACCACCAGCACCGGGCAGTCGAGGCCCTGCGCGAGCCCGCGCAACTCCCTCGGCGCGTTGGCGCGGTGGGCGGACTGCTCATCGAGGATCGTGGCTGTCAGCACCTCCGGGTCGGTCTCGAGCGCCCAGCCCACGCCGTCTTCGATCGCCTTGGTGGAATGCGGCTCCGGTATGGCCTTGGAGACGAACCACTCCACGAACGCGGGATAGTCCCTGCGCCAGTAGTCGGCACTGAAGCGGCCCCACCAGCGGTAGAGCTTGGGGCTGAGCGCCGGTCGCGCGAACGCCCACAGGACGAGCTTGCTGCGCATGAACCACAGGTGTGAGGGGGTATAGGGGAACATCGGGCCGGTGAAGACAGCGCCGAGCATCCGCTCGGGAGCGATCCGCGAGAGCTCGAGCTGATAGCGGGCGCCCCCTGAGAGGCTCACCGTCACCGCCGACTCCGTGCCGGTCGCGTCCATCACCGCCAAGCAGTCGCGGGCGAACTCGACGGCTCTGTAGCGGCGTGGATCGTGCGGACGGTCAGAGCGTCCGTTGCCGAGGCCATCCATCGCAAGCACCCGGAAGTGGCGCGCCAGGTAGGGAATCTGCATCTTCCAGTGACGCGAATGGAACATCGACCAAGTCGGCAGCAGGAAGATCGTCTGCTCGCCCTCGCCGTAGACCTCGTAGAACACCCGCTGCCCGTTTCGCTCGACGAAGCCCTCCTCGTCCGGGTAGCGCGCGCGGCTCTGCTCGCCGTCGCGGCCGACGACCCGACCGGTCTCCTCGTCGCCGATCGCCGCGACGGTTTGCACCGTCGCGGCGTCGATGACCGTGTTGCCGGCTCCTGTCTGCCCAATCACCGTGCTCACGGCCGCGCCTCGAGCACCAGGTTGAAAGGCGTCTCAGCGACCCTGCTCACCCGTCCGAAGCCGCCTTCGTTCAACACCTGGGTGAGACGCTGCTCGCCGGCCTGAGCGCCGAGCGCCAAGCCGACCTCTTGGCTCATGGAGGCGGGCGTGCAGAGCATCGTTGAGCCGCCATAGAAGACGCGCCCGACGGGGTTGAGGTTCTCCTCGATCGCGTCGCCTGCCAAGGGCTCAACCACCATCCACGTCCCGTCCTCGGCGAGCTGCTCGCGCACGTGAGACGTGGCGCCCACCGGGTCGCCCATGTCGTGCAGCGCGTCGAACACGCACACCAGGTCGAACGGCCCGCCGCCGAAGTCCTTGGCCGAGGCCACCTCGAAGCTCACGCGATCCGATACCCCGGCGCGCTCGGCGGCGGTGCGAGCAGCCTGCACTGAGCCCTCGTGATAGTCCGACCCGACGAACCGAGAGGCCGGGAACGCCTTCGCCATCAGGATCGTCGAAGCCCCGTGACCGCAGCCGATGTCCGCGACCTTGGCGCCCGCGGAGAGCTTGTCGATCACACCATCGAGCGACGGTAGCCAGGAATCCACCAGATTGGCCAAGTAGCCGGGCCGAAAGAATCGCTCGGTGCCAGCGAATAGTTCGTGATGGTGCTCGTGCCAGCCGAAGCCCTCGCCGGAGCGAAAGCGCTCGGCGATCTGCGGCTCGTCCTTGATCGTGGCCGCCACCAGTTGGAAGGCGCCGGGAATGAAGGCCGGGCTGTCTTCGTTGGCCAATGCCATCGCCTGCTCCGGTGGGAGCCTGAAGGTGCCCGTCGCCGCGTCGTACTCGACATAGCCGCTGGCAGCCTGCTGGCACAGCCACTCGCGGATATAGCGCTCGTTGCAATCGGTGCGCTCGGCCAGCTCCTGGGAGGTGACCGGCTCGCTGTCGGCCATCGCCTTGTACAGGCCGAGCTTGTCGCCGATCAGCACCAAAGGCGTGGTAATCGCCGCCCCCAGGTCGCCCACGAACTGACCCATGAACTCTTCAAGCTTTGCTTCGTCTATTTCCACTGCGCTCATCGTGCTTTCCTCCGATTGGTCGATTGGGGGGATGTCTTGTTGTTGTTCCCGGTCTTGCGCTTCTCCAGCGAGCTGAGCCACGCGTCTATGGCCGCGAGCAACGCCTCGTGGCCGCGATCGAAGCCGAACAGGCGCTCGAGCAGGAGGCCCTGGTTGAACTGCGCGACCAGCGCCGCCCAACTCTCGGCCGAGAACGGGCTGTCAACGAGGTCGTACTCCTCGATCGCCTCGGCGAGCGCGTCACGAAGTACGGTGCGCCAACTGTCGGCGACGCCTTGCACACGCTCACGCAGCTCGGGCCTGTTCCAGGCGAGCGCCTGAAGCTCCGCCCAGATCTTGGGGTAGCCCGAAGCGAGATCCTCGTCGATGAAGGCCATGGCGGTGCGCCACTTCTCGATGAAGGGCTGCTTTGTTTCATACATTGCGCGCTGGCGCTCGAGGATGCGCGCGGTGAACCGCTCCAGCGTCTGGAGCAGCAGCTCGTCGACCGAGCCGAAGTAGTAGTGGACGAGGCCGTGGTTCTGCCCCGCCTCGCGGGCGAGCTGGCGGGTCGAGATTCCCGCCGCGCCCTCACGGATCAAAAGACGCTCGGCGGCGTCCAGAAACGCCGTCACGTTGGCTTCGCGGATCGACGGCCCCTCTGCGGCGAGCTCCGGCTCGTCGTGGGCTTTTGCAAACGACTTAGTCATATGACTTAGGCGATCATCAAAGCATGCCCGCGACGCGCTGTCAAGACCGAACGAAGTGCTCTGCGCGGTACGACGTTCCTATACTCCGGCGCCGTGGCGTCCTCCCCGTCCTCTGACCCGGTCGCGATCGTCGGCGCCTCCGGTGCCCTCGGCTTCGGGCTGGCGTTGCAGCTCGGGCGCGCCGGCGTGCCGGTCGTGATCGGCTCGCGCGAACAGACGCGCGCCGTCGAGGCAGCAGACCGCGCTCGCGAGCAGGTGGCAGGCGGGGCCTTCACAGGGGCCGAGAACGCCGAGGCCGTCCGCGCCGTGGACACGGTGATCCTCAGCGTGCCCTTCCGCAGCCAGTCCGAGACGCTGAAAGACCTGCGTGACGCCTTCGCCCCCGGGGCACTGCTGATCGACGCCACCGTGCCGCTGGCCGCCGCCGTCAGCGGGCGCGCGACGCGCATGCTCGGCGTGTGGCAGGGGTCGGCCGCGCAGGTCGCCGCCGAGATGGTCCCCGACGGCGTCAAAGTCGTCTCGGCCCTGCATACGGTCAGCGCGGCGTCGCTCACCGACCTGGAGCACCCGCTCGACCAGGACGTGCTCGTCTGCGGCGACTCGCGCGAGGACAAGGCCCGCGCCGCCGCGCTGCTTGAACGCGTCCCCGGCCTGCGCTGCGTGGACTGCGGCAAGCTGGAGATGGCCCGCATCGCCGAGTCGCTGACGGCGATGATGATCGCCGTCAACTCGCGCTACAAGACGCACGCCGGCATCCGCCTCACGGGCCTGCCCGACGCGCTGTGGGAGTAGCACCCGGCTCGAAGGTCGTCATGCTCGCCGGTGGCACCGGCGGCGCTAAGCTCGCGCGCGGGATGCTGGACGTGGTCGGGCCGGACGAGCTGGTCGTGATCGCCAACACCGGCGATGACATCGACATCTACGGCGCCCACGTCTCCCCCGATCCCGACCTCGTCTCCTTCTGGCTGGCCGACGAGATCGACGAGCGCGGCTGGGGGCTGCGCGACGACACCTTCGCGGTGATGGACGCCCTGCGCGCGCTCGGCCACGACGTCTGGTTCAACCTCGGCGACCGCGACCTGGCCTGGTGCCTGGAGCGGCGGCGACTGATCGAGCAGGGTCTGCGCCCGACCGAGGCGCTGGCGCGCCTGAACGAGGCGATCGGGGTGCGCGTGCCGGTGTTGCCGATGTCCGACGAGCCACAGCCCACCTGGGTGCGCACCGACGCGGGCTGGCGCGATTTCCAGCATTTCATGATCCGCGAGCGTGCAGAAGGTCGGGTACGCGAGGTCGCCTTCGGCCCCAATCCCGATGCGGATCCCGCCGCGCCTGACCGGCGCGCCGCGGCGGCGCGCCCGACGCCCGAGGCGTTGGCGGCGCTGGCGGGTGCACGCGCGGTGATCGTCGGGCCCAGCAACCCGGTGATCTCGATCTGGCCGATCCTGAGCGCGCTGGGCGGCGCGCTCGCCGATCAGGCGGCGCCGGTCGTCTGCGTCAGCCCGATCGTCGGTGGCGCCGTCGTCAAGGGGCCCACCGCCGCCTTCCTGGCCGCCTACGAGCAACCGCCGAGCGCTGGCGGCGTCGCCGCCTTCTACGAGCGGGTGGCGCCCGGCCTGCTGGATGGGATCGTCGCCGACGAGCCGGTCGCGGAGGTGACGAGCCGGGAGCTGGACACGATGATGGCCGACGACGGCGCGCGGGCGTGGGTGGCCGAACAGACGCTCGCCTTTGCCGAATCGATCTCCCCTCGGCACGACGAGGGGGTCCGCTAGCAGCGAGGGGTCAGCTAGCGGCGATGGTGGCGGCGATGCTTGTGGTGGTGACGGCGATGGCGGTGGTGTTTGTGGCGAGGATGGTGGTGACGGTGCTTCTTGGCGTGTCCGGTCTGCGAGCCTCCACCGCTGTGTTTTTCCTGGCCGGTTGACGGGGGTCCGGGGGAGCCGCCGCCAGGTCCTTTTCCGGGCGCCGCGGCTTCCGGCACGGTGAACGCCTGATCGCCGCCCAGCACCGCCGGTCCTTCCCATTCGATTGTGTCTTCGCTTGCGATCGAGGGCGCCGCCAGCACGCGATAGTGGTAGGTCTTGCCGCGCTGGAGCACGACCCCGGCCCCCGCCAGGTCGAGGCTCACCGTCCGTTGACCGGAACCGGCGGAGAGGAAGCCGATCGGCAGCGCGCCGGCGGCGTGCGGGCCCACACACAGCAAGGGGCCGAGCGCCGGTTCCGGGCAGTCTATTTCCGAGGCGTATTCGCTCGCCTGCGAGACCAGTTGGAACTGATAGCGATCGGCTTCGCCTTTGGCGTCGATCTGGGCTTCGAGCGTAACGTGGGCGCCGGCCAAGCCTGTGACCGACTCGGAGTCGATCGTCGGCTCGCTGCGTGCAGGGGTGGTGAAGCGAACCAGCGCCCCGTGCGAGCTGCCGTCTTCGTTTTCACCGGCCAGCTCGGCGCAATATTCGGTGGCCGGCTTCAGACCAATCAGGTCGACCGTGATTTCGCTGAACATCGCGTTTCCCGAGCCAAGCGGCTGGGATGAGGTTTCCTGCGGAGTCCCTTCGACCCCTTCGCTCGTGCACCAAAGATCGACCGCCGGCTTGTAGTCGGCGTGCAAGGTCGTGGCGGGACCTTCGGGATCGGCGTTGCCCCCGACCCAGGCCGTCGTCGGGCTGGTCGCGTGCGCGCCATCGGTGCCGACCAGCGGAGCGGCCGCCAACGCCGGGGCGGCAATCGAGCCGCACAGGCAGGCCGTGCTCGCGACCAGAGCCACGATTCCCACCGTCCAGAGCCTCGCTCGCCGTCCAACTTCGCCGATTGGCGCAAGCATTCGCATTTCGCGCGGAACCTCCCTTTCACAGCCCTCCGGTACGCCCCTCCGGTACACCTCTCCGATGGGCCCGGCGTAGCGGCGATTGTCGTACAGCCGCGTCTGCGCGTCAAGTGCTCGCGATCGGGTTTGCCGACTGTCACCGGCACAGCTCGGCAACCCGATCGAAGCGGGATACGCTTGCCGCCCATGCGCACCGCCGCGATCCTCCCCGTCAAGCGCTTTCCGCTCGCCAAGACACGCCTGGGCGAGAGCGTCACCGAGGCGCTGCGCCTCGACCTCGCCCGCGCGATGGTCGGCGACGTACTGAGCAGCTTGCGCGACTGCCCTGCGGTGGAGGTGACGATCGTCGTGACGTGCGAGCAGTCCGTGGCGGCGGCCGCTCGCTACCTGGGCGCGACCGTCGTGGACGACACCCGCGAGGACGGGCAGAGCGCGGCCGCGGAGCTGGGGATCGCATCTGCGCTGGCCGATGAGTTCGAGCGCGTGGTGTGCGTGCCCGGCGATTGCCCCGCGCTCGACCCGGACGAGCTGAGCGGCCTTCTCCAGGGCGAGGGCACAGAAGCAGGCGTGACGATCGTCCCCGACCGCCACGGCAGGGGCACCAACGGCTTGGTGCTGGCGCCGCCCGACGCCATCTCCCCCAGCTTCGGGCCCGACAGCCGGGCCCGCCACGAGCAACTGGCACAGGCCGCGGGAAAGGAGTGGCGCATCGCGCAACCCTCCTCGCTGCTACTGGACATCGACACCGGCGAGGACCTCGCCACGCTGCGCAAGCGGCTGGCGGACGAGCGGGTGCTGGCCCCGCGCACGCGCGCCGTGCTGGGTCTCGGCTCGGCCAGCGGCGCCCCGGCTCGGACCACGCGCGCCGCCTGAGCCGTTGAGCCGACTCGCGGCACACAGCCTCGACGCTCTGCCCGAGATAAGGGCGGGCGATGACCTTGCCGAGCTGATCGCCCGGGCCGTTGCCCACGACACATTGGCCTCCGCTCTGCGTGATGGCCAGGTCGTCGCGATCGCGCACAAGGCCGTCTCCAAGGCCGAGGATGCGACCGTCGATCTGCGCACCGTCCAGCCCTCCGCACGCGCGGTCGACCTAGCCTCCGAGCAAGGCAAGGACCCGCGCGCGGTGCAAGTGGTACTCGACCAGTCGAGCGAGGTCCTGCGGGCAGCGAACGGAGTCTTGATCTGCCGCACCCACCACGGCTTCGTCTGCGCCAACGCCGGCGTCGACACCTCCAACTCGGGTGGGCGGGACGGGGACGAGAGGCTGATCGTGCTCCCACGCGACCCCGACGCCTCGGCTCGCCGCATCCGTGCGCGCCTGCACGAGCTGACCGGCGCGCGCGTCGGCGTGCTGATCAGCGACAGCTTCGGACGCGCCTGGCGCCACGGGCAGTGCGACGTCGCGATCGGATGCGCCGGCGTTGCGCCGCTCGAGGACTGGCGTGGACGAACCGACAGCGAGGGGCGTGAGCTGCACGCAACATGGCTGGCGGTCGCCGACGCGATCGCAGCGCTGGCCGACCTGGCTCGCGCAAAGGACTCGCGCGAGCCGGTCGTCGTAATACAAGGACTGGAGCGCTTCGTCAGCGACCAGGACGGCCCGGGAGCGGCCGCGCTGCTGCGCCCGCTCGACGAGGATCTCTTCCGCTAGCCAAAGTCGCCCGCCTGGCGCGGGGCCCGCCCGCTCAGGCGCTCTCGGCCTCCACCACGCCCGCTCCGCGCCGAGCACGCTCGGAGATGGAGTGACGGGCGCGGGCGAGCATTACCAGCGGGATGCCTGTCGCAAGCATCCGCACCGGACCGATGTTGCGCGAGCCGAACGCCTCGAACACGCGTGCCGTGCGCTCGTCGTAGCTGGCCGTCGAGAAGAACATCTTCTCGCCACCGTTGAGCTTGCGGCCGGTGGCATAGTCGAGAATCGTCCTGGTGTGGCCGCCCAGGCCGCGCTTGTAGCGGCGGCGATAGCGCTTCAGGCCCCGCTCCAGCGACTCATCGCCGGCAAGCGCCGGCGCGACGGCGTCGGCAAGCCACTCCGATGTCTGCAGCGCAAAGCCGCAGCCGACGCCCCAGAGCGGATCGACCGCTCCCGCTGCATCCCCCACCAGCGCCAGGCCCGGCGCGGTCGGCGTGTGGATCACGTTGGTCATGTCGATCTTGCCCTGGACCGGCTCGACCAGGCGCGAGGTGAGGATCGGCGGAGCGTCGGGAACCGAGGAGACCATCTTCTCGAGCGCCGCCCTCGGGTCGGCCTTGAATTCCGGCAGGTGCTCCTTGGTCGGCATCACCGCGTAGAAGGTCAGACCGCCGTCGGTCGGGAACGCCCCGACCATGTTCGGGTCCATCAGCCACAGCGTCGGGGATGGGTGGCCCGCATACGGTGGGCCTTCGTAGTAGGCGCCATAGGCGATTCGCCCGTGCGGCGCGGTGCGCGTCTTGACTTCTGCCAGCTTGGCGATCCGCGAGTCACGGCCATCCGCGCCGACGACCAGGCGCGCGCGCAGCTCGACCGTCTGGCCGTGCGTGTCGCTCGCCCGCACACCACATACCTGCTGGCCTGAGCGCAGCAGCTCATCGACCGTGTGGCCCATCATCAGCTCGACACCAGGCGTCTCGGCGGCCGTCTGGCGGATCATCGGGTCGAGCAGGCGGCGGCGCAGGTTGATGCCGCTGGGGATGTCGTTTCCTGGCGGCGGCTCGATCGTGCCCCAGCGCGTCCACGACCGGATCCGCGAACGCAGCGCGCCCGCCTGCATCATCGGCTCGATCAGGCCCAAGCGCTCCAGCGTCGGCACGCCCGAGGATTGGATGTAGTGCGTGCAGATCTTCTTGTACGCCTGGGGATCTGGGCTCTTCTCCACCAACGCCACGCGCGCACCCGAGCGCGCCAGCATGATCGCCGCTGCGGAGCCGGCTAGGCTTGCTCCGACGATCGCCACGTCGTAGTCGGCATGCGTCTGCTGGGTCATCTGGCTCAACTCCTCGCGCAGGCACGCTCCCGCTGAGGCGGGACGCACGATCTATAGTTCGAGGCGAACTATACAGGACGAACTATGGAACGCAAGTCGATTCGCCTAAGCACAACCTCATATGCCGTCATGAGCCTGCTCGACGTCGTCGGAGAGGCGACTCCCTACGACCTCAAGCAGACGCTCGACCACTCGATCCAGAACTTCTGGCCGGTGCCGCACACGACCTTCTACGACGAGCCCGCGCGCTTGGCCGAAGCCGGATATCTCTCCCAGCGCCAGGAGCCGGGCGGGCGTCGGCGCAAGGTCTATTCGCTCACCGACAGCGGGCGCGACGCGCTGCGCGCGTGGGCCGACACCCCGGGAGCGCCACCCTCCCAATACCGCGACGAGGGGATGTTGAAGGTGTTCGCCGGCGCCGACCCACAGCAAGCCTTCGCCGGCCGCGCCGAGTGGCATCGCGCGAAGCTCGCTGAGTTCGAGGGCTACCTCGAGGCGCTCAGAGAGCTGGAGACTCCCGCTGACCACGAGCGTCTGTCGGGGCCCGAGGCGACGCTGCTGGGCGGCATCGAATACCACCGGCAGATGAGCGCCATCTTCGAGCGCCTGCTCGGCGGCGACGCCACGTAGCGACCAACTCTAGCTCGTCGATCGCCCGTCGGCTGTGGCCCTAGGCGATCGCGGGCACTTCGAGCGAGGCAGGCAACGGGTAGCGCCGCCGGATGTCGTACAGCGTGCCGCGCTCCGCCGCCGGCCTTCCCGCGTCGTGCGCGGCGGCCACCAGCTGCTCGGGGTCCAGCTTGGTGCCGTGGTAGGAGCCGGCGAGCCGACTGATCGACTCCTCCATCAGCGTGCCGCCGAGATCGTTGACTCCCCAACGCAGCGACTCGGTGGCGGCCTCCAGGCCCATCTTCACCCACGAAGCCTGCAGGCTCGGGATCGTCCGGCCCAGAGCCAAGCGGAACACTGCGGTGTGCTTGAGATTCTCATCTCTGGAGATCTCCTCCACCCCGTGCGTGCGACCGAGCAAGGTCTGAAACGGGATGAAGGACAGCGGCACGAACTCGGTGATCCCGCCCGTGCGCTCCTGCAGCTCGCGCACGACGCGCATGTGCTCGGCCAGCTCCCATGGCTCCTCGATGTGGCCGAACATGACCGTCGAGGTCGAGCGCAGGCCAGCTTCGTGTGATGCCTCGATGATCTGCACCCAACGCGCGACCGGCAACTTGTTCGGCGAGATTCGCTCGCGCACGCCGTCGTGCAGCACCTCGGCCGCCGTGCCCGGCGTCGAGCCCAGGCCCGCCTCGCGCAAACGTGCGAACACCTCCGCCGGCGGCAGCGCCGAGATGTCGCACATATGGGCAATCTCCATCGGGCTGTAGGCGTGCAGATGTAGCTCCACGCCCACCCCCCGCGCGGTGTCCTTGGCCAGGCGCAGCCAACCCAGATAATCCTTGAGCTGCCAGTCAGGGTGTATGCCCGACTGAATGCATAGCTCGCTGGCGCCGTAGTCGATCGCCTCCAGCACGCGGCGCACGAACTCCTGCTCGGAGTGCTCGTAGGCGTCGGGCGAGCGCTTGCCCTGGCCGAAGCCGCAGAAAGCGCAGCCGACGGTGCAGACGTTTGAGATGTTGACGTTGCGGTTGACCACGAAGGTGACGGTCTCCCCCGCCAGCTCGGCGCGCAGCTCGTCCGCCGCGACGCGCATGTCCTCGATCGCCTCGGGGCGCGTCTCAGCGAACATCGCGGTCAGCTCATCGGCCGTCAAAGGCCCCCCTTCGCGCCCCTTTTCAATCGCACCAACGACCAAGTCCCGCCTGATCGGCGCCGGCGGCTCGGAGCGGCCGGATCCCCGGCGCGGAATGAACGACCAGTAGCGGCGCTTGATCGTGTCGAGTACGGCCGGGGCTATCCAGCCTGCGTCGATGTACTGCGAGTAGACGCACAGGCGCTCAGTCAGCGCCACGCCATCGGCCTGCAGGCGCTTGCGCACCTGGTGCGGCGAGGGGAACGGATGCTCGGGGGAGATGTGATCGCCGTTGGCCGACAGGCCACCCAAGTCGGTCGCGCCGGCGGCGACCAGCTGCGGCCACCAGTCGGCCAGGTTCGGGGGAACCTGGATGCCGACACCCGGCATCAGCTCGCGCGCGTGCGCGATCAGCTCCTGCATGTCCTCGATCGAGACCGGGCCGGCGCCCTCGAGCGCCCACTGGGGCAGCGGGACATAGGGGCGTTGCATGCCTGCGTCTGTCTGCTCACGCTTGCCAACAACCCCCTTTGCATGCTCAACACCCCCCCTTTCATCGACAACACCCCCCGTCGCGGGATCGATCACGTCTGCGCCCTCGCTCTCGATCACACCCGTGCGCCAGTACTCGCGCGCCGCGACCTCGGCGATCTGCGCCGGCTCGCGGCCGTAATAGGACTGGTGCGGAACGAAGTTCTGCAGGATCACCTCCTGGATGTGACCGTGCTCGGCGTGCACTGCTGCCAATGCCTCCAGCGAGGCGAAGCGCTCCTCGCACGTCTCGCCGATGCCGACGAGGATGCCGCTGGTAAACGGGATGCGCAGCTCGCCGGCCGCGCGGATCGTCTCCAAGCGGCGCGCCGGGTGCTTGGTCGGCGAGCCGGCGTGCACGGTCTGCATCAGGCGCTCGGAGACCGACTCCAGCATCAGGCCCTGCGAAGCTGTGACCTCGCGCAGCCGCGCCAGGTCCTCGCGCGCGATCACGCCAAGGTTCGTGTGCGGCAGCAGGCCCCGCTCCAGCGCCCGCTCGCACGTCCACACGACATAGGCGGTGAAGTCCTCGTGGCCATAGTCCGCCAGCCGCTCGCGCACCTGCGGGTTGACCTCCGGGTGCTCGCCGGTCAGCACCAGCAACTCCTTGACGTTGCGCCGCGCGGCTCCGTCGAGGATCGCCTCCACCTCCCCGGGCGAGTACAGGTGCGCCTTGTGGGTCGCGAACGCGCAGTACTTGCAGTAGCAGCGACACGTGCGCGAGAGCGAGAGCGTGAGGTTGCGCGAGAAGGTGACCCTGCGGCGCATCGTCTTTGCAGTCTATGAACCCATCGTGCCGTCCGGACTCCCCCCTACATTCCCGCCCATGTCCGAAGACACCTTGCGTCGTGCCGTGGCCGAGATGGTCGGCGCCTTCACACTCACCTTCATCGGCGCCGGCGCCGCGGCCGCCGCCGGCGCCGTCTCCGACCCGACGCTGATCGGCGTCGCCGTCGCCAACGGGCTTGCGATCGGCGTGATGGTTTGCGCGCTCGGGCACATCTCCGGCGGGCACTTCAACCCCGCCGTCACGTTCGGCTTCCTGATTGCCCGCAAGATCAAGCCCAGGCTCGCCGGCGTCTACTGGGTCGCCCAGTTCGGTGGCGCCGCCCTGGCCGCTCTGCTGGTCGACGAGCTGCTGCCGAAAGCGGTCACCGAACCGGTCAGCCTCGGCGTGCCGGCGCTCGGACACGGTGTCGGCGCCGGCTCGGGGTTCGCGCTCGAGGCGATCCTGACCTTCTTCCTGGTGTTCGTGATCTTCGGAGCCGCCGTGGACGCGCGCAACCAGTTCAGCGTCGTCGCCGGGCTGGCGATCGGGCTGACGATCGCCATCGACGTGCTGTTCGGCGGGCCCTTCACCGGCGCGGCCATGAACCCGTCGCGCGCGTTCGGACCACAGCTGATCGGCGACCATTGGGCCAACGGCTGGGTCTGGTACGCCGGGCCGCTGCTCGGTGGGGCGATCGCTGCCGGGCTGTACTCGTTCCTGTACCTGGGCAAGTCCGAGGTCCAGCCGGCCGAGCCGTCGCCAAGCTGAGCCGGGCACCCGAGCCTGAGCGCGCGTTGAACCGGACAGAGGCGTGAGCCCGGCCAGCGTCTACCTGGCCCGCCATGGCCAGACCGCCTACAACCTGGAGCGCCGCTTCCAGGGCCAGATGCCCGTGCCGCTGGACGACACGGGCCGCGAGCAGGCCCGGGACCTCGCTGAGCGCGCCAGTGCCTATCCGTTTGCCGCACTCTGGTGCTCGCCGTTGCTGCGCGCACGTGAAACCGCCGAGATCGTCGCCGAGCGGCTCGGCCTGCCGATCCGCGAAGACGCACGCCTGATGGAGACCGACGCCGGCGACTGGACCGATCGGCTGTTCACCGATGTCTACGCCGAAGACCCGGACGGCTTCGCCGGATTCATTGAGGGACGACCCGACTTCGCCTTCCCCGGCGGCGAGTCCTTCGCGCAGCAGGGGGTGCGCGTGGCGGCGGCGCTCGCCGATGTCGAACAGGGCCAGCTCCCAGCCTTGGTCGTCTGCCACGGAGTCGTCATCCGCATCGCTCTCTTCCAGCGCGCCGGCCACAAGGTGGCCTTGGCCGAGCGAGTCCCCAACGCCGCGCTCGTCCCGCTCGACCCGGACGAGGCAGAGCACGCCGATTTGGGCGGCGGCGACGCACTGCCTCCCAGTTAGGACACCTGACAGGTACACACGTGCACGAGTTTCGTCTCACCCGCGGCCGACAATCGTCGGATGCTCGCCGGCCATCTCTCAGCCTCGACGCTACCCGACGTCCTCACCGTGATCGGCTCGGCCGGCAGCGTGGTAGGTGGCGGCATAGCGCTGATACTCAGCCCACATCTGCAACGTCAGGCACTCGAGAACCTGGCGCTGGGTGCGGCGGTGGGAGCGGTCTGTGGCAGCTTCGCGGTCTTCGCCGCCTATCTCCTGATCTATCTACCAGGGTGATACAATGCAGACAATGATCTTCATTCGAAGAATAGCTGCCCCGCTGGCAATGTTCTGCGCGTCTCTTGTCCTCGCCGATCTGGCCTTGGTGGCTCTCAATGCGCCCACTGGCTGGCTCTACGGCGCAGGCCTTCTCCTCACCGCGCCCACCGTGTACCGAGTGCTCCGATCGTTGGACGATGTTCACGTCGGTGGTGCAGGGAGAAGAAAGCGCAACGGTCGTCTGTCACGCCCGATTCACTGAGGTCGATCGGCAGTCAGTCGATCGACCAGATCTGCTCCCTCGCGCGCCATCCGCGAACGTGGCACGCCTCCAAGCCAGCGGTTCCGTCCGAAAGGATTGAAACGATGCCAACTGTGGTGGTTCCGCTACTCATATTCGTGGCATGCTTCTGTGTGGGTGCGGCCAGTTCTGCCCGCTGGCTACCAGATCTTGCCGTTGGCGCGATCGGCGGCGCGGCTTTCTTGCTCGTATGCGGCCTGATTGGTGCCGCCCTCAGCCTGATTGGCTTGCACATCTATTCGATTGAGCGCGAGATCCATCACCTGGGCGGTAGCAACGTGATCTCGAGCGGTGAAGTCTTTGCGACCGGCATTGTCAGCATGCTTTACGAGGTGAGTGCGGTACTCGGCTTCGCCTTCGTCGTCTACCTGTTGGCACCTAAGCTAACGCGGGCAACAACACCAAGCTGAGCCGCGTTTCAACCGGCACCTCCGGCCAAGCCCGCGATCAGATCCGGTCCTTCCCGCGCCATCCGCGACCGGGGCACGACCACGCCAAAGCCTGCTCTCTCTGCCAGCACTCGCGTATCCGCCTCGACGTGGGAGTAGAACGCCAGAGTGCGCACACCCTCCAGACCACCGTCGCCCGCGAGCGCTTGGACCAGGCTTGCTCGGAATGTGGGTTCGTCGGTGAGATCAACCACCAGAACGTCCGTACCGGCAAGCACGGCGCGGAGGCCCTCCCCGTCGCCCACCAACTCGACCTCGTGACCCGCCGCACGCAAACCGCCCTGAACCTGTGAGCCAAACAGCAGGTCGGGTATGAATGCAACTACACGCGCCATGGCGATGTTCCCGCTCTACCTCAACCGGGCCGCGACTACTGCGCCCGCAGGCGCGCGAACTCCTCGCGCACTGACTGCGGACGACCCCACATCTGCGTCACCTCGACGCGACCCACTCGCTGCTCTCGCAGGACCATCTCGCCCTCGATACCCGCTTCGTCGAGCAGGCGCAGCGCGCCGTGTGTGGTCGGCGCGGAGGCAGCATGGCCGAAGTTGTGGGCTACCAGCAGGCGCCAGTGCCAGTCGTGATGGGAATACGGACGCGCGTTGCAGGTCGTCAGGTAAACGCAGGCATCGATGTAGCGCGACTCATCAACGATGCGCAGGTCGAACTCCAGGTCGGTCCAGTCGTCCGGGAGCGAATCGACGATCTGTTGGAAAGCGTCCGCCAGGGCCATTTGCGCTGAACACTAGCGCGCGAGGTCTCCTTCCTATCCTCGAAGCAATGGCCAGCACCGACACCACCGCCCTCGCCGCCGAGTACGAGACGCTGACCGAGCGCTGCGGCCTGGTCGACCGCTCCGAGCGGGGCAAGCTGGCGCTCACCGGCGAGGACGCCGTCGAGTTCCTGAACGGGCAAGTCACCAACGAGCTGCTCGACCTCGTGCCAGGCCAAGGGCGCTATGCGGCGTTCCTCACTCACAAGGGCAAGATGCTCGGCGACCTGCGCATCCTTGCCGCCGGCGAGCCGGGTGCCGCGCCAGACGAGCTGCTTCTGGACACTGAGCGAATGGCGCTGCAGGCGCTGTTCGACATGATCAGGCGCTTCAAGGTCGGCTACCGCGTGGAACTGCACAAGCGCACGCTGGAGAGCTCACTGCTCTCACTGGTCGGACCCGGCGCGGAGGAAGTGCTGCGCGCGGCCAGAGACGACGGAGGCACAACGCGGAGCGGACAGACCAGCGCCGCCGGACAGACCAGCGCCGAGCTACCCGACCGAGAGCACGACCACATGCCCGACACGATCGCCGGCACGATCGTGCGGCTGATTCGCACCGACCTCGGCGTCGATGTGCTGTTGGACTCCGCTGGGATCGAGGTGGTGCGCGAAGCGCTGGAGAACGCCGGAGCAGTTCCTGTCAGCGAGTCTGCCGCCGAGATCCTCCGCGTTGAGTCTGGGCGGCCTCGGTACGGCATCGACATGGACGCGAGCACCATCCCCCAGGAGGCCGGGCTGAACGAGCGGGCGGTCAGCTTCACCAAGGGGTGCTACGTCGGACAGGAGACCGTCGCGCGCCTGCACTACAAGGGCAAACCCAACCGCCATCTGCGCGGCCTGCGTCTCTTGTGGCCCACTCCGCCCGGCGCCGAGCTGCATCTAGGCGAGCGCGCGGTCGGCCACTTGGGCAGCGCCGTGCTTTCCCCCAAGAACGGCCCGATCGGGCTGGCGCTCGTGCGCCGCGAGGCCGCGCCCGGCGCCACCGTCCAGCTGGGCGCGGACGGTGCGAGCGCGGTAGTGGTCGAGCTGCCGTTTGGATAGGCTTCCTCGGCCCCCTACACACGAGGTTCAAGAGCACGTGGCAATCGATCTTCAGCAGGTATCAAAGGTAGACGCTCAGCCCGGCGAGCTGCCCGACACGATGGCCGCCTGGGTCATCCGCGAGGAGCGTCAGGGCGAACCGAAGGACGCCTTCCAGCTGGAGGAGATAGAGGTCCCCGAGCCGGCCGCCTTCGAGGTGATCGTCAGGGTGATGGCGGCTGGGGTCAACTACAACAACGTGTGGGCGGCGCTGGGCAAGCCCGTGTCGGTGATGAAGTACGGCGACCATCCCGAGTTCGGTCATCACATCGGCGGCTCGGACGCCTCCGGGGTCGTCTGGAAGGTCGGGCCCGGCGTCACGCGCTGGAAGCCCGGCGACGAGGTCGTCGTGCACTGCAACCAGGCCTCCTACGAGGACCCCGAGGTGCACGGCCTCGATCCGATGGCGGCCCCCTCGCAGAAGATCTGGGGATACGAGACGACCTGGGGCTCCTTCGCCCAGTTCACGAAGGTGCAGGCTCAGCAGCTGCTGCCAAAGCCGCAGGCCCTGAGCTGGTCGGAGGCCGCCTCCTACGGGCTCGTCTACTTCACCGCCTACCGCATGCTGATCACCCGCTGCAACCTGCAGGCGGGTCAGAACGTGCTGATCTGGGGCGCCGCTGGCGGTCTCGGTGTGTTCGCGACACAGCTCTGCGCGGCCGCCGGCGCGCACTGCGTCGGCGTCGTCTCCTCCGCCGAGAAGGGGGAGCTGGTCAAGCGCCTGGGCGCCGTGGACTACATCGACCGGGCGGAGTTCTCAGGGATGATGCGCAAGGGCGGTGAGAGCCCCGAAGAGGAGAAGGCCCGCTTCCTGACCTCACGCGAGTTCTCAAAGCGCGTAAAGCAGATCCTCGGCGATGCCCCCGACATCGTCTTCGAGCATGTCGGGCAGGCGACCTTCCCCACCTCCGTCTTCACGGTCAAGCCGTTTGGCAAGGTCGTTATCTGCGCCGGCACTACCGGCTTCAATCTCGACTTCGACGTGCGCTACTTGTGGATGAAGCAGAAGGAGATCCTCGGTTCGCACTTTGCCAACGCGTATGAGTGCATGAAGGCCAACGAGCTAATCGAGTCAGGTCAGATCCGTCCTGTGCTGTGGCGCACGCTCGGCTTTGAGGGCGTCGCCGAAGCGCACCAGTTGATGCTCGAAAACAAGCACCTGGGCAAGATCTCGATCCTGGTCGGCGCCGAGTCCGAACAGGAAGGCAAGACCGCCGATGGTCCAGGAGCCATACACGCCGAGGTTGGAGGTTGAGATGGCCGGCACGGTGATCGTCCCCTGGTATGCGACGGGCTTTCGCAAGGAGGGCCTTGAAGCAGCGCTGAACGAGATCGCGCCGATCGCGCTTCGCTACGGCGCCACCTCCTACGCCGTCTATCGCTCGCGCGAGGATCGCTACCGCTTTCAGCAGGTTGCCGATTTCGAGGATCACCTGGACTGGGAACGCTTCTGGCACGGGCCGGAGATGATCGAGTTCCGCGTCCAGCACTCCAGCTGGTACCAGGTACCTGTGCTCTACGGCTGGTGGGACTGCACCGTTGCCGGCTCGATCGAGACCGGAGAGCCGGCGGCGCCGGGTGCCGGCAACGGGCACAGCAACGGTGGGCTGCCCGCCGACGCGATCGCCTGAAGCTGCGCCCAAGCTAACGTGGAGACGTGCTGCGCCGCCTCCTAGCCACCACCCTATTGTCGGCCGGTCTCGCACTGGCCATTGCCTCAGCCGCGGCGGGTAACCTCGCCAATCCGTCACATAATCTCGCCCCGAGCCGCGGCACTCTGCACGCGTGCCTAATGCCAAATGGCGGCAGGCATAGTTGCGAAGCGCATGCCAGAGCGGACATTGCTCGGGCGCACCGTCGCGAAGGGCTTGCGCCGCTGTCGCTGCCACGAGGCTTTGCCAAGCTCTCAAGAGCAGAGCAGTTGCTGGCGGTCAGCGACGGCGAGCGCGTCCAGCGCGGATTGGCGCCCGCGCTCGGGCTGACGGGCCAACTCGACGCGGCCGCCCACGCCGCGGCAATCACCGAACAGGACCCGCTTGGGCCGGGCGACTACTCCTGGGGTAGCAACTGGGTCGGTGGCGTCCGCTCTCCCCTGTTCGCCGACTTCCTGTGGATGTACGACGACGGTCCAGGCTCCGGCAACAGCGACTGTGCCCGGGCGGGCGAACCGGGATGTTGGGGACACCGGCAAAACATCCTCGCGCGCTTTGAAGAACCGGTTGCGATGGGGGCAGGCGCCCACGGCACGAGCCTCACCGAGCTCTTCGTCGGCGGCTATCGCCCAGCGTTGGCCGAAGGGAGCGATCCGCTGCTTAACCCAAACTGGGCGCAGCTAGCGCCGTAGAGCGCTCAGCGCGCGAGCAACATCGCCGCCGCGGCCACCGTGGCCGGGTGCGTGTACGGGGCCATGTGACCGCCCGGCACGATCTCCAGATGGGCGCCGTGAACGGTGGCGGCAATGCTGCGGCCACACTGCGGCTTGACCAGCTTGTCGCCCGCTCCCTGGATCACGATCGTCGCTGTGCGCACGCCCGCCATCCCTGCATTGACCTTGCCGATTTCCCGGTTGGCGGCCAGAACCTCGCCCGCGTAGGCCTCCAGGTTGCCGTGCTTGAGGTTGATCGCAAGCACGCGGTGGCGATGGCGCGGGTTGACCGGTGCCGGCGAGAACGCTTCGTCCTCCTGCGGCGCGGAGCTTGCCGTGCGCAGCAGCTGCGAGAACGTGACGTCGGCGACCTGCGCGATCGCCGGCGCCTCCAGCACTTTGACCAGGTGCGCCTGAGCGCGAACGAGAAAGCCGTCGTGGCGCGAACATTCGCCTGCCGCCGCATCGACCAGGACGAGCCCGCGCACCGCGCCCGGATGGCGCT
>DASTPN010000228.1:0-9414 GCA_035719985.1 Solirubrobacteraceae bacterium | reverse complement strand
CTCCAGGTACTCCGCGTACTCGGGCACGTCCTGGCGCGAGGGCTGCAGATGGGCGATGAAGGTGACCTCTTCCCGGAACTCCGGGTGCTGGCTGAGGAAGGTGTCGAAGGCGGTGAAGCCGCGCAGGACGTTCTTCGAGAGGTCTGCGCGGTCGACGCGGAGCAGCAGGTGATCGCGCCGGCGTCGCAGCAGCTCGCCCTCGAACTCCTGCGTGCGCGGCCGCCCCGCGACGGTCCGCGTGGCCGCGGCGTCGATCGGAAGCGGATAGGCGCGCACCCAGACCTCGCGGTCGCCGACGTGCACGACGCCGCGCTCGAAGTCGACCTCGAGATCCATCAGGTCGCGGCAGCATTGGAGGAAGTTGCGCCGGTAGGCCCGGGTGTGGAACCCGATGATGTCGTTGCTGAGGAGCCCGAGGTAGAGCTCGTGGCGGATCTGGTTGGGCAGCACGCGCCAGGCGTCGGGCTGGGTCCACGGGATGTGGATGAAGTGGTGCAGGAACGCGTCCGGGCGTTCGCGCCGCACCAGCCCCGGCAGCGTGTACAGGTGGTAGTCGTGGACCATCACCACCGGCTCGGGCTGCCCGTCGATCTCCTCGAGCACCGCCCGCGCGAGGTCCTCGTTGACGACGTTGTAGCCGAACTCGAATGCCTCGACCTCGTGGCGGCGGATGTCCGGCGCGTTGCTGAGGTCCCAGAGGTAGTGCTGGATGAACCACAGCATCGGGTTGGCGAAGACGTTGTAGAAGCGGTCGTAGGCCTCCGGGTCGGAGGCCACGAGCCGCACGCGGTACTCGCCGCCGTCGTCGTCGAAGGTGACCGGGCCGCGGTTCGAGACGAGGACGAGAGGGGCGTCGGAGGGCATGGGCTCACGCTCTGTCGGTGAATATGCGTAGATAGTCGCGCAGGTAGCGCGGCGTGAGGAAATGCTGGCGCACGTGCTCCTTGCCGTGGCGGCCGAGCTGCTTGCCGAGCCCCGGGTCCCCGAGGATCTCGAGGGTGCGGTCAGCGCACTCCTGGACCGAGCAGACCAGGAAGCCCGACTCGCCGTCGACGACCTGGAGCGGGATCCCGCCGACGTTGCCGCCGATGAACGGGCGGCCCTTCCACAGCGCCTCGGACACCGTCAGCCCGAACCCCTCGCGGGTGCTCTTCTGCATCAGCACGTCCGCGTGGGACTGGAAGGCGTTGACCTCGATCGCGCCGACGTTGTTGAAGTTGTTGAGGATGTGGATGTCCGGATCGCCGTCCGCGTGCGCGATCGTCGAGTTGAAGAAGTCCCAACCTTCCGGGTCGTCGGTGGCCATCGAGCCCACGAGCGCGAGCTGCACGTCCGGGACCTGCTCCTTGGCGATCCGGTACGCGTCGATGACGCCGAGCGGGTCCTTCCACGGGTCGAAGCGCGAGACCTGGCAGATCAGCGGACGGTCGATGTCGATGCCGAACTGCTCGCAGACGTATGAGGCGTCTTCGGGGGAGAGCGCCATGTTCTTGGGCATCAACGGGTCGATCGCCGGCGGGACGATGTTGACGTTGCCATGCATGCCGGCAGGCACGTAGTCGCGCATATGAAAGAGCGACTGGGGATAGTCGGCGATGAACGGGCGCAGACGCTCGATCGTCGCTGGGTTGGGGGTCGAGAGGTCGATGTGGCAGCGCCATACCCAGCCGGCGGCCTTCTCGGGCACGAGCTTGAACAGGCCCGCAGGCTGGGGGTCGTGGATCAGGCAGACGTCCCAGCCGTCGGCTAGCTCGCGCGCGTTCATCTCGTTGTACTGCTCCCAGGTGCGCCACTGCTCCTCGTCGAGGTCCTGCGGGTTGCCCTGCAGCGCGTTGTGCATCAGCTTGGTGGCGTTGAAGAACTCCTCACGGCCATAGATCACCTGCCACTCGCAGTCAAGGCCCACGTCGCGCATCAGCGGCACGAGTGTGTAGAGGATCTCCGAGACCCCCCCGCCGAAAGCGGTGGCGGAGACGTGCACGACCCGCTTGCCCTTTAGCGGCTCGGCCAACGACTTGATTTCCTCGATCAGCTCGCGGCCGCAAATATGCGTGTAGTCGGCGAGCGACTTGTGTCCTGTGGCGACGGGCTGAAGCACGGGCGGACCGCACGATACCTAGGGTCGCCGCGGAAGCCGCTGCTCGGGCTATGGTCTGGGCAGATGTTCGACGGCCGCATCTACCGCGCGGCGCTCGCTCCGCTGCTGCTCGTTGTGGTGATCGTGGGGTTCTCGCTCACCGGCGCCGCTGCGCCGCTGCATTCGACGTTGGCGCCAGACGCCTTCGACGGGGGGCGCGCGTACGCGACGCTGCGCCAGTTGCTGAGCGCCTATCCCGATCGCAAGCCCGGCAGTGCGGGCGACCAAGGGTTGGCGGCAGATGTGGCCGGGAGCCTGCGCGGACTCGCCGGCGCGGCAGGCGGTGGCTTTCGGGTCTCGACTCACAGCTTCAGTGCGCGCACCGCTGAAGGACAGCGCACGCTAACCGACGTGATCGCTGTGCGTCCGGGCTCGAGCGGCGAGCGGCCGATCGCGATCATCGCCCACCGCGACGCGGTCCAGCGCGGCTCAGCGGCCGAGCTCTCGGGTACTGCGGCTCTATTGGAGCTGGCACGTGTCTTTGCCCAAAGTGAGACCAAGCGCACAGTCGTGCTCGTCTCAACCAGCGGCGGTAGCGAGGGAAATGCTGGAGCTGCCTACTACGCCGCTCATCTGCGCACCGCGCCGGACGCGGCGATCGTGCTCGGCGATCTGGCCGGCGATCGAGCGCACAAGCCATTCGTCCTGTCCTTCTCGAGCGGCACGGCCACTGCGCCGGGCACCCTGCAGCGGACGCTCCAGGGGACTATCTCCCAGGAGGTCGGGACCGATCCCGGCAGCGTCGGGCTCAGTGCGCAGGTGGCGCAGCTGGCGCAGCCGCTTGCGCTCGGGGAACAGGCGCCGCTCAATGACGCGGCGATCCCGGCGGTAACGGTGCAGGTCAGCGGGCCACGGGGGCCGGTGACGGGGACTCTGGTAAGCGAGTCGCGGCTGTCGAACTTCGGTCGCGCCGTGCTGGCCGCCATTTATGCGCTTGACGAAGGGCCCGATATCGCACATGCGCCGAGCACGCGCCTGGAGCTTGGAGCGCGGGCGTTGCCGGAGTGGGCGATCCGACTGCTCGTGCTGGCGGCTCTGTTGGCGCCGCTGGTCGTTTGCGTCGATGCCTTCGCGCGGCTGCGCCGGCGCCGCGCGCCGCTGGCGCGTGGGCTGCTGTGGGGGCTGTGCGGAGCGCTTCCGTTCCTGGTGGCGGCGCTGTTCGTCGCCGCGCTCGGTGCGCTTGGGATCCTCTCGGCCCCGAGCGCCGAGCTCTCAGTCACTGGTATCTCTGCCGTTGCCGGCGCGCCGGTTGCGCTGGTCGCCACGCTGCTCGTGCTGGGGGCGATGACGTTGGCGCGGCCGGCGCTCCTGCGCCGCTTTGGATTTGCGTCTCGCCCCGACCCTGACGCCACGGGATTGTCGGCGATGCTGGTGCTCCTGGCTGTGGCTCTGCTGGCTTGGCTGATCGACCCATTCGCGGGGCTGTTGCTGGTGCCGGCTGCGCACCTCGGCCTGCTTGCCGCCGACTCGCGGCCGCGGGCGCTCTCGCTGCTGGCGCTCGGCGTAGCGCTATTGCCGCTGGCGGCGCTGCTGTTCGTAGTCGCTCGTGAGCTGGGACTTGCTCCAATTGCCCTGGCAGAGAGCGTCATCTTGGCGCTGGCGGGCGGGCAGCTCGGGCTGTTCTCAGCCCTGTTGTGGAGCCTCGCGCTGGGAAGTTTGTTTTCCCTGCTGGCGCTCGTGTTGGCCGACCGGGGCAGTGAGCGGGTCGAGCCGCTCGAGCGGCTCGAGATCTCCACACGCGGGCCGCTTAGCTACGCCGGGCCCGGATCGCTCGGCGGCACCGAGTCGGCTTTGCATCATTGAGCGAGAGCGAATCAGGCTCGATGCGGCTGATGCGGGCGGTGCCCTACCAGCGGTGCTCGTAGCCGCTGAGCTGTTGGCGCTCACCGTGGTGGCGCAGGATTACTCCCGGCTCGCCGTCGATCACACGACCAACCCACGCGATCGGGGTCTCTGCCCGCTGAGCGGCCTGGTTGACGCGCTCAAGGCGCCGTGGCGGTACGCACACACATAGCTCGTAATCTTCGCCCGCAGTCGCCGCGGCTTGCCAGGACGGCACACCCAACTCTCGTGCCGTTACCTGCGTGCGCTCGTCTATTGGCAGCTTGTCGAGGTCGATCTTCAATGTGACGCCGCTTGCGCGTGCGAGGTGAAGGGCATCGGTGGCGATGCCGTCTGAGAGGTCGATCATCGCGTGCACTCCAGCCGGCGCGATCGCTCGCGCCTCGCGCAGCTTTGGTATCGGGCGCCGCGGGCGAGTACCGAGCGTGCCGGTGACTCCAACCAGATCCCCGGGCCTGGCCGCGTCGCGGCCGATCAGCTTCTGGTCGCGCTCGGCCCAGCCGACGATCGTCACGCTGACGAACAGAGCTGGGGCGGCGACGACGTCGCCCCCGGCGATCGTCGTGGCCGTCTGCTCCGCCAACTCCTCGGCGCCGAGCATTAGATCCAGCGCGCCACGCTCGCTGACATGCGAGGGGATGCCAAGCGCGACGTATGCCTCGCCGGTTTGCGCGCCCATCGCCGCGATGTCAGAGAGCGCCCCCGCCATCGCACGCCAGCCGATCTCGGCGAAGCTCGTCTCGCCATCCAGGTTGAAATGCACTCCCTCGACGATCGTGTCGACCGAAGTGACGCATAGCTTCAGCGCTTTGACTACGGAGGCGTCATCGCCGATCCCGCGCACGAGCCGACCTCCGCGTTGCCCCAGCGCGGCCGCGATTGAGTCGATTAGGGAGAGCTCGGCTATGCCAGTTGGGGTTTGCGGACTGCGGACTGCAAAACTGGGTTGGCTCAGCGGTGGCGGTAGACGATCCGCGCGCGGTCGAGGTCATACGGCGAGAGCTCGCAGCGAACTCGATCGCCGGGGAGGATGCGGATCCGGAAGCGGCGCATCTTGCCCGCCACATGCCCAAGCACGACATGGTCGTTATCGAGCTTTACCCGGAACATGGCGTTCGGCAGAGCCTCGATCACCTCGCCCTCGAATTCGACCTTGTCTTCCTTTGCCACTTGTGTTCTCTCTTGTTTGGGGGCTATTTGCCCAGATTTCTTCCTAACCCTGCCCGTCACGCTACCAATCTCGCCGAGCGATGGCGGGGCCCTCCCCACAGCTCGGGCTCGCTTAGTGCTTGGGCGGTTCGGCTCCGCCGGCGCCGCCGACGGTTGGGGAAGGTTCTTTGACAGGCGGTGCAGTCGGTTCCCGCGGCGCCGGTGCGGGCGTTTGCGGTGTGTGTTCGCCTGGGTGTTCGTTGCCCGCGGCCGGAGTATGTGAAGGGGAGTGGCCGGTTGCGTTCTTTTCGCTTTCGCTTTCGTTTTCGGATTCGCTCGAACTTGAAGCGCCTGCGCTCTCATACTTGCCAAAGAAAGGCTGGTAGGAGATTTGTTCCTTCGGAGCGGGGAATTCCGTACACGATTCGCCTTCTGTCACGGCCGCCATGTACGCGTGCCAGATTTCCGCCGGCAGATAGCCGCCCTGTTGGGGCTCGCCGTGGACGTCGGTCATCGGGATGTTCTTGTTCGGGTAGCCCATCCACACGACGGTGGAGTAGTTGGGCGTGTATCCGTCAAGCCACGCGTCCTTGAGATCGCTGGTGGTGCCGGTCTTGGCGGCGGTGGGGCAGGTGATGGCCGAGCGCGTTGCGGTGCCGCCGAGCACATTCTGGTGCAGAATGTTCGTCTCCTCGGCGGTCACGCCGTCGGAGACCGCCTTCACCCTGTGCGGTCGTCCCCAACTGGAGTCGACGCGTCCATTGGGGAACGCCACCTTCGTGATCGCGATCGGACGGTTGCGCCAGCCACCGTCGGCTAGCGTCGCGTACACATCGGACATTTCCAGCGGGCTCACACCAACCGTCAAACCGCCCAACGCCTCGCCGGCCGTGCTTTTGAGGTGCTCGCGCACGCCGAGCTTGTAGGCCATCTGCGTCACGGTTTCCTCGCCAAGGTCGGCGGCCAGCTGGGCGTAGACGGTGTTATCCGAGGCGAGCGTCGCGTTGACCAGGTTGATCGACTTGTTCGAGGACGTGTTCTCGAAAGTTTTCACTTCGTATTCGGGATAGCCGGGCAGCCAGCCGGCAGGCAGTGTGTGCGAGACGTAATAGGTGCTGTTCGGGTCCACTCCCCGCGCCAGCGCGTCGGCGAGCACGATCGCCTTGAAGGTCGAGCCCGGCTGGCGGTGACCCTGGGAGGCGAGGTTGTACTGGGACTGGTCGTAGCTCTCTGACTCGGCCATCGCGTCGATGTAACCGTTGTGTGGGTCGATCGTCACGATCGCCGAAGCGGGGTCCCCTTCCTCGTTGAGGACCTCGGCGATCGCTTTGCGGGCCTTTGCCTGCATCGACAGGTTGATTGTCGTATAGACCTTCAGGCCACCCTGCTCGACCGTGTTCAGGCCGTAGCGATGGACGAGCTCTTTGCGCACATATTCAAAGAAGAAACTCTCCTGGCGACGGGTGTAATAGCTGCTGTGCCTCACTTCGAGCGCCGCCCGCTGCGCCGCCGCTGCCACTGCCTTGGGGATGTCGTGAAGTTCAGCCATCTTGGCCAGCACCTCGTTGCGGCGCTGGCGAGCCGCGGCTGGGTAGAGAAACGGGTTGTACTCAGAGGGAGCCTGGGGCAGGCCTGCCAGCAGGGCTGCTTGTTGCAGATTCAACTGGTAAGCGCTCTTGTCGAAGAAGATTCTCGAGGCGGCCTGCACGCCTAGTGCGGTCTGGCCGCCGACGGTGCCATAAGCGACGCTATTTAGATAATCGGTGAGGATCGCCTTCTTGGAGTGGTTTTTGTTGAATTCGATCGCGAGCTTCGCCTCGTCGACCTTTTGCTTGAACGAGTGGGTGTCGCTGCCGAGGTACATGTTGCGCATGAGTTGCATCGTGATCGTCGAGGCGCCTTGTAGTGCCTGGCCGTGAACGACGTCCTTGATCGCCGAGCGGAAGATTCCGGTCAGGTCGACGCCGTTGTTCTTGTAGAAGCGCTGGTCCTCGATAGCGACTGTCGCTTCGCGCAGGCGCCGCGGCATCTGTGCCGTGGTGATCGGTGAGCGCAGGACGTCTGACTGGATGAAACCAAGGCGCGTGCCGTTGGCTGCATATACCTGTGAGGTGGCGCCGGCGAGCTTTGGCGTCAACTGGTTCAAGCTGGGAGCGGATTGGGCGACGGAGAGTACATAACCGACGCTGACGATCGCGCCCAGCAGGATCGCGCCTAGCACCCCGAGCAGGCCGACGAAGACCAGGCGCGAAGGGCCCGACCGTCGCTGGCGTTGGCGGCGTTGTCTAGCTTGTCGTGACATCTGTCTGTGGCGCTCGCTCCTCGCAGGTGACTGTACCGCCCCGAGTTGTGATTTCCTGCAGCACACGCGGGTAGTCACGGCTTCTCCGCACCTCGCCAGATGAGCCCCGATTTCGCCGAGACCGTCGTCGCAGAGCCCAGCAGCACCCTGACGGGGGCTGCTCAGACTCGGGCGGGCCGACCGTTCTCCACGCCGCTTGAGCGTTTGCGCGCTGACGGCGTACGCAGGGACGCGCTGCGCGACGTTTGGCGGGCTTTGTGGGTCTCGCGGCTGCTCGTCTGGGTCGCGGGCGCAGGCACTGTGGCGACGCTCGGGTTCGGTCCGCTGCGCCATGCGTTTGACCCGCCCGGCCTGATGAGCGGCTTCGGTCGGCTCGGCGATGTGCTGGCCGCGCCCGCGGCGCGCTGGGATTCCGCCTGGTATCTGACGATCGCTCATTACGGCTATCGCCCCGACCTAGGGGCTTTCACCGCATCGCGCACCGCGTTCTTTCCGCTCTATCCACTCGGACTACGCGCCATCTCGGATGTGGGGGTGCCGGCGGTCCTGGCCGGTGTGCTGCTGTCTGTGTGCGCTCTAGCGTTTGGGCTGTACGGGCTGCATCGTCTGAGCACACTGGAAATGGCGCGGATGAGTCCAGGTCGTAGCCGCGATGTCGCCCGGCTGACCGTGCTGACCTGCGCGCTTGGGCCAATGGCCTTCTTCTTCTCTGCCGTGTACAGCGAGTCGCTGTACCTGGCACTCTCGGTCGGTGTCTTCCTGTGCGCTCGGCGCGGGCGCTGGGGACTTGCCGCTAGCTGTGCGGCGCTGGCCGCGGCAACCCGCAGTACCGGCATCGTGCTCGCCCTGCCGCTGGCGTTGCTGTATCTATACGGCCCGCGTGAGGATCGAGCGCCTGAACGCGAGCACGCAGTCTCGTCTGGTGTCCCGCAGAGCACGAACGTGGGCGGAAAATGGGCAGCCGTATTTGAACGTCTGCGCCCACGCTACAGACTGCGCGCCGATTCTCTTTGGATCGTGTTGGTGCCGACCGGCGTCGTTCTGTACATGGCGCACCTCGCACTCGCCGGCGGCGACGCGCTCTCCCCGTTCAGCGCTCAGGCGGGCTGGAGCCGGCATTTCGCCGGGCCCTACGGCGGTGTCTGGGACGGGTTGAAGGCTGCTTGGCAGGGAGCGCGACAGCTGCTTTCCTTCCAGCGCACTCACGTCTACTTCCCTCTCTCCGGCGCTAGTCCGACGATCGCGGCGGGACACAACCTGATGCTGTTCGCCTTCTTGGTCGCAGGCGCTGTGGCGCTCGTCGGCGTGTTGCGTCTGCTCCCGTTTGCCTACGGCGCATATCTACTCGGCGCGCTGGCGCTGCCACTCTCCTACCCTGTGGCCTCACAACCGCTGATGTCGCTGCCGCGCTTTCTGTTGGTCCTGTTTCCGCTGAACATCTGGCTTGCCGTGCGCCTCGTGTCAAGGCCGCGGCTCACGCGTGCGGTATTGGTCATCTCCGCCTTGGGGCTCGCGTTTTTCTCCGCCGAGTTCTCCACCTGGCATTGGGTGGCGTGAGCGCGTCAGCCAGGCCGGCGGGACTGCCGCCCAACGACTGGCCTGCGTGGAGCGGGCCCGTGGCGCTGGTCGCGGCGCTCGTGCTTGCAGCCGTAGGGGGACTGGTTGTAGACATCCCGGCGGTGCTGGCCGGGGTGAAAGTCAGCTCGGCCCACACGCCTGCAGGTCTGGAGCTCGCCGACACGATGGTTCAGGATGCAATGTTCGTTCTGACCGCAGTCCTGTTCGCTCAGATGGGCGGACGTGTCGTGCGCTCTTGGCAGCTGGGGCTGAGGCCAGCGCGCGAGCGGTGGTGGCAGATAGCGCTGGTCGTGGTGGGGCTCTACGTCGCGTTCTTTATCTTCAGCGCAATCTGGGCGGCCGCGCTTGGGGAAAAACCCAAAGAGGAACTACTCAAACAGCTCGGCGCCAACGAAACAACACTGCT
>DASTPN010000227.1:0-4117 GCA_035719985.1 Solirubrobacteraceae bacterium | reverse complement strand
ACCTCAAATGGGTCGAGCACGTTGCCAAGCGACTTGCTCATCTTCTCGCCGTCCATCAGCAGATAGCCGTGCACGAACACCTTGCGCGGCAACTCGATCCCGGCCGCCATCAGCAGCGCCGGCCAGTAGACCGTGTGAAAGCGCAGGATGTCCTTGGCGATCAGGTGCACATCGGCGGGCCAGAACGCATCGGTCAAATCCTCCCCTGGCCGGGCGTACGCCAGCGCCGAATAGTAGTTCAGCAGCGCGTCAAACCACACGTAGAAGACGTGCTCTTTGTCCCACGGCACGGGCACACCCCAGGTCAGCTTGTGGCGCGTGAGCGGCACGTCGCGCAAGCCCGACTTGATGAACGAGAGCGCCTCGTTGTACCTGGTGCGCGGCGCAACCCAATCCTCCTGCTCGGCGTACAGGCGTTCCAGCGGCTCCTGGAACGACGACAGCGCAAAGAAATAGTTGTCCTCCTGCTCGCGAGTGAGCGCGATGTGGTGAATCGGACAGCGCTCATCCTCGTCTACTTCATTCTCAGCCTTGAAGTCCGCGCACTTGGGGCAGTACCACCCCTCATATGTCCCCATGTAGACATGGCCGTTGTCCTTTACCTTCGTGAGGATCTCCTGCACCACGCGCATGTGCTGCGAATCGGTGGTGCGAATGAAGAAGTCGTTGGAGGCACCGATCTGCGGCGCCAGCGCCCGAAAGCGCTCGGAGTTGCGGTCAGCCAACTCCTGGGGCTCGATCCCCAGTGCGTGCGCCGCATCGGCGACGGGCTCGCCGTGCTCGTCAGTGCCGGTCAGGAAGAAGACCTCTTCGCCGCGCTGACGGTGGTGACGAGCGAGAACGTCGGCGGCGATCGTCGTGTAAGCGTGACCCAGATGCGGCGCTGCGTTGACGTAGTAGATGGGAGTGGTGATGTAGAAGCTCACTGCGCCCCAAGGCTACTCGCCGCTGCCGGCCGGGCCGATCACGAGCACCACCTCTCCCTTGGCCGGACGCTCGCGATAGCGCTCGGCCAACTCGGCCGCCGTCCCGCGCGCGATTTCCTCGTGCAGCTTGGTCAGCTCTCGGCAGACGGCCACCGGCCGTCCAGGCTCGAACGCCGCGAGCATGTCCAGTGTCGCCGACAGGCGATGCGGCGATTCAAAGGCAACCAACGTCTGTATGGCCTCGGTGAGCAGACGCTCGCGCTGACCGCGCTTGCGGGGAAGGAAGCCTACGAAGCACCAGCGATCGGCAGGCAGGCCCGAGGCGACCAGGGCAACCGGCACGGCGCTCGCGCCTGGCAGCACTTCGACCGGGACATCGGCCTCGATGCAATCGCGCACAAGCAGGAAGCCGGGGTCAGAGACGACGGGCATACCGGCGTCGGAGACGAGCGCGATTGTCTGGCCAGCCCCGATCCGCTCGATCAGCTCATGGACACGTCGACGTTCGTTGTGCTCGTGAAAGCTCACCAGCCGCGTCTCGATCTCATAGCGATCAAGCAGTACACGGGTGCGGCGCGTGTCCTCACAGGCGATCACGTCAGCCTCACGCAACACGTCGAGCACCCTCAATGTGACGTCGCGCAGGTTGCCAATCGGAGTGGGGCAGACGATCAGTCGACCGCAAAGCGGCGGCGCCAGATCGCTTGCAACTGCCTCCTCCCCGCCGCTCATGCGGCAAATATAGGTCCCGTCCATGCCTCGCGACCCGGCCGACCGCCCCCACTACACGCGCTACCGCGCCGCTCCACGCCTCTCGCGGCGCTCGCGGACGCAGACCACGGACGATCTCGCAGGCGAACTGCGCTCGCCCCGACGCCCCCGACGCCCAGGCGAGTCACCGCGCTCAAGCACCCGGAACTGGGGCAATCGCATCACGCCAAAGCGCGTCATCCTCGGCCTACTGGCGCTGATCGTCGGCTGGTTCGTGCTCTCACTCGCCCTGTTCCTGCTCAGCGCCCACTTCGAGCGCACTTCCCCGCCCTCCGACGTCGCCGCCACGCTCAAGCCCGCCGGCTTTCCGCTGACCTCGCCCAACAATATCCTCGTGCTCGGGTCAGACCGCCGTCCGAAGGGCAGCAAGGAACCGGGTGCCAACACCTCCGGTCCGAGCCGCTCGGACACGATCATGTTGATCCGCACCGGCGGCGGGCATTCGGCGCGGCTTTCGATCCCGCGCGACACCGTCGTCGAGATCCCGGGCCACGGCGAGCAGAAGATCAACGCCGCCTATGCCTTCGGTGGGCCGGCGCTGTCGATCAGGGTGGTCGAAGAACTGCTGAACATTCCGATCAACCATCTGGTCGAAGTCAACTTTGAAAACTTCCCACAGCTGATCGACTCGATGGGCGGCGTCGACTACACCGGCAGCTGCGTGATCTCACGCATCGACGGCGGCGCAAGCCAAGGCGGCTACACGCTGCACCTACCTGCCGGCACGCACCGCCTCGACGGCAAGCAGGCGCTCGCCCTGGCGCGCACGCGCGAGAACCTTTGCAAACCCAGCGAGACCGACATCCAGCGCGAGGAACACCAACAGGCGCTGTTCAATGCGATGAAGTCGCGACTGGAGTCGTTCTCCAGCTTCATCCGCCTGCCGTTGATCGCCTGGAACGCGCCGCCGGCGATCATCTCGGACATGAGCGGCCCAACCTTGCTCGGCCTGTTCGGGGCGCTTGCGGTGAGCGGCACTCCAGCGACCAGGATCCTGCGCCCCTCAGGCGCAGTCACGTTGCCCGACGGGGAGTCCGGTCTGAGCGTCTCAGAAGCCGAACGGCGCGCGGCCGCGGCGCGCTTCCTAGCCGGCTGACTCTTTGGCCGCCGCCACGGCCGGCTTCTGCGCCGGTTTGGCGTCCGCTTTCTCAGCGGGTTTGGCCGAGTCCTCTTTCTTTGACTCGTTCTTCGACTCCGACTCGGTTTTCGACTCTGCCTTGGCCGAGGAGTCCTCGCGCTGGCGTTTGCGAGTGCCGTAGTCGGTGTTGTAGAAGCCTTTGCCCTTGAAATGGACGGCGGGCGCGTGCAGAACGCGTTCGACTGGGTCGCCGGTCTCGGGATCCTGGGTCAACGCGTCGTCGCTGAATGACTGCACCAGCTCAAAGGTGCTGCCGTCGGGGCGTCTGTACTCGTAGATCGGCATCGACACCAATTATAAGGGGGCCTACGTGCGGCCCCTAGCGAGCGCTCAGTCAGCGACCAGCGAGCGCGCGCACTCGATGCCCGCGCGGATCGTCTCTGAGAAGTCGCGCTCGGGCTCGGCGATCATGCGCAGCGAAAAACCGTCGCCAAGCGAGAAGAGGATGTCGGCGATCGCCTCAGGCTCGGCGTGTAGCTGCAGCACGCCCTCGGCCTGGGCGGCGGCGAGCATCCCCGCTAGTCGCTCACGCGTGAGCCGCACCAAGCGCGCGTACTCGACAGCGATGTCCTCGTTGCGACGCGAAAGCGTGAACAGCTCGAACACGAGCGTGACGAAGTCGGGGTCCTCGTGGATCGTCTCCTGCAGGTTCTCAGCCAGCAGCGCGACAAAGTCATCCGCGGTCTGCGCGCCAGCCAGCCGCTGCTCGAGCGCTTCGATGCGCAGCTCGCAGTCACGGCGGGCCGCCTCGACCAGCAGCTGCTCCTTAGTGCCGAAGTAGTAGTGCAGCAGCCCGCGCGAGACGCCGGCCTCGCGCGAGACGTGGTCGAAGGTCGAGCCGGCGGCGCCACGACGCGCGACGCTGTGGCGCATCGCCTCGACGATGCGCCGTGCCTTCTCGCCCGACAGCCCCTTGGTCGCCGGCGCCGGGGTTGTGCTCGTGCTCGCGCTCACGCGGCGGTAGCGCTCTCCGGCGTAGGCGCGGCCTGAGAGGGCATCGTCGTGGAGCTGTAGTCGAATTCCTCCTCGGCTCCGAAGAGCAGGTCGAGCACCTTCGAGCGCAGGTCTTCGCTGAGCGCCAGCGCGAGAGCGGCGCCAACGACGAGCAGCAGCAAGGTGCGACCGAGGCCGCCTTTGCGCTTGGCCTTCGCGGGGGGCTGGCGGATAGCCTGGGAGGCTTCCTTGAGCGCATTGGCCGCTTCGGCCAGCTCACGCTGGAGCTTGCGATCCTCCATCAACGCCTTGCCAGCGGGCTTGCCGTTGCTGACACGCCCGTAGGCAC
>DASTPN010000226.1:0-9229 GCA_035719985.1 Solirubrobacteraceae bacterium | reverse complement strand
AGCTATTTCAGGGGTGGGGCCGTGGACGGTCGAGATGCTCGCGCTCAAGGGCCAGGGCCGCCACGATCAGCTGCCGGCCGGCGATCTTGGCCTGATCAAGTACGTGGGACGACGGCTCTCAGGCGGTGACCCGAAGGCGTGCGCATCGGAACAGCAGGTGCGCGAGTTCTTTGCTCCGTATGGCGCGTGGGCGGGGCTTGCGGCGACGCACGCGCTGAGTCTCTGACCATGTGACTATGGTAAGATGGTCACATGCCTAAGACGATCACAGCTACGCGCTTCAAGGCCGAGTGTCTGGCGCTGCTCGATGGAGTGGCCGAAGCCGGCGACTCGCTAGTAGTCACCAAGCGGGGAAAGCCGGTGGCGGTGGTCGGACCGGTGCAAGCGCCGGACTCGCTGAGGGGAAGCGTCAGGTTCAACGTCTCCGACGACGATCTGCTGATGCCGCTGCCTGAGCGTTGGGACGCGGATTCGCCTTGATTGTGCTCGATACCCACGCATGGCTGTGGTGGACAGCGGCGCCGGACAAGCTCAGCGCCGCGGCTCACGATGCGATCGACGCGTCTGACGCGATCGGCGTTGCGACGATCAGCTGCTGGGAGGTCGCGATGCTGGTGGAGGCCGGGCGCATTGAACTCGATCGCGGCGTCGAGACTTGGGTGAGTCAAGCCCTCGCCGACGTTCGCGTTCAGCCGCTGCCGTTGACGAGCACGGTTGCCGTGCGCGCGGCGCTGCTAGGAAGAAGCGGGTTTCACGGGGATCCCGCGGATCGGATCGTCTACAGCACCGCGCATGTTGCGGGTGCGGAACTGGTTACCCGCGATCAGACGCTGCGTGCGTTCGATCCGCGGGGGACCGTTTGGTAGCGACTAGCGCCCCCGCTCGCGCTCGACCAGCAGCGCGAACGTCGGGCAAGCTTGGGCCGCGCGCTGGGCGTGCGCAGCCAGCTCACCCGGCAGCGGGCGCTCATCGACGATCGGGTAGCCCCACTCGTCGAGTGTGATTCGCTCAGGCAACAGCTCGGCGCACATGCCGTGTGCCTCGCAGGCGATCGGGTTGACGCGCACTCGTTCAGCCATCAGGTGGTGGTCCTGGCGATAGGAGCCCGTGCCGGTAGCGGCAGCTCCGGCGCGCGGGCACAGGCGTCGCAGGTGCCGTGCTTGGCGTGGTCGGCGAACTCGGCTGCGAACACTTCCAGTCCGCTGATCGCAAAGCGCGCGGTGCCGTCAGGATGTCCGCAGGCGCCGCGTCTTGAGACCAGGCCCGAGAGGTGCTCGATCCGCGCGGCCGCCTCGCGTGCCTGGACGTCGCCGTGCATGGCCTGCTCGAAGGCGTCGGCGAGGGCGGCCAAACCATGTACGCAGGGGCCGCACTGACCGACGCTTTGTCGCTCAAGCCAGCGCGTCACGCGTGTGACTTCGGCAACCGGGCAGGCCTGCTCGGAGAGCAGCGCGACGACGCCGGCACCGAGTGTGGAGCCGTAGGGCGCGAGATGGGGGTTAGACAGAGCCAACCCGGACAACGCCGAGGCCTCGATCCAGGTTCCGGCATAGCCGCCGAACAGCGCGCCGCGCACGCGCGCCTTCATGCCGCCGGCCGCTTCGATCAAGGAGGCAAGCGAAGCGCCGAACTCGACCTCATACACGCCTGGGTAGGCCAGCGGGCCGCTCAGCGTGATCAAGGTTGAGCCGGGTTGCTCGCTGAGGCCGAGCCCCCGAAACCAGCGTGCACCGTGACGGGCGATCAGCGCGACGTGCGCCAGCGTCTCGGCGTTGCTGACCAGCGTGGGCCGCCTGCGCACGCCGCGTTCGTAGGGCGCCGGCGGCGTGAATGTCGGCTTGGCTTCACCACCGTTCAGATGGCTGACCAGCGCTGACTCTTGACCGGAGACGTATCCCTCGGGAGCGGTGGCAAGCGCGACCCGCGCCCAATGTCCCTGCAGTTGCTCGCGTTCGGCGATAGCGGCGGCCGCGCGTTCCTGGGCGGTGCCCGAAGACTCGCACAAGCACAGAATCGCCTCGTCGGCCCCGATCGCGCGCGCTGCCAAGGTGGCTCCGTCTAGCACCAGGTGCGGCAGGGTCTCAAGTAGCGTCCTGTCCTTCAGGCTGGCCGGCTCGCCCTCGGTGGCGTTGACCACGACGATCGGCTTGCCTTTGCCTTCGGCGACCCCACGCATCTTCTGGGCCAGCGGGAAGCCGGCGCCGCCGCGCCCGCCAAGCCCGGCCTGCTCGATCTGATCGATCAGGGCAGCCGCCCCCCTGCGGTCGCGCCGCCGTGCAGGGGGCGGCTCGCCGTGGATGTCGAGATGGGCTTGCAGCGACATCGCCCCGTGCGCCGGCACACCCTCGAGTAGTCGTGGCAATCCGGCCGCACCGCTGTTGTTCTGGGCTTCCTGCGCAGCATTCGTCTGCTCGAGGTCTATCTCGGCTGTGCTTGTCGTGCTCATCATCTGTTCGCTTCGCCAGTGCTCGTGGTTTTGTGCCCAAGCAGCGATGAAGGCGTGCCCGAGCGGCGCGCCCATTCTTTGCCCAATGGCCCGCTCGGCAGCCACAACAGCAGCCCGAGCGTGAATGCCGCCGTGCCTCCCAGCGCGGCGCCGCGGACGCCCAGTTGGCGCGGCCAGCCGGCGGCGACTCGCACCAGCACGGCGCCGACGACAGCGATCAGGCAGAGGATGCTGATCGCCAACATCCAAGTCGATTTGACGTCGCTGCCCGTGCCAAAGCCGTGCAGGAGGGCGATCGGCCAGCTCGCGTAGACCAGCCAGTGAACCGCTCGCCAGGTTGAGTGTCCCATGCTCCGTCGCATCAGGCTAGTCGCGATCACCGCGACGATCATGTCGAAGGACAGTGCCCCCAGCCCGAGCCAGAACGGCCGGTAGGAGCCGGTGAAGGGGACTATCGCGTTGGCGATCGAGATCGGCGCAAAGCTGTCGAGCACGGCGGTGACGATGTGGACGCCGAGGAAGGCGAGTGCGAGCAGCGAGGCGTTGCGGTGAAGCGAATCGACCACGAAACGCGGCCAGGTGACGCTGCTCCAGCGACCTACGTCGATTACGCCGAGCACGAGCGCGAGCGTCAGCAGGATCAGAGACACGGTGCCGGTCGAGCGTGTCAGATACCAGTAGGCGCTCGGGCCCGCCGCTGCCAGGACGCCGCTCATGCCGCGCTCCCGAGCGTGGCTCCATCCGCGACGGGCATCTGAGAAGCCGGCGGCGCTTGCGAGAACTCGGCAGGCCACGAACCAACCGTGGTCACCCCGCCGTCCTGCGCCACCAGCCGAGACGGAAGTCCAAGGCCCGACAGCCACTGAACCGCGCTCTCTCCGCGCACGATCGCAGCTGTGGCCGCGATGTTGGCATCGGCACAGTTCTCGGCGGCGACGCTGACCGTGCGCCAGGGTGTGCTTGCCGGGGCTCCCGTGTGTGGGTCGATGATGTGGTGCATCTGTGCATCGCCGCGTCGCCACCGCCGCACGGCAGTACTTGAAGTGGCAAGCCCGCCACTGCCGATCGTGATCGTCTGACCTGGGGCGTCGGGGCCATCGCGGTGATCGTCGGTGACGTGCACGCGCCATCCTCCGGCCGGGCTGTTGCCGCTGGTAGCGATGTCGCCACCCAGGGAGACCAGCACGCCGCTGCAGTCGCCGGCTGCGCGGGCGACGCTAGCGGCTCGGTCTGCGGCCCACGCCTTGGCGGTAGCGCCGAGATCGAGCTTGACGCCGCGCGGCAGCTCGACCGTGCCAAGGCGCTGATCGACGCGCACTCGCGTCCAGGGCGCTCGTAGGCGCACGCGTAGGCGCGGCACAGGGTTCGGGTCCGATGTCCTTCTCGCAGGCGCCGCTGTACTGCCGGGGACGCCGGTCCTCCAAGCCGCCTGCCAGCCGCCGTCGGCCTCGATCAGCGCCCAGTCGCGGTCGTAGCCGGCAAGTTCGAGCGCCGTCCCAAGTGTCGGGTCGACATCGCCGTTGGTGAGTCGCGCGGCGCGCAAGGCCAGTTGGGTGGCCTCGATCAAAACCAGCGACACCCTCATTGCTCGCCCATTTGCGACACTCAGGCGGCTGAGCTCGGAATCGGGGCGAAACCTGCTGCAGGCGAGGTCGACCTGTGCGAGCCAGTCCTCGACGGCCTCGCGTGCGAGCGCCAGTTGGCGCTCGTCGCCCAGCACCAGCAACTCGGCATTGGTGCCAAGCGCCCGCCAACAGGCGCGCCTTAGCGCCGGGTTGAGGCTGGTTGAGCTCATTTCGATCAAGAGCCCCCCGAGACGACCGGCGGCGCGGATTCCTGCGCGGGCGCGGGAGTAGGTTCAGAAGCGGGCGCGGATTCTTTGACCGGTGTGGTTTCTTCTGCCGGCGGCGCGGATTCCTGCGTCGGGGCCGCTTCCTGCGACGGGCTTGGTTCTGAGGATTCTTTAGGCGCGCTGGATTCCTGCGCGGGCGCTTCCTGAGAAGGGGAAACTTCCGGGGTCGTAGTGGATTTGGGGGCTTCACTTGGCGCTTTCAGCGCGCCCGCGGATCCTGATGATTTTGATGATTTGCTGTTGGTGGTCGAGTGCGTACCGCTGGTGGTTTTGCGGCCAGGGAAGGCGCTGGCCGCAACCTCGGAGAAGACGGCAGTCAGCGCCACCGAACCGGCGATCATCCAGCGGTTGGCGCGGCCCAGTCTGCGCAGCGCCGTGTCCCTTGCATTTGAGTGAATCGGTGGCATCGTCAGCTCTCAGCTCACTTACGGTCGAGTCGCACCGCGACAGGTGCACCGTTCACATGGGGATACAAGCTCCGCCGCCGCGGGCCGATGAGATGATTCACATCTGCGTGGAGCTGCAATTTTGCATTCATCGGATCGCGGCTCCGATCAGTGACCGTGGTGTCGTAGGGACTCGAAATGCGACCAGCCGCCGAAATGGGGGATCAGCACGATTGCCAGTACCAAGCCGGCGACGATCGCGCCGCTCAGAGCGATCGTGCGTCCGAGCTGACCGGCGGCGAGCCGGTTGTACTCGTATCTCTCCTTCCTGCGGATGAGCAGGATGCGCGCCAGGTCGGGCAGGTGCCCGAGCACGTGTATACCCGTCACTGCCACCCAGACGATGAAACTGACCTTATGCAGCGTCCGCAGCGTAGACGAGGCTCCTGGCCCTTCGGCTAGCAACAGGACGCCGGTGGCAAACACCGAGACCGTGCTCAGTACCACAAGCGGCCCGAGCACGCGCAGTGGCAACGATGGCGTACCGCGCTTGCGGTAGCTGGTGTCGCGTGTGTAATAGCGCGTGAAGCGGTAGCCGGTGCTGGCGAGCTTCAGTGCGATTGGTGCGAGTAGCAACAGTCCCAGGAACAGGTGCTCGTCGATCAGCGGCCGGATGCGAACGATCGTCACACCCAGCACGGCCAGCAGCGCGATCAGCAGGACCCCATTGATCGCGGTCAGACGCTCGTTGCCGATCACACCGCCGCCGGTCAGGCGCGACTCGTTCGGCGAGATAGCTTCGACTTGACTCATTGCGGTCAGTCTCGTTTCGCTTGCTAAGGACTCAGTAACAGCAACGTGAGAAAAGTCATCGAAACTGTCTGTTGCGCTTGCATCTATCCTGGGTTCGATGGTCGAGTCTGCGGCGGCACAAGATCGAGCGCTTGCCCCTTCGATCCTGTTGGTGGAGGATGAGCCGGGGATAGTCGACTTTCTGGGTCGCGGTTTGCGCGCGGAGGGCTTTGCCGTCGAGGCCGCATCCGACGGCGAGGAGGGTGAGCGCCGCGCTCTACGCGAGAGCTTCGACATGGTCGTGCTCGACCTGATGCTCCCGCGCCGGGGCGGCATGGAGGTGCTCGCCAGCCTGCGAGCGTCAAAGCCCGACATGCCGGTAATCCTCCTGACGGCGCGTGGCGATGTCGAAGATCGGGTTGCGGGCTTGGACGCCGGTGCCGTGGACTATCTGGTCAAGCCTTTCAGCTTGGCCGAGCTGCTGGCGCGGGTGCGCGCGCAACTGCGTGTCGCCTCACAGACCTCCATCACGACGCTTAGCGCCGGTGACATCGAGGTGAACCTGCTCAGTCGCAAGGTAACGCGCGCGGGGAGGACGGTGGCCCTCTCGACCACCGAGTTCGAGCTGCTCGTGTACCTGATCCGCCATCGTGGCCATGTGCTCACGCGCGAGCAGATCCTCTCGACTGTATGGGGATACCAACACGATCCGGAGACCAACGTCGTCGACGTGTACATAGGCTACCTGCGCCGCAAGCTGGGACGTGCAGACACCCCAGCTCCGATCCACACCGTGCGTCGAGTGGGCTATCGGTTCGGCGAGAGCCAGTCCTGACTCGGGGCGGCTGGATCGAGACGGTATGAGGCGCTGGCTCCCCGGTGGTCTGCGCTTTCGCCTTGGCGCCTGGGTCGCGCTGGTGGCGCTCGCGTCCTGCGCGCTCACGTTCGGCATCGTCTACAGCGGAACCGGCAACGAACTGCGCCACCAGATCGATCGCGACATCGTAGGCGAGGAGAGCGAGCTCGCGCAGGTGCTGGCGAGCGGTCGCGCTTTGGCTCCAGAGGCGATCTCTCGGCGGGCCACGAACTACATTCGCGCGCAGCCATTCAAGGCCAATTCGACGCTGTTGTTCGCAATCGTTCCCGGCGCGCGCACCAGTTCTAACCGTCCCGAGCTATTCACGCGCGAGCGCGCCGACAACGGCGAGACGGCGGCTGAGCAACGACAGGAGAACCGGCTCGCGGCCAAACTGCTCGTCGTCAAAAACGGATACTCGACGCTCTCACTCCCCGACGTCGGCGACCTACGTTTGTTGGAGCGCACATACACCCTCCCCGGCGGCCGGCGCGTAACGGTCGGCGCGGGCGAGCCACTGGCGGCGGTCTCGCACGCTCAGGGCAGCATCGCGCGTGCCTTCCTGCTGGCGTTCGCGCTGGCGCTGGTTGGGGCGTTGGTGGCGGCGTATCTAGTCGGCACGCGCGTCTCGCGCCCGCTGCGGCAGATGGCGGCGGTGGCCGCCCGCGTAGACGCGGGCGACCTATACCCGCGCATCCACGATCTCACCGGCGAGGCCTCGGAGCTGCGGACACTCGCCGACGCTTTCAACCACATGCTCGACCGTCTGACGGAGGCGTTCGCCGGGCAGCGGGCGTTCGTAGCCGATGCCTCGCATGAGCTGCGCACTCCGCTGACGGTGATTCGCGGGCAGATTGAGGTCCTGGCCGCACAGTCCTCGCCCTCTGAGCAGGAGGTGCGTCGGGTGGAGTCGCTGGTGCTCGCGGAGGTTGCCCGGATTACGCGCCTGGTCGACGACCTGTTGCTTCTGGCCAAGGCCGAGCAGACGGAGTTCCTGCGCATTAGTGAGATCGATCTCGAGGACTATGTCGCCTCGTTGTGGGATGGCATGACACTGCTGGCAGAACGCCGGTTCGAGCTGGCGCCGGTCCCGGCCGGCATCCTGCGAGCCGATCCAGACCGACTCGCCCAGGCGCTGCGAAACCTGATTGCCAACGCGATCGACCACACACGTGAGAAGGACGGCCTGGTGCGTCTGAGTATCCGCGAGCTTGGTGCGGGTGCGATCGAGTTGGTCGTGGAGGACGACGGCCCGGGAATAGCGCCGCAGCAGCGAGAGCGGGTGTTCGATCGCTTTCATCGCACCGATGCGGCACGCGACCGCGCCTCAGGGGGTACGGGATTGGGTTTGGCGATAGTGCGAGCGATCGCCGAGGCGCACGGGGGTTGTGCGGCGGCAACGGTCTCGCCTGAGGGTGGCGCCCGCGTCGCCTTCGAGCTTCCCGGCTTTGTATCGAGCCGCTCACCGCAGACGGGAGAGGAGGGTCGCGAGCATAGGAGCGGTCACGTGCCGGCAGCCTGAAAACTACCTGTTGATTGGAATCGTTCCGTACGGACATATCTCCGTCCAATCTTGCATACTGTGACGATATGGCGACCGAACTTCACACCTGAGGCGTTTGGGAATGTCGGCCAAGCACGCCGTCCTCGGCCTTGTGATCGAGCGTCCCGGCTACGGGTATGACCTGGCCCGCCGTCTGCGCGAGCGCTTTGGTTCGTCGGGTTTTGCTCCGACCGGCGTGTATTCAGCGCTCGATCAGCTGAGTGCGGAAGGCTTGGTCAGATCGGCTGGTTCGCTGGCGAACAGTCGCGCCGAGCGCGCTGCGCCGCGCACCGTCTACGAGGCCACCGGGGCAGGCCAAGAGCAGTTCAATCGCTGGATGCTCTCGACCAGCTCACTCGCGAACGTCCGCGACGAGCTGAACATGAAGTTGGCGCTCTCTCGCCCCCGCGATCTGCCCGCGCTGATCGAGTTGGCTCGCTCACAGGAGCAGCAGTGCCTAACGCGAATCGAGGCGCTCAAGCGCCAGGATGCGTCGGCCGAGTTACGGCGAGAACGCTCAGATGGGCTCGCGTGGACACAGGTCTCGAGCCTGCTCGTCCGCGACGCCGAGGTTCGCCAACTGCAGGCGCGGATCGAATGGCTTCAACGGGTAGGCGCAATCATGGTCAAGCTGGCGGGCAAGCAGCGGGCTCAGCCCCCAGGGGAGATCTCGGGTGCACACGGCGGTGTTAAGGCCCGGGTTGCCCACCGACGTCGGGCCGACGGGGATGGCGTGGCTACGAGAGCGAGGGTCGCTTGAGCTCGCCCGATTGCCTTGCCCTGGAAGGGGTGAGCAAGAGCTACTGGCGCGGTCCGCACGAGACGGCGGTCCTGAAGGACATCTCGCTGTCTGTGTACGCCGGCGAGTGCGTGGCGGTGTGGGGTCAGCGGGGCTCAGGCAAGACGACGCTGCTCAAGGTGGCCGCTGGTCTGGAGTCGCCAGACGATGGGACCATCAGTTTCAAGGGCCGCGATCTCCATGCGAGATCAAAAGCTGAGATGGTTCGTCTGCTGCGCGAGGAGATCGGCTGGGCGCGCCGCTCGGGTCCAGAGAGCGACGAGTTGGAGATGCTCGACTATGTGGCGCTGCCGCTGCTCAAAAGCCACACGCTCAAGCGTGCGCGCCGTCGCTCGGCCCAAGCGCTCGCTCGCGTAGGCGTCGCCGACTGTTGCAACGGCCGCTGGGAGGACCTGACCGACGGCGAGCGTACGCTCGTATCGATCGCTCACGCGATGGTGCGCAAGCCGAGCCTGCTGGTAGTCGACGATCCGACCGCCAACCTGGATGTGCTTCAGCGCGAGGAGGTCATGGGTCTGTTGCGCTCAACAGCAGAGCAGGAGTGGCTTGCCGTTC
>DASTPN010000225.1:0-7723 GCA_035719985.1 Solirubrobacteraceae bacterium | reverse complement strand
CGCGGCCAGGCCCAACTCCGCGCCGCTCACGCCGTCTCTCCCGACCGGGGCACAGCAGCAGCAGCAGCAGCCATACCGCTTGGTATAGCGCGCGAACACGAGTGTATGCGTCGTACTCGCCAGCGAATGACACACAAAGGGGGGTGTGTGCGTGCAAACCGAAAAATCGAACACACCCCCTTACCGATCTCCCTTCACACCTCTTTTACACAAAAGACCCGAACTGGTCACAAAACCCGCTATTTGCGGGGAGAACCTATATGTATAAACGATCGGAACGAGAGGAATCGCAATGGAGAGCTCGGCCACCACCAGGGTCGACATGCACTGCCACTCCACGGCATCGCAGATATCCAAGCTCGGCGTGCAACGCGCCGTCGGACTGCCGGAGTGCGCCACACCGCCCGAGGAGGTCTACGAGCTGGCCAAGCGCCGCGGGATGGACTTCGTCACTATCACCGACCACGACACGATCGACGGGGTACTGCAGATCGCCGAGCGTCCCGACGTGTTCGTCTCCGAGGAGCTGACCGCTCACTTCAAGGGGGAGCCCCAGGCCGTTCACGTCCTCTGCTACGGAATCACTGCTGAGGATCACGAGTGGCTGCAGACCAACAGCCACGACGTCGAACTGTGCGCGATGTACCTGCACGACCGCGAGATAGCTTGCGCTCTGGCCCATCCCTACTACGCGGTGGGGGCGCCGCTGAGGAGTCGGCACCGCCGTCGCCTGGCCGAGCTGTTCGAGGTTTGGGAGACCCGCAACGGCTCGCGGGCACACGAGCTCAACCGGCCGGCCGCAATGTATGTGGGCACGCGCGACGGCATCGGCATCGGCGGCAGCGACGATCACGCCGGAGTTGACATCGGGCGCACCTGGACGCAGGCGCCCGCCGCCGCCACACCCGCCGAGTTTCTCGAGCACATGCGCGCCGGGCGCGTGCAGGCGCAAGGCAAACAGGGAAGCGCCGCCAAGTGGGCGCACGCGGCGATCGCGTTGGCCGCCCGCTCACTTTGGAGCGATGAGAGCGAGCAGACGTCGGCCGCGCCTGATCCGCGACGGGTACTGCGGATGGCGCAGAGGCTGCTCAGCGAGGGCGACGTCCGTCACGGCGCGGGTGGCACCGACCTCACGCCCGAGGACGCGCGTTGTCTACTGCGCGCCTGGCTTGCGGCCGTCGAGCTCGACCACCTCGACGAGCGCGGGCTGATCGCCTACATGCAAGCCGAGGACTTCAAACACTCTGAGCTGTATCGCAAGGCCTGCCGCCTGCACGAGCGCAAGCTGCGTGGCGCTGTCGAGCAGGCGCTCGCGGCCGCCACCGGCGAGGGCGGCGGCGGTGTCGCAGCCGCCGCTAGCGGCATCTTCGAGAGCCTGATCGCAGCCGTTCCCTACGCGCCTGCCACCGCCTTCCTGGCAAAAGAGCAGACCAAGCTCGACGTGCGCGAAGAGGACGGCGAGCCACCGCGCATCGCCATCGTCGCGGACGGCATCGGCTCCACTCACGGCGTGACGCGCACGATCGAGGAGATCCGCGGGCGCGGCGTGCCCGGCTATGAGATCGAGGTCGTTGCCACCGATCCCCATGTCGACCGCCGCCTCTCCGCAGTCACCGAGTTCGAGGTGCCCTTCTACCCGGGGCTGCGAATCGGCGTGCCCTCGGTGAGCGCCGCTGTGCAAACGCTCACCGAGAGCGCCTTTGACGCGATCCACGTTTGCTCGCCGGGGCCAGCCGGAATCGCCGGAGTGATGCTCGCCAAGGCGCTGGGGCTGCCTGCGATCGGTAGCTACCACACCGAGCTGACCGCCTACGCGCAGCTGCGTAGCGAACGCGCGGAGGTGGCGGCCGCTATGGAGATGGCAGTCGGCGCGTTCTACGGCGCTTGCGATCTGGTCCTCTCCCCCAGCCTTGCTTCTGACGAGGCGCTCACGCGGATCGGATTGGGCAGCGAGAAGATAGTGCGCTGGGACCGCGGCGTTGATACCTCACGCTTTGATCCCGCGCTCAGATGCGAGAACGTGCGGATGTCTTGGATTGGATCTTCATGCTCACCTTTGTTCGTGCTGTATGCGGGACGCATAACAAAGGAGAAGGGGGTGGAGCTGCTTGTTGACTCGTTCTCAGATGCGCGCCGGCGCGATCCGCGACTGCACCTGGTGCTGGCCGGCGGCGGGCCCGAGCAGGAGCGTGTAGCCGAGCGGCTCGGCGAGCACGCGACCTTCCTCGGCTGGCTGCATGGAGATGAGCTGGCGCGCGCCTATGCCTGCGCCGACGTCTTCCTGTTTCCCAGCCAAACCGACACCTTCGGCCAGGTGATCCTGGAGGCGCAGGCCTCGGGCGTTCCCGTGCTCGCCGTGGACGCCGGCGGGCCCGCGACGCTGATCGAGCACCGCGCGACGGGGCTGCTGTGTGAGCCGAGCAGCGCGGCGCTGGCCGACGCGCTGCTCGAGCTTGCAGGCTCCCCTCTCTTGCGCGAACGGCTGGCGCTCGCCGCGCAAAGCGCTGTCAGCGAGCGCACTTGGGAGCGAGCGCTCGAGCGTCTGGCCGACGGGTACAGCGCGGTGTTGGCCGGGCGTGCGAACACCTCCGAGCGCGCAGTCGCATGAGCCCGGGCGCGCGTAGGACGATCGCTGTGGCTCTGCACGACGTAGAGCCGGCGACGTTCGAGCGCTGCGCCCTGATCCGCGACTGGCTGGACGATCACGGCATCGACCGCGTGACGATGCTTGTCATCCCCGCCCGCGACCTGCACCCGTTGGGGGAGCGCTCGCCGGAGATGGTGCAGTGGCTGATCGAGCGAGGACGTCGCGGCGACGCTATCGCCCAACACGGCTTTCAGCATCTGCGCGCGCAGAGCGCGCGGCGCACAGGCGGCGTCTACCAAATACTTCGCGCAGCTGGCGCCGACGCCGAGAGCGAGTTCGTCGGCCTCGACGAGCAGGAGACCCAACGCGCGGTAGACGCCGGGCGGCGCGTGCTCAAGCTTGCAGGTCTTGAGCCAAGCGGCTTCGTCGCACCCGGCTACGCTTATACGCCCGCGTTGCGCAGGACGCTCAGCAAGCGCTTCCAGTGGTGGGCGGCACTGCTCGGAATACACCGGAGCATCAGCGCTCGGGGCGCGCACGACACGAGTGGATCCGGCCGGCGCGAGCTGATCGGGCCACCGATCGCGCTGTCAAACCAAGGGACCATCCGCGGCGCCATCTCACCGGCGCTGCTGCGCGCCGGCGCGCTGCTCTCAGGAAGCACGCTGCGTCTGGACCTGCACCCCGCCGACCTCGACCACCCGCGGCACATGCTGGCGCTCGAGTGGGTCCTGAGGCGCAGCAGCGAGCGTGAGGCCGTCACCTATGAGCAGCTGGCCTCGACACAGCCGAACTTCCAGATGGGCTACCCGCCCGAGAACAACGAAGGGCTCAGCTCCTTGACTTCTGAGAGACCGGCGTAGCCCAGCTTGGAGAGGCCGAACAACTGCTCGACGGTCGCAAGCAGCGAGAAGTGGTTGTAGGTGCCTTGCACCAACGAACCGCCTTTCTTGATGAACGGCGAGAGCAGCAGCATTCCGACCTGACCGCCACCGGCTGGCGCGAGTTTCGCGGCACCGGTCGGAGCGGGCAGGTTGGGGAAGGTCGGCTGGGCGCAGCAGGAGCTCGAATCCGCCCATTCGCCGCTGGACGGCGCGGCGTCGACGGTGATCGCCAGCAGGCCGTTCTTCTTATACGCTGGCGAAGCGAGGATCTCGGGAATCACGGTTTTTAGGAAGCCGTCGGCGGCAACCATTCCCGCCGCCTTGCCCGGCGCGCATGCCGTGGGGCTGCCGTCAACGCACGGACCCGGCGCGACGTAGGAGAAGCTCGCCGTCTTCGATTCGCTTGAAAGATTGCCTTTCAGCGCGCTCAAGCCGACGTCGTTTGCCGCACAGGCCGCCGAAGAGGTGATGCCCTGGAAGTAAACGAACGGGTTACGCCATGTCTGATAACCGGCAGAGCTGGCCTGCTCTTGGGCGAGCGGCTGCGGTCCGGTCGCGCCGACACTGGCCGAGGCCGCGCTCGGGTCGCCGGCGCCAACCGCCGGGTGGGCGCACGCAGCCTGGGTAGAGCCACCTTCGTCGATCCCTTCCACGTACGCCTTCCAGGTCAGTTTCTTGGCTGCGAGCTGCGCCGGCAACGTACCAGTCGAGCTCGGGTAGACGCAGCCCTGGCCAAGCACCTGGCCGTCAGAGCCGGCGCCGGTGGCGAGGACATTCGCATACGTCGGGCAGTTGGCCGCAGTCGCTTCCGTCGGGCCCTGACCGCTGAGCAGTCCGATCGTGCCGGCGAGACCTGCCTGCGCTACGCCGTAATAGCGCTCGAGCATCGTGCCCTGTTTCTCGAGCGTACCGGTCAGGTAATGCGCTTCGGAGGCCGGCCCGAACGCCGTCGCGTACGGCTGGTCACTGAGCATTACGACGAACACGTGCTTGATCGCGGGCAATTTGGCGCTGGTTTTGCTCCCGCTGGACGCTTCTTTTTGTTCGGATGACTGTTCGCTCGAGGGCTGCGTCGTCGTGGAGGACGACGATTCGCTCGATGACGATTCAGCTTTGGACGAAGGGGTCGATTCGCTCGAGGTTTCCGGGGTTTCTTCAGCTTTGGCCGGCGGCGGGGTCAAGCCGTCGCTCGGAGCCTGCTGGGCGGGCGAACTGGCGGCGACCAGCATCACCGGACCGCGCTTGGCGAGCGTGCCCTCAGTCGCTTTGCCCATCAGCACCCCGAAACCCAGGAACGCCGCGATCAGCGCCGACCACACCAGCGGCGAGGGCATCGGCAAGGCGGCTATACGCCGCTCCCAGCGGTATAGCGGGTCCAGCTTCAACCCATCACCGTCCGATCGAGACCGGGCGCCCGAACGCGTCCTGCTCGCCGCGAGCGCTCGGCTCGGCGCCGCGACGAACATCGGGGAGCGTCTGCTCGCTCTCGGTGGAGAGCACTTGCTCAGGCGAGAGCACGCTCGGCGCCGCCACAGGCGGCAGCGGGACTCTGTCCTCTCTGCTCACTGCCGTGTTCAACTCCGTCGTAACGGCGTCGGAGACCACTGGCGAGCGCTCCATCATCGCCGCGCCACACTGCCAGCAGTAGACCGCGCCGCGCGAGCGCACCGCGCCGCAGGCCGAGCAGCTGCCGGCGACCGAGCTCTCCTGCATGTGCAGCAGGCGATCGACCTCGGCCAATTCGGCGTCGCGCTCCTGCAGCATCGCCGCGCGGCGCAACAGGACGTCGAGGCGGAAATGGTCGCGAATCGCCATCTCGTACGTCAAGCCACCAAGCGCCCACTGCAACTCGGCTACCTCTTCGGCAAGCCGCTCGCGGCGGCGGCGAAGCTCGGAGGGCTGTTGCGACGGCTGTGGCGGGGTCGGAGTGGCCATCAGGTCCCGACCACGTTGGGAAGGTTCTTGGAGCGCTGCTCGAAGCTCTGGCCACTGCCGCCTTTGCGCAGGCTCTTGAGCGTACTAGGAGGCGCCGGTTTGCTTAGCGAGTTACCCGTTCCGGCAGGGGCTTTGCTTTCTTGTTCTTCCTTCTTCTTGGTTTCTTTGGATGGTTCGGGTGTGGTCGTGGTCTGGGGGCCCGTCGTTCCAGTACCGCCAGCACCGCTGGCACCTCCACCAACCGTGATCACCTGAGGCGGAGCGGATTTGGCCGAACTCGACCCGGCTCGCCCGATCAGCACACCGATGCCCATCGCGAGCAGCAAAACACCAACTCCCGCAATCAGCGCCACGCTGTTGTTGCGAGCGGCAGAGCCACCCCCGGGAATACCAGCCGGCGCCGGAGGAACAGACCCTGGTGGCGAGGAGGGCACCCCGGGTGCGGTGGCCGGCGTCTGCGGACGCGTATCGGCAAGCGGCCCGCTGGACAGCGGGCCCTTGACATCGGGGCGTGGCTCGCCGCAGTGCAGGCAGTAGCGCTGATCGTCGGCCAGGGGCGCGCCGCATTGCGCACACGACTGGGTGCTCACTCCAGCATGGTCCATGTTTGAAGGGGTCTTACTCGTAACGATTCTGTGAAGGCCGGGCGTACGCCGCTGAATACGACGGCGCCCGAGCGCCCCTTGCTAACCCGCCGCCGCCGAGTTGGCGCCCGGAGCCTTGTTGAAGGCGCAACGGAAGTTCTCGGGCTGGGAGACTGGCTCAGAGCCCGCAAAGCCGCCTTTGGTCCCGTTGGAGTAGACGGTTACGTACTGAAGCGTCGAGGGGGCCGGAACCGCCGGCAAGGGAACGGGGTTGGGTTCGCCCGTGCGCGGATCGCCCGTCGCGCCGACGCTTACGCCCTCAGAGCCCGCGGCATCGGATCCGGCCGCGGTCGTGACCAAGGTGGCGCTCATCTCACGCAGATCCTTCAAGCCGACGGACGGATCGAGCGAGATCGAGGAGGTCAGCTGCGATTCGTGGATCGTGCCGGCGAGCTTCACACGTGCCGCGGCGCCGATCAGCTGCGCCGCCGTCGGCAAGTAACCGCCCATGTTCACGCACGCTTGGCTGGCCCAGAAATAGTTGTTCATGCCAGCCTGCTGGTTGGTCAGCGGATAGAAAGCCGTCATCAGGCACCAGGTGCCGATGTTGACGGTCGTCGGCTGACAGCTAGGTTCGACGCTCGCCAGCGACTTGCCGCCGAGATGGTTGGCGTTGCCGACGGTTGGAATCGCCGCGGCCGGGAACTTCTTGTTGTGGCCGAGCAAGAGAAGGCCGTTGCGCGTCGGTTTAGCGCTGATCTGATGGCCTGCTATCGCGCTTACGATCGCGTGCCGGGCAGCGCTTGCCAGACCGGTGGTCGAGCCGACCAGCGCCACGATCGAGATCACCAAGGCGGCGGTGCCGCTGTGGCGGGAGATTCGCTCTCTCATCTTCGCCTCCTTGGGCGTTGGTTGAAGTGATCGTCTGCAAGCGACAGCGACGCCGGGGCGGCGCGCCTGCGCCTGCCCGGGCCGATGCGGATCGTCGCTCCGCCGGCAGCCATAAACAATACGAGCGCCAGCAGGTACAGGGGGATGCTTGATGACGCTTTGTTTACATTTGCGCCGGCGCCGGCAAAGGCGTATGCCGGCGGGCGGGCGCGCATGACGTGGGTCGTGCTCGTAAACGATCTAGCGCGATCGGGGTGTAGCGGGGCGCGCGCGAATGCCTGCGAGGACTCGGGCGCTGCCTCCTCTTCGCGTTTTTCTTCAAACACGCGCACCGTGGCGCCTCCGGGTGGGATCGGGTCCGCGAACCCGGCGGCCGGCGGCGGCGGGACGACCGGCACAGGGCCTGTCGAGGGCAGCTTGACGATCGGCGGGATCGCCAATGGCAACGCAACCTTCGGCGCCGGCTTGGGCGCCGGGGCCTTGGCTGCCGGTGCGGGTGGTGGTGGCGGTGGTGGTGCGATCGGCGCCGGCGCCGGCGCCGGTGAGGGCGGCGGCGATGACGGTGCGGCGGCCGATTCCTGCGCCTGTGTTTTGAAGTGGCTTGCGCTGAGCGGCACCGTGCCGCATGGCTGCTCGACGCTACCGCCGAGGACGGTCACCTGCGTGGAGTAAGACAGGCCGCCGGCGGAGATCGTGACCGTCGTCGTACCAGCGTTGAAAGCGCAAAGGATGCCCGAGTGCGAGTCCGGGATGACATGGCCAGAGGAGTCCTGCAGCGGCTTTCGCAGATTGCTCGAGTTGGGGTCCTGCTCGACGAAGTTGGCGATTTCCGGTTCGGATGA
>DASTPN010000224.1:0-3701 GCA_035719985.1 Solirubrobacteraceae bacterium | reverse complement strand
CCCGATCGCGATCGGGTCGCCTGAGCGCGCGTGCGCCTTCGCGAGCGTCCAGCCGCAGAGCCGCCCGTAGTCCTCCAGTAAACGGGGTGTCATGGTCGCGACCGGTGCGCTGCCCTTCTGGTCCCAGAGCTGGCGGACGTAGAAGTCGCGCGGTGCGTCGTCGCCGCTCTTCTCGCGCAGCCAGCCAAGCAGGATGTCGCTCGCGGCTTGCATCAGCCGCTGGCCCTCGACGACCCGCTGGCCATGATTGGAGTACGCGCTCTTGCCGAGGTGCGGCTCGAGGACCGACGCCCCGGCTTCCTTCGCCTGGAGGAACAGTGGGTCGTCGTCGTCGCGGCCGAGCATGAGCACGATCCAGGCGCGTGTTCCCACGCTGCCGACGCCGACCACCTTGTGGGCCGCGTCGACGTATCGAAACCGCTCCAGCAGGCGCCGGCGCTCGCCCGAGAGCGTGCGGCGATAGTCGCGGAGCAGGCGGCTAACGGTCTCGTGGGCGATCTGCCGCTGGCCGCCGTCCTGGAGCTCGTCGAGCGGGACGATGAGCGGGGGCTCGCTGACGATCCGCGGCTCCCCGTCGACGAGGTGGGTCAGCTTCGCGAAGGCCTTGAGGCTGTCCTTGGTCCGGGCCTTCGCGAGGTTGCGGTCGAGCCGCTTCGCTTCCCTGGACGACGCCTGCTTGGCAAACGAGCGGACGAGCTGGTCGACGTCGACGCTGCTGTACCAAAGGTCGAGCGTGCGCATCGACGCGAAGTTGCGCATGGCCTCGCGGTAGGAACGCGCGACGGCGGCCGAGACCCGCGACCGCTCCTTGCGGCCGAGGCCGCGCTCCCGGCCGGCGACGGCGAAGCTCGCGACCAGGCGCTTGAGGTCCCACTCGAACGGGCCCGGCAGCGTCTCGTCGAAGTCGTTGACCGCGAAGGTCAGCCGGCGGTCGGGGGCAGCGAAGATGCCGAAGTTCGAGAGGTGAGCGTCGCCGCAGAGCTGCGCCTGCAACCCGGTTCGAGGGCCTTCGGCGAGATCTGCCGCCATGATCGCGGCCGCCCCGCGGAAGAACGCAAAGGGGGAGACGAGCATTCGCCCCATTCGGATGGGCACGAGCTCGGACACGCGCGACTTGTCTTGTTCCTGGAGGATCGCCACCGGGTCGACGCGGGGCGCGGGAGCCTCCCACTCGCCGTGCGCACGGCGCTGCACCTCGCGCCGCGCAGCCTTGCCGCGCGACGCGCGCTCTGCCACGGTGGGATGAGCCTGCGCGCCGTTCTCGCCCTTTCGGCCGCCCATGGGCGCCCCTTTCCGGTTCGCAGGGCGATAGTAGGCCAACAAGCCGCGGCGCGGAGCGACCTCACGAGGGTAGTGGCCGTGGACTCTCGCCCCGGATCGGAAGCCAGTAAAACACGTTGAACGCGGCTATCGCGACCACGCCCAAGACGGGTAGCACCGCGCCCAGCAGGGTGCCGGTCGTGAGCCAGGCCAGGGCGAGCTCAAAGCGCCTACTGATCGCTGCCGCGCCGGCAGGGTCGAGGGCCTGGCTCAGCAACCCGTGACGGCGCGCGTACTGCCAGACGGCGTTGAACGTCAGCGCAGTCACGTCGAAGGTGATGCCGTAGAAGAAGACGGCCGTCCGCTGGCCATGTCCGCTGCGCAGCGCCCCTGCAAGCACGGAGGTGGCGAACGGAAGGAACGCCACGGCCATCAGCAGCAACGTGTTCAAGAGCAGTACCACCCGGTCGGCGGCACGGATGTGGTCGAACATGACGTGGTGGTTGGCCCACACCTGTCCGATGAACAGGAACGTGACACCGTAAGCGAGATAGGACGGCCAGAGCGCGAGAAGGCCATGCAGCAAGTTGCTGTAGTCGGTCGGCGGCCTGATCTCCAGCACCAACAGCGTGATGCTGATGGCGAAGACTGCATCGCTGAACGCCACCAACCGACCGGTGTCGCGGTACACCGAGGGCGAGTCGGCCCCAGCCTTGCCTCCCGGCGCTCGCGCCATCGCGAGCCAGCGCACCCAGCGGGTCATTGAGGGCGCCTATGCCGCATACACTCGGATCCGAGAGAACCTCCACAACGATCCCGGGAGGCCGAGATGACACGCTCGATTGAGTGGGACAAGGTGACCCATGCTGAGGTGGTGCGGGCGATACAGGAGTACGACCGACTAGGGCCGGAGCGGTTCTTCTCTGCGCATGGATTCGCTCCTACCACGACTTATGACCTGGTCCAGGACAAACGCCGCTACCCGCCGAAAGCAATCTTGGGCACGGCTTATGAGTTCGCCACGGGCCAGCGCCTTGCCTCCGGTGATTTCGAGGGCGGGAAGAGCGGTGCGGTCAAGGTGCTCGGAGAGCTTGGATTCACCATCGAGCCGCGACGACCGGCCACGTAGAGCTTTGTGATCTGTCGTGTGACTAGGACATGACCTTTCAAGAGATCCTCGAGTTGCATCCACAGCCGACGGGCATCGAACGCGATGCGCTCGCGCGCTGCATCGACGAGTGCCTCGATTGCGGTGCCAGTTGTACGAGCTGCGCGGACGCCGATCTTGCCGAGGATGACGTGCGGGGGATGGTGCGCTGCATTCGTCTCTGCCTCGACTGTGCCGACGCGTGTGATGCGACAGCCCGCATCGCGACACGCCAGACGGCGCCGGATCTGCGCCTTCTCCGCGCAATGGTCGAAGCCTGTGCAGTCGCATGCCTCGCCTGCGCCGAAGAATGCGACCGCCACGCCACCCACCACGAGCACTGCCGGCTCTGCGCCGAGGTCTGTCGCAGATGCAAGAAGGCATGCGACGACCTTCTTGCGGTGATCGGCTAGTCCGGGAAGTCGGTCAGGCGCGCCCCCGAACAGCGACGAGCATCGCCCCGATCCCCACTCCGGCGCCGACTGCCCATGCCACGACAGCCTCGGCCGTCGGGGTCGCGAGCTCGTAGAAGTCGCGCAGGACCGGCACGACGAGCGCAAGCGCGAACAGCAGTGCCATGGCCGCGCAGAGCGCAGCCACTGCGAGACGCCGCCGCCCACCGTGGCCCTCGAGGCGTAGCACGACGGCAAGTCCGCACGCGACCACGATGCCGGTGGCGACGGTTCGCGAGCGGCGCAAGCCGAGGTCGAAGCCGTAGCGAGCCAGCAGGTACCCGGCGACGATCCCGAGCCCAACCGCCAGCCCGGCAGGAATCGCGAAGCGGGCGACCGACTGCAGGAACCGCTCCGGCCGCCACGGTCCGGAGCTCGGCGCCAGCGCGAGCACGAACGCGGGGATGCCGATCGTGACCGTCGAGGCGATCGTGAACTGGCGCGGGAGGAGCGGGTAGGTCGCGGTCGGGAGAGCGACGGCCAGGCCGACGACGGCGGTGAAGACCGACTTCGTGACGAACAGCTGCGCGACGCGCTGGATGTTTCGAAGGATCTGGCGTCCCTCGGCGACCATCACCGGCACGACCCCGAAGTCGGATCGCACCAGCACGAGGTCGGCGACCGAGCGCGCCATCTGCACTCCCGATCCTTGCGCGATCGCCAGGCGCGCCTCCTTGAGAGCCGGCACGTCGTTGACCCCGTCGCCGACCATCGCCACATAGCGCCCGGCCCCACTGAGCGCGTCGACGACCGCGCGCTTGCCCTCGGGCGAGATACGCCCGACCGCCGGCGCGGCCAGCACAGCCGCTCGCAAGGCTTCCGGCTCGGAGGGAAGTGCCTCG
>DASTPN010000223.1:0-4853 GCA_035719985.1 Solirubrobacteraceae bacterium | reverse complement strand
GTCGGCGAGGCGACCGACGGCGCCGAGACCGTGGCGCTCGCCGAGCGGCTCAAGCCGGACGTGATAGTCATCGATCTCGACATGCCCGACGTCTCGGGTGCCGAGACGTTGCGGCGGAGCATCGAAGTGAACCCCGAAGTCAGAATGGTCGTCCTCTCGACCTCTGAGGACGATCCGGAGTTGCTTAGGGCGTTTGAGGCGGGCGCTCACGGCTATATCCTCAAGAGCGCCCAGGCCGAGGAGTTCGTCGGCGGTATCCGCCAAACGGCCTGCGGGCAGGCCGTGCTGTCGCTGGAGATTCTGCGGAGCCTGGTCCAGCGAGTGGGCCAGGACAATCACTCTGTGCAGAGCAACCCCCATGCGGTGAGCCAGACGCCAGAGCTGACCGCCCGCGAGCTTGATGTGCTGAGACTGATCGTCGAGGGCGCCGACAACGCCGCGATCGGCTTAGAGCTCTCAATCAGCCGACATACCGTCAAGCAGCACGTGACGAACATATTCGAGAAGCTCGAGGTAAGCAGCCGAGTCGAGGCGGCCGTGTATGCGGTGAGAGCAGGCCTCTGAAACGCCCAGGAAGGCGGTTACGCCGATGCTGCCGTCGGCTCGATCGCGCGGATCGCGGCATCGCGGTCCGCCACTCCCAGCTTTGTCACGCCCGCCGAGACGTGGCGACGGATCGTGATCGGCGAGAGTGACAGCATCTCGGCCACCTCAATGGTGGTCAAGCCCTTGCCCAGCAGCCTGAGAATCTCAGACTCCCTGGGCGTTAGCTGAACTTCGCCAACACGGACAGGGTCACTAGCCACGGCCGTGAAGCTGCGGAACTCCTGCAAAACGCGGCCGACCAGCGTGCGCGGCAGCGCCGCCTCGCCCTTGAGCACGCCGCACAGGGCCGCGGGGAGCCGGTCCGGGGTGGTGTCCTTGGGGAGGTAGCCAAGGGCGCCAGCGCGCAACGACCCGATGACGTCTTCGGTATCGGTGGAGACGGTCAGCATGACCACCGAGGTCAGCGGGGCAACGGCCGCCAGTCGCTCGGCCGTCTGCACGCCACCGCCGGGCATGCGAACGTCGAGCAGGCAAACGTCTGGGCGCTCACGCAGAACCGTGTTTACGGCGCATTCGCCGTCAGCGGCTTCGCCGACCACCTGGAATCCACCCCTCATCAGCGCCATCCGCACCCCCAAGCGAAACACCTGGTGATCGTCGGCGATTACGACCGTTGGTCCGTCGGTGCTCATGGGAGCACGGCCTCAACCACGGTGCCTTTGCCAGCGGTGTCGCTGACATGCAATCTGCCTCCGAGGCCGTTGACTCGCGCTCGCATGCTCTCGAGTCCAAAGCCTGTTGAAGTGGAGTCCGCCGAGCCGAGCCCACGCCCCCGATCGCGGACGGTCAGCCGCCACTCCTCGTCGTGCTCGAAGACAACCTCGACGTGGGCTTGAGAACCTGAGTGCTTGACCGCGTTCGTGACCGCCTCGCGACCGACGTGGACGAGCACGTCGAGGGTGAGCCGATCGGGCTGGTCGCAGGCGGGCACCCCTTCGGCGTCGAAGCTCAGGGTGGCGTTGCGGGCGGCAGCACGAACGCCGGCCTCCACAGCCTCGACCACGGCAACGCTTTGCTGTGGTCTGGCCAGACCCTGAACCACTTCGTGGGCGCCAGCCAGAGCGCGCTCAGCGGCGGCCACGACCACACCTGCCTGCCCGGCGGGCTGGGAAGCCTCCGCAATCATCCGCGCGTTGGCCAGCGCGAGCGAGAGGTCCTGCATGATCAGATCGTGAATGTCGGCGGCCACGCGTCGACGTTCGTGAACCAGCGCATCGGCGGCGGCACGCCGCTCTCGAAAGCTCAGATGGGCCAAGACGCGACCGAGCCGATGCCTGGTCAAGCCGACCGTTTGAAGGCTGATCTCAGAGGGCGGGCGTTTCCGCCGAACTCGTCCATGGTTCCCGCTCGCGGTGATCATTCCTTGGATGTTTCCTTGGATGTCCGTTTCCGTAAATGCCACGGGTCGCAATGACCTGTTCTAACGACAATACGTCGACCTAACCTCCATATCTCGTTAGTCCAAGCCTTGAAGCCGTCGCCTGCCGAACCGGCTCCAATCGCCCGAAGCGGTGCAGATCATACACAGATTCGGCAAGCAGTGTGCATTTTGCGAGGAATTTCTACGCAAAGTACCGCACGTTGCAAGAATTCTTTTCATCCGAACCAAAGTCCGACGATCGGGATTTAATCGAGCGAAGGCGTCTTGATACAGCAACCTTCGATGATCCCGCTGCCCATCCCAATGTAGGACCCATCCGGATGCACGGTGACCGTGTAGTGCGCGCGGGTGCCCGAGCGATAGCGGATCGTGCAGGACCAAGGGTTGCGCAGTACGTCTCCCCTGCCAGGATGACAGCGGACCAGCGTCGGCGGAGTGCGTTGGGTGGCCCTGACCGGCTCGGGCGCCTTGGCGACCCATTCCTCGACTTGAGCGGCGCTCAGCACCGAGGCGCCATTGGCGCCCAGGGCGCGAGTCTGGGTGTAGCGGAACAGTTCCTCGCTCCCCCGACTGCGCAGCGCAACGGCGGTGCCGAGAACCCCCAAGAGCACGGTCGTCCAGACTACAAGCAGCGCGAGCCGTCGCATCGACTCACCTTACGCAAAGGGGCCCGCATTTGCGGGCCCCTTTTACATCAAGTCGTTGCGAATCGATTAGTGGCGACCGTGTCCTTTGTCGCCGCCTTTGCCTTTGTCGCCGCCACCTTTATCGCCGCCCTGGCCACCTTTGTCGCCGCCGCCCTGGCCGCCTTTATCGCCACCGGGGCCACCTTTGCCTTTGTCGCCGCCGCCCTGGCCGCCTTTGCCTTTGTCGCCGCCACCTTGGCCGCCTTTGTCGCCGCCGCCGCCCTGGCCGCCTTTGCCTTTGTCGCCGCCACCTTGGCCGCCTTTGTCGCCACCGCCGCCCTGGCCGCCTTTATCGCCACCTTTGCCTTTATCGCCGCCTTTACCGCAGTCTTTGCCGTGGTCGCATTCTTTGTACTGGTGGTAACCGGCGCTGCCTCCGCCGAAGGCGCCGCCGACTCCGCCGCAGGCGAGAGCGATCGCGCCGCCGGTGCCGAGCGTGAGAGATGCGGCTACGAGAAGTGTCGTCAGGCGTGACCTCATGAAAAGTCCCTTGTCTCGCGAGGATCTGGACCGGCGCGCTGCGCTCATCGCCCGCAACTTGACGCGGTCGAGTGCGACCGGGTCGAGCGTGGGGCGCTGCTCGCGCAGCACATCAGCGACCTCTTCAAGGTCGTCCGAGAAGCGCTCCTCTTTGTTTGAAATGCGGCTCATGTAGGTCTTATACGCACGAGCCCGGAGATTCCTGACAACGAATCTTCTTGAGGCGCATGCCTGCCGATATCGGACATGATGCCAGCGATGCGCGGGGACGACTTCGAGCGACTCTACGAGGAGCATGCCCAGGCCCTGTACGGGTTCTTGAGCTACAGAACGGGCGATCGGGTGTTGGCGGAGGACCTGCTGGCAGACACGTTTGAGCGAGCGTTGAGGGCCAGGCGGCGCTTTGACCCCCGTAAGGCGAGCGAGAAGACCTGGCTCTATACGATCGCGCTGAACTGTCTGCGCGACCACATTCGCCGGCGCGCCGCGGAGGGCAGAGCGCTCGAGCGTGTGACCGACCCACCAGAGCCCGGTCCGGCCCCAGAGATCGAAGGGATCGCCGACCGCGACTTGCTCGCCAATGGGCTGCGACGCCTGAGCGAGGAGGAGCGCGAAGCGATCGCCTTGCGCTTTGGCGCCGATCTGACGGTCCCGGAGATCGCCAAGCTGACCAGTGAGCCGCTGACGACGGTGGAGGGTCGGGTCTATCGCGCGCTTCGCAAGCTGCGCGACGCTGTCGACTAATCGTCGCTCAGGACGGTCTGATCGAGAGATCGTTGCTGCTCAAGGCCGCGGCACGAAGGATCGCGGCACGACTGACCCAAGCGGTGGAGCTCGAGGTTTGCAGCAGCCGCGCGGCCCGGATCGCCAGCGGCTCGTGCGGGCTCATCGCAAGCGCACGGTCAGCGCTCGCCCTGGGGTTGATCCCCGCCGCGGCCTGAGCGAGCGCGAGCGCGTAGTAGGTCTCCCAGGTGGGGTCGTAGTGGACCGCCTTGCCCATGGCCGACACCGCCATCCTCGGCAACCTGCGCTCCAAGTCACAGAAGCCGAGCACCTCATAGGGCTCCGGACGGACGTCCAGCCAACCGATCGAGGACAGAGCGTCGGGACCGGCCTTGGCACAGTTGGAGGCATAGAGAGCGTTCTCGGCGCTCGAAAGCCTCGTTTGCGAGCCGATCATGAGCACCGGGGATATGAGCGTGATCAGCAGCATCAGCCCAAGCATCAAGCGCGTACCGTGGGCCGGCACCCAGCCGGGACCGGCGCCCTCACGCGGTCCGAGCGCCAGGCCCGCGATCGCAAACACAAAAAGCGTCGTGACCGGCATCTGCCAATCCCAATCCACGCCGGCGTGCAACGCCCAGACGAGGGCCGTGGCAAACAGAGCCCCATAGAGCGAGCGCAGCGAACCGCGGGCGCGCAGCGCGAGGCCGACGAGAGCGGCAACGATCGCCGCTAGCAAGAGCAGCAGGCCGACGATTCCCAGCTCGTCCATGGTCTCCAGGTACAAGCTGTGCGCATTGACCGTGTAGATCGCGCGCGGCTTGCGCCGGTCCCAGGTGATCTGGAAAGTGCCGGCGCCCTGACCACGCAGCGGCTCCTGGTCGAACCCGTGTACCGCTACCCGCCATAGGTCGGTGCGACCGTTGTTGGAGGCGTCGGTCAAACGTCGGCGCAGATCGCCACGATTGCTCACCAAA
>DASTPN010000222.1:0-5761 GCA_035719985.1 Solirubrobacteraceae bacterium | reverse complement strand
AGCCGCTGCGGCGCGGACGCGGCGCTCGCGAGCCGAGCTCGTGCCTGTCGGCCTCACGCAGCCAGCCCTCCGCCGTGGCTCTTGGCACGCACAGCTCGCAGACCGTGCGGCGGTGGCCGCCAGACAGGAATACGTCGGGTGTCTCACCGCGTAGCAGGCGTCTGCCGCATACATCGCAGGCGACGACCGGGTGGGAGGTGACGATCGCGCGGGTAGCCATCGGTCTACCAGGGTAGCCGGGCGCAACTAGGCGTGCGTCGCGATTGGCTGCACCTCGCTCTGCTCGAGCACTCGCGCGAGCAGCTGAGGCGGCAGCGGCTCGTAGCCCAGCAGCTCGAGCGTGTAGTCGCCCTGACCCTGGGTGATCGAGCGCAGATCGGGTGCGTAGGAGAGCATCTCGGCCATCGGCGCCTCGGCGCGGATCTCGGTGCCGACGCTGGTTGGCTCCATACCCTGGGGGCGGCCGCGACGACTGTTCAGATCGCCGATCACGTCCCCGACGTGCTCCTCTGGCACCGTCACCGTCACCAGCATGATCGGCTCGAGCAGCACGGGTGCAGCGGCCGCAAGCGCGTCTCGCATCGCATGCGCGCCAGCGAGCTTGAACGCAAGCTCGGATGAGTCGACCGGGTGAAAGGAGCCATCCAGCAACGTGACGCGAACGCCCTTGACCGGATAGCCGGCCACCGGTCCCGCCTGCATCGCTTCCTTGACGCCCTTCTCGACCGCTGGAATGAACTGGTTGGGAATGACGCCGCCCTTGATGCGATCGACGAACTGAAAGCCTGCGGGGTCCTCTGCATCGGCGAGCGGCTCGATCTCAATCTGGCACTCACCGAACTGACCCCGCCCGCCTGTTTGCTTCTTGTGACGCCCATGCGCACTTGCGCTGCCCGCGATCGTCTCGCGGTAAGGAACGCGCGGCGGCTTGAGCGTAACGCCGACCCCGAAGCGCGAATGCAGGCGATCAACGATCACTTCGACGTGGACCTGAGAGAGCCCGGCGACGATCTGCTCGCCGGTCTGCGGGTCACGATGCAGATCGATCGTCGGGTCTTCCTCCTGCAGGCGCCGCAGCGATGCGAACACCTTCTCCTCGTCGCCGCGACTGGCGGCCTCGACGGCGAAGGCCATGACCGGCGCAGGCAAGCGCGGGCGCGGCATCTGTAGCGGCTCATCGCGCGTTGCCAGCCAATCACCGGCATAGGTGTCCTTCAGCTTGGCCACCGCACCCATGTCTCCCGGCCCGATCTCCTGGACGTGCTCGGAACCCTTGCCGGTGTAGAGGATGGGCTGGCCGATTCGCTCGCGCGCGTGCGTGCGCGTGTTCAGTGCCTGCGTGTCGTGACCAAGCACGCCCTGGTAGACGCGCAGCAGGTTGACCCTGCCGGCGTAAGGGTCGGCGCGCGTCTTAAAGACGTAGGCGAACAGCTCGGCCTGCTCCTCGGGCACGAGTGAGACCTCACCGACGCTGAGCGGACCGTGCTTTACCGGCGAGGGAAGATCCTCAACGATCGCGCCCAGTAGTCGCGCCGTGCCGATGTTGCGGGTAGCCACGCCGCACACGACCGGAAAGATCTTGCCGTGGTTGGTCCCGGTCTTCAGCGCCACCGCGATCTCCTCGTGGGAGATTTCATCGCCCTCCAGGTAGCGCTCCATCAGCTCGTCGGAGACCTCGCTGACCTCGTCCATCAGCCGCTCGCGATATTCGCTTGTCAGCGCCATCTGCTCTTGGGGGATCTGAACTTCAACCGTCGCGCCCCGCTCCGGTGACTCTTGACGGCAAGCGCACATATCCAGCAGATCGATCACGCCGGTGACCGAGCCGTCCTCGATCAGCGGGACCTCCGCAGCTACCACATGCGGACCGAAGGACTGCTTGAGCGAGTCGAGCGTGCGCGCGAAGTCAGCCCGCTCGCGGTCGAGCATGTTCACGAACACCAGCCGCGCAAGGTCAAGCTCGGCCGCGCGCACCCACAAGCGCGAGGTCGTGACCTCCAGCCCGTTCACGGCATTTACGAGGAAGATCGCCGACTCACACACGCGCATACAGGCCAAGGCGTCGGCTATGAAGCTGGGATCACCAGGGGTGTCCAGCAGGTTGACCTTGCGAGCGTCCCACTCGATCGCAGAGAGCGAGGCGGAGATCGACATCTGCCGCGCCTGCTCGTCGGCATCGGAGTCAGAGACCGTGCTCCCGTCCACCACCGTGCCCAAACGCGTGGTCGCACCAGCCTCGAACAGCAGCGCCTCGTGCAGCGAGGTCTTACCCGAGCCGCGATGACCGACGAGGGCGACGTTGCGAATCCGATCTGCCGGGCGCATTCTGTCTCCTTGCTGGACGCTGCCAGCAACATACCCTCGGACGGGCGATTTCACTACTGGATTACCGCAAAAGGGCCGCTCCGGCGGCCGAGGGTGTTTCTCAGCTGGCGCTAATCGCCGTCGAAAGAACCGTCTTGCATCTTCCCGCGCAGGCGAAGGACGGCCTTGGTGTGAAGCTGTGAAATGCGCGACTCGGTGACGCCGAGCACCTCGCCGATCTCGCGCAAGGTTAGGTTCTCGTAGTAGTAGAGCGCGATCACGAGCTTCTCGCGCTCGGGCAGCGAGGCGATCGACTCGGCGATGCGATCCTTGAGGTCGCCGACGTCAAGCGCGCGCGAGGGGTCGGGAGCGTTGGGGTCCTCGATCGTGTCCATCAGCGAGACCTGATCGCCGCTTGAGTCCGAAACGCTCCACATCTCATCCAACGCCGCCACGGAGGAGTGGGAGATCGTCAGCAGCGAATCGTGGAATTCGGACACTGAGAGGTCCAACTCCTGCGCCATCTCCTCATCGGTGGGCGAGCGCTGCAGGCGATGCTCGAGCTTGGTGGACGCCCGCTCGATCTCACGCGCACGCGCACGCACCGAGCGTGGCACCCAGTCGATCGAACGCAACTCGTCGATGATCGCGCCCTTGATGCGGGTGATCGCGTAGGTCTCGAACTTGATCTCGCGTGAGGGATCAAAGCGCTCGATCGCGGAGATCAAGCCGACCAGGCCGTAGGAGATCAGATCGGCCTCCTCGACGTGCGGAGGCAGGCCCGCCGCCGTGCGTCCGGCGACGTACTTGACTAGCGGCGAGTAGGCCACAACCAAGCGCTCGCGTGCGCGAGCGTCGCCGTCACTCTTGTAACGGCGCCACTGTTCGCGCAGCTCGATCGCTTTGACGTTCGTCTCCAGGGTCTTCTCCCGCCGATCAGGCCCGAGGGTGAGCGCGCGCGTAGGCGCTTTGAAGCCGTGCGGACTCTACCCGAGTGTAGACCTGCGTCGTCGAGATGCTCGAGTGCCCGAGCAGCTCCTGGATCGCTCGCAGGTCGGCACCGCCGTCGAGCAGATGGGTCGCGAAGCTGTGGCGCAGGGCGTGCGGGGTAAGCGAACCGGGCACTCCGGCACGCGTGCTCCAGGCGCGCAAGCGCCGGCGCACGTCGCTCGTGCCCAAGCGTCGGCCGGAGCGGCTGAGGAACAACGCCCGCTCGTCCCAGTCCGCCTTACTCTCTTCTGCGTCCTGCCGCCTAGCGGCCGGACTCGGTGCCGCACAGAGCCCCGGACGTCCCCGATCCAGGTAGTTGCGCACGGTCGCCAGCGCCACCTCCCCCGCAGGGACGAACCTGGTCTTTGAGCCCTTGCCTTGGACGCGCAACTGCTCGCGGTCGTCATCGACATCGCCCAGATCCAGCGTGACTATCTCCTCGGCACGCAGACCGCAGGCATAGGCAAGCTCGAACATCGCCCGGTCGCGCAGGTGCAAAGGGCCGTCCCCTGGGATCGAGTCCAGCAGGCGTGCCATCTCCGGCGCCTTGAGTACGCGTGGCAGGTAAGAGCCCTTACGCGGGGTCGAGATCAAGTCAGCCGGGCTGTGAGGGATCTGGCCGTGCTCGCGCAGGCAGCGAAACAGCGCGCGGATCGCCGCCAACTTGCGGGCGGTCGTGCTCGGCGCAAGCTCCGCTTCAGAGAGGGTCGCGATGTAGCGGCGGATATCGCGCACCGATACCTCGGCCGGAGCAAGACCGCGGCCATCGGCGAAGCGGGCGAACTGAAGCGTGTCGGCGGCGTAAGCGCTGCACGTTCGCGTCGCGGCGCCGGTTCGCAGCAGGTCGTCCTCGAGCAGAGCCAACGCCTGTTGCCATGTCTCGCTCAGCTGCCGGCCCATCTCGTCACGCTCAGATGAATTCATCAATACGCGTAGTTCGCCGCCGTCAACGCTCGCCCTGCTGAAATCCCGCGCGGACTTCTGTACGCATGGAGCTCAGATAAGGGCAGGCGATCGCAGCGACCCGGCAACTCGAGGCGTCAGCAACCGCTGGCGAGCGTCGTGGTACGTCCCGCGAGCACCGGCTCGAGCAGGCTCCCGAGCTCGGTCCAATCGCGAGCCGCGATCACGTCCTCTTCCTCGCATAGCTCCGCGTTCCAAGGGTGAATGATCGTTGCCGTCGCGATGTTGCGCTCGATCGCCGCGGCGATGTTGATCGGCGAATCGTCGATCAACACGTCGATATCGAGCTCTACACACCGCGAGACCTTGTCGTAGGAGCAGCAGAGATCGTCGACCGGAATCCCCAGCTGCTCCAGCCAGCGGGCGGTCACAGATGCGCGTGAGACGGCGCGATGGGAGGTGACGTGGATGAAGTGGCCTTCCTCGCTCCAACGGTGGACCGTCTCGACCGCGCCGGGATAGGGCTGTCCGGCAAGGATCTTCTCGTCGCTGTGGCTCTCCTCGATACAGAGCGCGAGCTGGTCCTCGCGCAGACGCGTGATCCCCCACGTGAACTGCTCCTCATAAGGGAGCTCGATGCCAAACCGGCGCAAGGAGATCTCCGAGAGGACGTCCCAGTAGTGATGCAGAGTGGAGTCCACGTCTATCGCGATCCGCATGACCGGTAGATTATGGGGTCTATGAGCGGCGTGGGAGTGCTCCCCGACACAGACCGTCAGTCATATGGCCCGCAGGGGCGCTCGAGCTGGCTTGACATCGACTGGGCCGATCATCAGCGCTGGGTCACCGTCGCCGATCGACCAGTCAACGTGATCGAGTTGGGCGAGGGTCCGCCGATCGTGTTCGTACACGGACTTTCGGGCTCCTGGCCCAACTGGCTGGAGCAATTGCCCGTGTTCGCGCAGGATCACCGCGTCATCGCGATGGACCTTCCCGGCTTCGGGCACTCGCCGATGCCGAGCGAGCGGATCACGATCTCGCTGTATGCCCGCATCCTCGACAGCCTGCTGGAGACGCTCGGGGTAAGCGCGGCGACGGTTGTTGGCAACTCGATGGGCGGCTTCGTCGCAACCGAGCTTGCGATCGCTTTCCCCCAGCGGGTCGAGCAGATGGTGCTGATCTCCGCGGCGGGCCTGAGCACCTACCGTCACCACGGCGTCGAACGCATCGAGCCCTACCTCCGCCGCGTCGCGCCGATGATCGCCGCCTACACAGGCTTCACCGCCACGCGCTCGGACTGGATAGCGCGCCGCTCTGGCCTGCGCAACATCTCGCTCGGCTTCGTCACGCGTCATCCCAGCCGCCTGCCGGCTCCGCTCGTGGCCGAGCAGATCCGCGGTGCCGGCAAGCCCGGCTTCATGCAGGCGCTGCGAGCAAACATCGACTACCCGATCCGCGAGCGCCTACCGGAGATCGCCTGCCCGACACTGATCGTGTGGGGCGAAGAGGACCAGGTGATCCCCGTCAGCGACGCTTACGTCTTCGAGGAGCTGATCCCCAACTC
>DASTPN010000221.1:0-14562 GCA_035719985.1 Solirubrobacteraceae bacterium | reverse complement strand
GCCACGAAGGCGGGCTGGGCGGCGGCGATGCCGTCGACCATCGGGCGCGCACGCGCGGCCAGCTGAGCCAAAGGCTCTGCCTCTGGGTCCGCCGCGCCCTGATCGCCGACTCGCTCTCCCCATTCCAGGAAGAGCTCAAGGACAGCCTGGTTGAGCAGGTTCTCGCGAGAACCGAAGTGGTAGTTGACCGCCGCCAGATTCGCTCCCGAAACCGCGGCCAGCTCGCGCACGCTGACACCGGCATAGCCACGCTCGCCCACGAGCTGCTTGGCGGCGTCGAGCAGGGCCGACTTGGTTTGTGTTCCGGCATTCATTCAAACGATCGTATCATACAAACGAATGTATGACAATCTACTGGCGATCTTTTGGTAGGCCAGCTCGTCCAGGACGAGCGCACTGATGATTGGCGTCTCGGTGTCGAGCTGCTCGAGAACCGCCGCGACTGCCGGCGGCACGGCGGACATACCGGTCCTGTACAAATGGTTGGATGAGCGGACGGCCCACTATGCAAGCGAGCGAGCGCCGGTGACCACGCTTCCTACCGAGGGCTATCGCCTGACGGGCATCTCGCCCAAGGCCTATGAGCACCCGGCCGATCGCGCCGCAACGGCGGCGTTGAAGGCGATCCCCTATCTGGACGCGGTTGTGCGCAAGCTGATCGAGCTCGGCTATGAGCGCGCCCTGCGCCAGGCCTATCTCGGCTCCTCCGTGCGCCTGGGCGAGGATCAACTCGCCGACGTGTGGCTCGCTCACATGCGCGCCTACGCGACGCTCGACGTCGAGCCGGTCCCTGACCTGTACTTGACGCAGGTGCCGATCGCCAACGCGCTGACGATCGGCGCAGGACGCCCGATCGTCGTCGTCCAGTCGGGCCTTGTGCAGTTGCTCGATGTCCAGCAGATGCGTGCCGTCTTCGCTCACGAGGCAGGCCATGTGCTCTCCGATCATGTGCTCTACCGAACGGCCTTGGTGATCCTGCTGCGACTCGGCTCTGTGCCCGGCATACCGCTGCCGTTGCTGCCGGTCAGGGCGGCATTGATGGAGTGGTTCCGGGCGGCTGAGCTCAGTTGCGACCGGGCGGCGGCGCTAGTCACGCGCGATCCGCTAACGGTCTGTCGCACGCTGATGATCGTCGCGGCCGGAGCCGAGGCCGAGCGCCTGGATCTGGATGTGTTCATGCGCCAAGGCATCGACTATCGCGAGAAGGGATCGGGCCTGGAACGCCTCTCGCGCCTGCTGCTCGATCTGGGCATCACGCATCCGATGCCGGTTAGGCGCGTGCACGAGTTGATGGAGTGGGTCAAGGCGGGTGACTACGACCGCATCGTCGGCGGCGAGTATCAGACCCGTGACGAGCCGGTGCGTCCGCGCGAGGAGGCTGGGGAGGCGGTCGCCCACTACTCCGAGCGCTTCCGCGAGATGTTCCGCGATGCGGGCGAGTCGATTCGCGATGCGGGCGAGTCGCTGGAGGATGTCGGCCGGCAGCTAAGCGACTGGTTGCGCGGCGGCGGGGGTTCCGCCGACGGCGACACTTAGCGGGGTGGGGGAGGCCCCCTCGTAAGTGGGATCGGCCGCGGGCCAATGCACGGCGTCCTCGCCGTGCAGGCGCATATAAGGCCAGAGGACGTGGCAGTAGGCGATCAGTGCGTGTCGATCCTGTTCTGAGCAATCGACGATCGCGCCCCCGATGCGCCAGTCGTTGTGCTCATGGGCCAAACAGGAGCGCACCTGCACCTCAAAGCGCGTGGAGGTGGCTTGCCCGCAGACGCTTGGCAGCTGCACTGTCAGGCTTGCGCGAGTTCCCGGGGTCAGCGGACGCGAAAGGTCAAACCCGATGCCGCTGGGTGTGATGTCGCGTATGCGCCCGAGCATCTTGGCTTTGCAGCCATCAGGGTCGGTGTCTGCCACGATCAACGCTGAGGTGATGAGGGGTGTGCGGTACTCCACGCGCAACTGCCTGCGTCTTGCGACATGAGCGAGGGTGCGGAGCACCCTTCCCAGCTCGAGAACTCCCAGCAGCGGCACGAACCATGAGGCAAAGCCGTGCATCGCTGGAAGCAAGCTCTCCAACCCAAAATCCTGAGCCAGTCTCAGCAGCAGCCCAGCGGATAGCAACAGGGCGATCGCGAGCAGCAGGCGGAACTGGCGCAGGGCCTCCCAGCCGCCGCGGTCGACCCCTTCCTTCGGCGTCACCTTGAAGGTCGTGCGCCCGGGCCTGAGCACGCAGCGTAGGGCCCGGGTGAAGATCTCCGCCGTGCACAGTTCGTAGTGGACGGCCTCGCCGCTGCTCTGCTCGCCGCGACAGAGCGCCGAGCCGGCCATCACCATCAGTGCCGTCGCCGGCCCCCACAGCGCGATCAGCGCAAGCGGGGAGATCTGCATCGGCAGCGCTCCGCTCCAAAGGACGGCCGTCAGCACGCCCAGCAGGAGCAGCCGCACGGGCCCTGCCAGGTAGCCGGTCAGGCTCGCCAGGTAGCTCAGGCGCTGGGCGGGCGTCAGTCCACGCGCGCGCAGGGGGCTCTCCGGGGTGCTGAAGACGGCGAGGTTGCCGCGTGCCCAGCGGTCGCGCTGCAGCAGGTAGGAGGCGAGATCGTGCGGAGCCAACCCTTGGGCGACGATGCGTTCGTCGTAGTGGGTGCGCCAGCCGCGCTTGTGCAGCTTGATCGTCGTGTGAAAGTCCTCGGCGATCGTCTCGGTAGCCACGCCGCCGACCGACAGCAGCGCCTCGCGCCGGATCAGCGCTCCCGACCCGCACCAGAAGCTGCTGTTGTAACGGTCCTTGCCGGCGCAAATGGCGGAGAAGAAGACCGACTGCTCGTGGCGTCCGAGCGCGTAGTGCTGGATCGAGTCGTGGTTTGAGAAGTCGTGGGGCGTCTGCACAAGGGCTACCTCGGGATCGTCCAGGTAGCCGACCAGAGTGTCGAGTGCGTCGGGCATCGGCACGTGGTCAGCGTCGAGCACGAGCACCAGATCGCCGTGCGTGCGCGCCAGCGCATGGTTGATGTTGCCGGCCTTGGCGTGGGATTTGTCTGCTCGCGTCATGTAGCGGACTTCCCAGGCCTCGGCGAGCTCGGCGATCTCCGACCGAGCGCCGTCGTCGAGCAGCCAGGTCGTGTGCGGATAGCTCAGCAGCGAACAGCCGGCGAGGGTCGCCTCGAGCACCGCGATCGGCTCGTCATAGGTGCAGACATAGACGTCCACACTGTGAGCCTGTTTTGGCTCTGGTCGCACCCGCGGCCGGACATCCCAGGTCAGCCAGCTCAGCGTCGCCAGGTTCCAGACGCCATAGCTCTCGGCCAACAGCAGCGCTCCCCAAAGCGCCGGGTTCGCGTGCCGTCCGCTAAAGCCGATTCGCCACAGCAGGTAGGCGCTCGACCACCCGAGCGCAAGCAGGGTCAACGCCCGCAACAGACGCGGGTGGCATCTCCACCAGTCTCCCCAGCGGGTGGCGGTTGTGCGCGCGTCGCCTGGTTGCATGCCCTGACTATCGGCTTGGGCCAATGTCGGGTTGAGCGTTGAAGCGTCGGTTGGCGCGGCCTGCCAGTCTTTCGGGCGTGTTTCACGTCGAGCTGCGTCAGTTCCCGCACAACTTCTGCCGCTTCAACATGAGCGGGCAGGACTTGCGCGCGGCGGTCTTGGATGCTTGGGCGGGAAAGGAATGGCTGGAGTTCGGCGAACGCAAGTGGGACCCCAACCAGGCCAGTTTGACGGTGCTCGAGGGTCCGCGCCTATCGATGCAGGAGCTTTCGATGGGCCGCGGCTGGCGCAACGCCCAGCGGGCCGGCAGCGACGTCACTGAGCGTGTGTTGGAAGAAGCGCGTGCGGCTCGGGCGCCGGCGGGAGGCGCCGCGCCGAGCGCCGCGGAGCACTCCGGGGGTGGTCTGAGTGCCGATGCCGACGTTCAGTTGTTGGCGGTGGAGCTGGTTACGTTGCTTGGCCAGAAGCCGCAGCCGTTGATGCGCGCCTGGCAGCTGGCGTTGGAGAGCCACCCCGACCGGAGCCCCAGCGAGTGCCTGGCGTTGGCAGAAGAGCTCGTGCGAGGGTGAGCCGTCGCTAGACTGCTAGCGGCTTGGTGGGCGTAGCTCAGTTGGTAGAGCTCCGGGTTGTGGTCTCGGCGGTCGCGGGTTCGAATCCCGTCGCTCACCCTCAGTTTTGGGCCAGTGTGACGAGTAGATAGAACTGTCCCTATCTCGGTTAGACTGCTCGAGTGGGTGTCGGTGGCGACTGGTCGGAGCTGTTCTTTGCGGCGTTTCGCCAGTCGCGCAATGCCATGACACTGGTAGACAGCCGTCGCCGTAACGTGGAGGTCAACGGAGCTATGTTGAAGCTCACGGGCTACACGCGCGAGGAGATGATCGGACGACCCATTTACGAGTTTGTGGTCGGTGGCCCGATGAACACGCTCGAGGAGTGGGAGGCAATGATGGCCTCTGATCATTTCACAGGCGAGGCGGAGCTCCTTTGCGCAGACGGCGCCGGAGTAGCGGTGCAGTGGGGCGCCAACGTGGAGGTTGTCACCGGCCATCGCTTGATCCTGGTCGTGACACTCAGTGTCTCGCGTTGGGGACGGCGCTTTCGACGAGACGCGCCCACCGAACCCGAGGTCGCAGCATTGTCTGACCGCGAGTTCTCAGTTGTGCGGCTGGTGGCACTTGGGTACACAGGTCCAGAGATCGCAGAGACCTTGGGGATCACCCACGACACCGTTCGCACCCATGCACGCAACGCGATGACAAAGACAGCGACGCGCTCGCGCGCACAACTCGTCGCCAAGGTACTCAGCGAGGGTCGCGTCCTGGGCTGAGTGAATTTCACGCATTTGCGGTATGGCGTGCGCTGGGCTCAGCTGCGAATATGAGCAGTGTGAATACAGCAAGTGCCATGAGTCGTTCTATGTGCACGATTAGAGTGGCGCGTACGGTGCGCCCAAATGATCTTGTTAACGTCCAACTTGGAGCCGCGGGGCGATGCGTGCGGCTTCTGGGGGCTGCGCCGTCGATCGGGGGGATCGGCGCGCCCCCGCCGGTTCTCCTATACCCGCCTTGGCGATGAAAAGGCACTTCAGAGATCGTGAGGCGCGGCGGATGCTTCGAACGCTACACCGACGTTGCCCTTGTCGGCGCCTGTGCTCTCGCGCGGATCAGCGCGGTGCGGCGCAGGTGCGGTCCTCGAGATGCCGACGCGGGCAGGGGCGCTCTTATTCGCGCTCCAACCTGGACGATGCCAGGCAAAACCGCCCCCATACTGACCGGAGTGATGTCGATGGGGGGCTGTGAGCGGTGAGGGGCAATGAGGGAGCGGTATCGACGCCACGATGTGAGCCGATCAATCCTGTTGTCGATGAGCTTCATGAGACATTGTTCGGGTGGCGCCCGCAAAGCGGTGTTGTCCACGAGCGGTTGATGGCAATACTGCTGGCGATACTCGGTTGGCACGACTTGGCGCAGGAGACTCCCGAACTGACTGTGGATTGGCGCACGCAGCACCTGCTCGACATCACAGTGTGCGAGCCGCTGGGGGAGGCTCGACATCTACTGGCCGAGTGTCGGGATTGGTGCAAAGTAGTGGAGAGATCCACGATTGATGGACTTATCGGACTGCGCTCACAAGCCGGCGCCGATGTGGCTGCTGTGATAACCACTAGCGGATTCACCGAAAGTGCTCGTTTGAGGGCTGTCGAGGAGGAGGTGGCGCTGATCTTCCTGCGTCCGTTCAGGGCGTTTAGGAGCGGGGATGCCAATCGTTTCGTCAAGTGCGTGGAGATGACGTTCGCCATCAACATCCCTGTCTATTCGGACTTCGACGTTGAGTTGATCTCGGGTCGAGGTTCGCTACGAGGCACGCAATTTCAAATAGCTTTTGATGAGGACCACCATCTCCTTGCCCTGGACGGATCGCCGGCGGAAACAGCGAGCGAGATCCTATGTGCGTCTGAGACGCCCGCGAAAGAGGGTGTTTTCCGACAGTGCGCCACGTTTCGCAAAGGTCGTCTGCTTCAAGTTGTCGGGAACGCTCCGATTGCCATCAGTTCACTTGCGTGGACCGAAACGGTGCATCGCAACACCCATACAACAAGCATCGAGACAGAAGGCGATCCGATCATCCTCGTAGAGCGGCTCGGAGACGCCACCAGGGGCATTCTCGCCGAGCGTATGGTCGTCGACGACGATCTCTACGCGTGGCAGGTCGATGGCGAGGGTGAGGTGGTCAACCGAGGCCGGATAGACGTCAGAAGCGTTGGGCCGCCGCGGCGGCAGCCTTAGGCTCGATTCTGGCCTATGGCCGGCAGGGGTGCATTAGCTCGATCTCCCCATCGGTCAGAGACACCGGTGGTCGCCAAACGCCGGATTGTGCGCGCCTGAAGTGGTTCGTACTTGCAAGCGTGTCGCCCGCTCGTCACATTCGCTGGATGGGACAGGCTGGGAGGAGGAGTCGTGCTTGGGCTCGCGCGGTCGATCGAGCCACCGTTAGTAGGAGACACGGCTCGACTTGAGCGCCGTGAACCATGAACCTCTTTCGGGGGCATAATGGCTTCGATCAATGACACGCCCGTCAGGGCTGCGGTTGCCACCGTCGCAGACGGCATACCGCATGGTCACGTCAGCGAGATCCAGCGCGCACGGATACTCAGTGCGGCGATCGACGCGATCAAGCACACGGGCTACGTGCACCTCACGGTGGCCCAGGTCATCTCGCGGGCCAAAGTCTCTCGCAAGACGTTCTATGACCTCTTCGACGATCGCGAGGACTGTTTCCTAGCGGTGTTCGAAGCTACCCTTGGGCAGATCGGGACCAGGGTCATCGATGCCTATGAGCGGGAGCGCTCCTGGCGTGACGGCGTGCGGGCGGGACTGGCGGCGCTGCTGCGGTTTATCGATGAGGATCGAGAGTTGGCGCGTCTGTGCATCGTCGACGCCCTTGGGGGAGGAGCGCCCGTACTGGCCAAGCGCGCCCGGACGATTGCGGCACTGCGGGCGGTCATCGACCTAGGACGCAAGGCTCCCGGGGCTCGTCCCGATCCCCCCGGCGTCACTGCCGAAGGCGTGATTGGAGCGGTGCTGGCGGTCTTGCACGCTCGCCTACTCGAACGCTCACCCAAGCCTTACATCGATTTGCACGGCTCGCTAATGAGCATGATCGTTCTCCCCTACCTGGGATCGCGGGTGGCCAGCAGCGAACTTCGCCGGCCGCATCCGCGGCTACACGTACCGGCAGGCGGCGGCCATCCGGTAGCGACGGATCCGATGGCAGGCCTTGATATGCGCTTGACCTACCGGACCGTACGAGTGCTCACCGTAATCAGACAGCGTCCCGGCGCCAGCAACCGAGAGGTAGCCGACGGCGCTGGTATCGCCGACCAAGGTCAAATATCCAAGCTGCTTGCCCGCTTGGAGGGGCTTGGCTTGGCTGAAAACACGGACGGCGCTCTAGGCAAGGGCGCCCCCAACGAATGGCGTTTGACCGAGCGCGGCGAGAGAGTCGAGCGCGCTACGCGCCCGATGTAGCTCGTCTTGCGCGGCACACTGTGAGAGCGCGAAGTACCGACTGGCTTGTGAGCTGAGCGTCGATCGCACCCCAGCGATGTCCCGCTTAGCCGTGGCGGTCGGATCAGATCACGGTGTCCTTGTTTGAAAGCTCGCTGCTTTGCTCGCTGTTGCTAGCCAGAGTCGCGCTGCCGGTGGTTGCCGGTTCAGCGCTCCTGGTTCTCGCCATGGCTCGCCTGCAGGCGAGGCAAAAACGTGTCTACGAGCGTGTGCGCGTCGTCCCTTATCGCGGTGATGACTGCAGCCTGGATCAGCTTGTGGCCATGTTTGAGGCGTTGCACAAGCGTCTACAGAGACGCTGGTGGCGACGTCTGTTCTCTGGGCAGCCGTCGATTGGGGCGGAGGTCCATTGCGATCGACAGGCATGGCTGGCTCTGACATTTCCGGTCGGCATGGAAACGATCGTCGAGGCGGCGCTGCGAGCTGCCTATCCCGACGCTCGCCTGGGCGCGCCATTGTCCGAGCCGGCGCCTCCGCCATATGTGCTCCGCCTCAAGAAGCACGCGTCGTTCACGCTTCGCGCCAAGCGCTTCGACCGCTTCGAGCACGAGCGCTCGCCGACCGTCAATCGTCTGATCACGGCTATGACGAGTTGTCGCGAGCCGCTGTTCGTCCAGCTTGCGCTCACCCCCACGCCGGCGCTGTTCGAGTCCTACGCCAAGCTCGCCTATAAGCACCGCGAGCATCGCCTGTCCCGCGAGCGCAAGCTCACTTTCCCTGAGCTCGACCCGTCAATCGTCGAGCGAGAGGAGCTGATCGGTGGCCTCGACGTCCAACACATGCCGCTGTTCTTCGTCGACATTCGGATCGTCGCCTCCAGCCGGCGCTCTTGCGAGCGCGTCGCCTCCGAGCTACGCGCCAGCGGCGCTGAGAATCGGCTCGTGGAGCGTGGGACGACGTTGCGTCATTCGCGTCTGCGGCTGTATAGCCGAAGGGTGCTACGTGGCGAGGGAAATCCGCTCCCTTCGCTACGCAAGGGTGTATTCGCTGCGACCGAGTTGGCCTGCATCTGGCATCTGCCCTCGCTCGACTACGCAACCGTCCCGTTCGGGCGCTCGCCTGTCCCGGTGGCGCCGGCGCCTCCGGCGATCATGCGCGTGCCCAAGGGGGCCGGCACCCTGCGCGACGCGCTTGGCTCGGTATCGATCCATCCCGCCCTGCGTCGTCAGAACACCGCCGTGCCGGGCACAGTGGAGCAGGGCAAGTCCAGCTACCTGGTCGCCACCGTCGCCGAGGATCTGCGTCGCGAGCGCTGCGCAGTGATCCTGCTCGACCCCAAGGGAGACGCGGCCGATGCTGCGATCAGCGTCGTTCCTGAGGAGCGAACGTGCACATTGCTCGATTTCGCGCACCCGACCTGTGGGTTCGATCCGCTTGCGGTCGACGCGCCGGCGGACACGATCGCCGACTACGTGGTGGCTGCGCTGAAGAACCTGTTCGAGGCTGGGGACATAAAGGCGTCCTCCGATCGCTATCTGCGCAACGCGATCATCGCTGTCCTCGCATACGACCGCTCCAGCACGCTATGGGATGCGGCACGACTGCTTTCGGTCGGTGAGGAGGGCTACGCCTATCGCTCACGGGTCGCCGCGCGGCTGCGCACGCAGCCGGAGTTCAAGGAGGTGTCCGAGTTCTTCGCCGGCGAGCTGAACGCGCAGTTGGCCGACGCTCGCGGCACCACTACCGCCAAGCTCGACGCGCCCGTCAACAAGCTTGCCCGTCTGCTCAATTCGCCTTCGACCAAGCGGGTGCTTCTGAACGACAGCCTGCGGATCGACTTCGACGCTGTCATCTCACGCGGCGAGGTGCTTGTCGTCAAGGGAGCGCTCGGAACGATGGGAGCGGGCAATACCAGTGTGTTGATGCAGTTGCTGGTCGGCATGCTCGACGCGTCGCTCGCGCGCTGCCAGGACGCCGCAATCGAGAAGCAGCGTATGGCCGTCGCTTTGAAGGTTGACGAGGCGCCATTGGTCCTGAACAGGGGCTTTGCCGAGACGATGGCGCTCAAGCGCTCGGCTGGCCTTGAGACCGTAGCCTGCTGGCAGACCGACTCGCAGTGGATCGATCGCGATATCCGCGCTCAACTCGACGCCCTGTTCGCCCACCGCGTTTACTTCGCCACGGCTTCCGTAGAGGATTCGCGCGACGCGGCGGCTTTGCTGATGGCGTCTTTTTCGGACATCGTGCGTCCGGACATTCGCAACCTCTCGGCGTTGGGTCGCCCCGACGCTCGCCTGCATCTTCCAAGACACCACGCGATAGCCAGTTGGGTGACGGCGGAAGGTCGGCAGTCACCATTTGTCGCACAGACGTTGCCGTTGCGGGTCGATCGCTCGCGCCTCGCCTATCACGCGCGCCGGCAAGCGCAGCGCGGTGGCCGCTATCTCGATGACCTCAGTCAGCCGCACTGGGAGCGCTCGAACGCAAGCGCCCCGCCGTTGTTCTCATCGCAACAGCTTTCCGAGTCCTGCGAACAGACGCCGACGCCCACCGACCGTCCACGCCGGGCCGCCGGGCCGGGCAAGGACCCACAGTTGTCCATCTCGCCGCCCGCGTCCGCGCCCCAGTCCGACGAGGGCTATCGCGAGCTGGCCGATCTGGCGACGGCGCACAGTGTCCGCTGGGCAAAGCCAATCCTCTCGCCCAAGCGCCTGGACGCAGACCCACTCGATCTGGAAATCCTCAGTCTGCTCGACTCGATGCGCCACCTTCTCAGCAGTCAGATCCACAGGCGCTTCAACGCCGGCCGGGCGACAAGCACGACACAACGACGTCTCAAGCGGCTCGCCGACGCCGGCCTGGTCGCTCGCTTTCAGTTTCACCGGCGCGATGGGGGAGGGATGCCCATGTGTTATTCGATAACCCCCGCCGGTCGTGACCTCTGCACCGCGGGCGGCTCGTCGATCGCAGGTGAGCTAGATCGCATTCGGGAGTCGAGTGAGCGCATGGCGCTCGAGACGCAAGGCCAGGCGTTCTCGTCCTCTGAGCAGAATCTGCTTCGACGGGCTCGTCATGACGTTCGTGTCGCCGGTTGGGTGCTGGTAGTCGAGCAGGCGCTCTCGGGAGATCGCTTGACGCTAGTGGGCCCTGAGCGTTCGGCGATCGCTCCGCCGACCCGCTCCACGCCGCAGGGTGCCAGGATGCTGACGCTCCGCGAACTGACACTGCCAGGCGGACGCACGGCCCACGACTTCCTGCGCACTGGGGAGGACGGCACGCGTGTGGAGGTCGAGCGCTTTCAAAGCATTCGCCCTGACGCCACTCTCATCGACGGCAAGCGTCGCGAGCTGCTAATCGAGCTTGACGACCGGCTGCCACAGGGACGGCGAGCGGCCAAGCTCGAGCGCTACGAGCACTTCCTTACCGGTTGGTCGACGCAGTTGCGCCGATACTCGTCGCAGGCAACGCCGCTAGTTGTGTTCGTCTGTCGCGATCGACCACGCGCGCGGGAGTGCGCGAGAGCGGCCGACCGTGTGCTCACCGCGGCGCGTGCTTATCCCGGCGAGTATCCATCCGCCTGGGACTATCGGGCCAGAGAGCGGCTTCTGTTCGTTGCTGAGCGCGATGCCTATCAAGGCGTGCTCTGCGGTTGGGCCCCAGCGGCGCTGCCGCCGGATGTGCGCGCCAGCGTCGGGGATCTTGGCGCGCGGGAGTCGCTGTTGCGCTCAGGCGAGATCGCGTTCCAGTAGGAAACAAGCCGATGGAATTATCTGGATAGATTTGACAGTCAGTAAGGCGTGTTGCATGATGCCCCCGTCGTCACGCGCGGGCGGCATGGTCACACCGATCGGGCGTCTTGCGGACTAGCGTCCGGGTGTGTGCGGCCAACCCTCACGAGGGCCTGTCGGCCCTCTCCGGGGCCGACTGGGCGCGATCGTAAGAGCCGGTAGAGGCCTCCCTGGCTCCGATCGTGGCCCCGGTCGGTCCCTTGGGTGGGATGCGATCTGGCGGGCTCGAACGCAGTGGTGAGAGCACTCGCCAGGCCGAACTCGCAGGCCGCGGGCAGGTGCCTGCGCTTAGCGGCGACTCTGGGAGTGGCGGCGCTTCGGTGCGGCTTTGCTCGCCGAGGATGAGTGGCCGTCTCGCTGCGCGGACTTGATCGGCACTCCGCGAAGCAGCAGTCCGGGTGGGATGTCCAACTTCATTGCGAGCTTCAGAACGGTACGCAGATTCGGTTGGCGCACGCCGTTCTCATAGACGCTGATCGCGGCGCGATCGACTTTGGCGTCGAGTGCCAGACGCTCCTGAGAGATCCCCGCCTGCTGCCTTGCCTGCCTGAGGTTGACACCGAACTGTCCCGACGAATCGGACGTCTCTGTCTCTCCGCGTGGCGCACGCCCACCATTGGGCTTGCCCACGCCACGCAAGAGATTCGCCGGCGTCGTGTTCAGCGCGGCGCAAACTCGCAGCAGCGTGGGCATGTCCGGCGAGCGCTCGCCGCACTCAAGTCGGCTGATCGCAGCTCGGTCCAGTGGCGCGGCTACTGAGAGCTGCGCTTGGGTCAATCCCGCCTGTCCGCGCGCCTCGCGCAGATTGCGCCCGAACGCGCGGATCTGCTCCGCTATATCGATCCCATCTGCACCGACCATGCCCCCATCATTCACAGCTGACTACAAAAGAGCGACTGAATTAACACCACAATTCGTCGCTCTCATTGACAGCCGGTCGGCCGCGTCTAGCGCACGCTCAAGCTGGTAAACGGCCGCAGCGCGATCTCACATGCTAGATCCCGCAAGCGTGGAAGCTCTCTAGCCCGCTCGTCCGAAACGTACACGAAGCACAACTCGAGCAGCACGCTGGCCGTCGCCTCAGGCGCTATCACCGCCCACGGCTCGTCCTCGGCGCCCGTGATCCCAGGCTCGAGCATGGCGGCATAGGCGATCAGCCCGTCGTGGGCTATCGAGGCGGCCTTGGGGCTGGCAGTCAGCGCGTCGATCAGCGCCAGATGTGCATAGGCGGGCTCGGAGGCAAGGAACTCGAGCAGAGTCGCTATGGCCGAGCCGATGGCCTCGGGCCAAAGCTCTTGCGTTTCATAAGCACGCTCGACGATCGCAAGCGCCTTGCGGTGTCCGATCTCATACGCAACCAGAAAGGCGTCCTCCTTACCCGAGAAATGCTCGTAGAAGGCCTGCACCGAGACGGCGGCCTCGCGCACGATCTCCGGGATGGTGGCGGCCCCATAGCCTTCGGCCGCCGCGAGGTTGGCAAGGGCATCAAGGATGCGCTCGCGCTGGCTGTGGATCACAAAGCTGCGTGAGACGTTGCCCTCACCCCGAGGCAGGCCGCGGCGCTCGATCGCTCGGGAGCTCAACGAGAGTGTGCCCGGGGCTCTGCCTCCAACTGGCGCCTCGAGGGTCTGAGCGTCCTCACCTGGCCCAGCAACCTCAGGCAATCCCTCGCGATCGGTGTAGCGCAGGGCCCAGTTCGATACGCCGTCGGCAAGCTCTTGCGCCACCCCACGACGGGGCCGACGCACTCCCGCCCCGCGTCGTGCCCGCGCGTAGAGCATGCGCAGCGCCGCCCCGACGATTGAGCGCGCCAATATCTCAGAACTCGGCTCCTCCCCAAGTTCGGAGCGCAGTGGTTCGGCCAGGTCTGCCAGCAACCGCTCTCGTCGCGTAATGCCGGCGGGTCCCGCGGCGGTCATCTCGACCGCGACGATGCGCAACGCCGCCGGTCGCTCGCAGCCGAGGGCAAACAGCTCACGAATCAAAGCGTCGACAGTGCTGGGAGCATCCTCGCCTGTTGCGTACTCGCACGCCGCGGTGACACGCTGCACCCATTCCGAGCCGATTTCGTCGCTCAATGCAAGGAAGCAGGCCTGCCGGTCCTCAAAGTGTTCGTAGAAGGTCTTGCGCGACGCCACAGCCTTAGCGATCACGTCTGCCACGACCGTTGGTAGATAGCCCTGCTCACCGACGCAGTTGAGCATTGCCGCGAGCATGCGGCTGCGGGGATCCTCGCCCGTCTGCTGGGGTTTGCGCCCGGGGCGAGAGGAGCGGCGGCGGGGCCGCGCGCCGGCGATGCGTCCGTTGGGCTCGTCCACGTATCCACATTGTGACGCGCCGACCCCGTCAACGCGAATCAGTCATTTCCTAGAAGGCTTGCGGCGGTCTCTGGCGCCGCTGAAGTTTGGCGTCGAATCGCTCGTGAATGTGCGCTCGCTTAGTTGCTCTCACCCCGTCGCCTGGTGCAGTTGCCGTGACGCCAGGGGCGGCTGCGACGCAGTCACATCGCCGGACCGTGTGGGTGTGCCTGCACGCGTAATCGCAGTATTGGTCAGCGATAGTGGGCGGAATCTGCGTTCAGAGGGGCGACTGCACCTGCGCTGATGCGGTCGCTCGGGTGGCGAAGTTACGCATCGTGGTCAGGGCTCTACGCTGAAGGTCCCCCGCATCTCACCACCTTGAGTCTTGGTCCTTCGTTGGCCGCATATAGCTACGTCGCCGAGTTGGAGACACCGGTCCGCGTTAGCCCAACGGCACTTCTCACGGTCGGTTTTGTGGTGTCCTCAACGCCTGCTCAGGGGAGCGATTTTCAGCCACGTCGCACGATCCCTCCAGCTCTGCTCGTGGATGTTCCGAGAACCCCGAAGGGGTCTCGGAAGCTTTCGAGTTTGGTGTTCGGCGGCTGCTCGGCGAGCTTGACGACGCGTGCGAGCGCGCCTACAAGCCTCTGCGCACGAACACCCTGCCACCCACGGGCGGCATCGACCGAGAGGAGCTCCATGCCCACCATCGCCGCATCGCCCAGTCACCCAAGTACCGGCGCTCAAGGGCGAGGAGGAAGGTCGCGATCGCGCCATCGATCCGCTTCCAGTCCGCGCTGCTCGTCCCCATCAGCTCGCCTTGGCCGCTACCGAGACGCCTGTGGTCGGCGCCGCGAGGTGGTCGCTCTGGACGGTCGCGCCGGCTCGCTGCTGGTCATCGATCGCGATGCAATCACGCTCGCCGATCGGCGCCTGGTCGCCCATCTCGCAAGTGATGAGCCGGCCGAGAATGCGCTGCTCATCTGCCGC
>DASTPN010000220.1:0-16983 GCA_035719985.1 Solirubrobacteraceae bacterium | reverse complement strand
CAAGGTTTCCCCTGGGCAGGATGTGCTGCTCGCCCGCGAGGTGCTCGTCGCCGGCGGTGCCTGGAGCGGCGGGCTCCACGGTCTGCCGGACGGCGCAGGTGTGAACGTGCGGCCCGTCAAGGGACAGATCCTGCGCCTGCGTGATCCCGCCGGCCCCGGACTGTTGAAGGGCGTGGTGCGCTTTGAGGGTGGCTATCTGGTCCCGCGCGGCGATGGTCGTTATGTGCTCGGTGCAACGGTGGAAGAGCGCGGCTTTGAGCCGAACGCCACCGCAGGCGGCGTGTACGAACTGCTGCGCGATGCGCACGAGCTGGTGCCGGGAATCAGCGAGCTGCAGATCGAGGAGCTTGGCGTCGGTTACCGTCCGGGCACTCCGGATAACGTCCCGATCGTCGGTCGCGGCCGGCTCGAAGGCCTGCTGTGGGCGACCGGACACCATCGCAACGGGATCCTGCTTGCGCCACTGACGGCGGAGCTGCTGGTGGAGGAGCTGGCGTGATCGTGCTCAATGGCGAACAGCGCGAGCACGGTGCAGGCGAAACGGTGGCGGGACTGGTGGAAAGCCTTGGCCTGCCGGCGCCGGCGCGCGGTGTGGCGGTGGCGATCGACGGCGAGGTCGTGCCGCGCGCCGCCTGGGAGACACACGCAATCCCCGCTGGCGCCAGCGTCGAGGTGCTCACCGCGATGCAGGGAGGATGATTGAGTGATGGCGAGCACCCACGCCGATGCAGAGCCACTGCGGATAGCCGGCCGCGAGCTGAACTCGCGCCTGTTGCTCGGCACGGGCGGCTTCCCGTCCCTGGACCTGCTGGCTGACTCGATCAGGGCTTCAGGGAGCGAACTGGTGACGGTCGCCCTGCGCAGGATTGAGCTGCCGGATGCGCAGGTGGGCGCGAGCGGTGGGGCTTCCACGAACTCGGGCTCACGCGGCGCCTTGGTCGACGTGCTCGACGCTGAGGGCGTCGAGGTGCTGCCAAACACCGCCGGCTGCTTTACGGCGCGCGACGCTGTGATCACCGCCAAGCTCGCGCGGGAGGCCTTTCAGACCGACTGGATCAAGCTGGAGGTGATCGGCGACGAGGACACGTTGCTGCCGGACGCACCGGAGCTGCTCAAGGCGGCCGAGCAACTCGTGGACGACGGTTTTGTCGTGCTTCCTTACACAACAGATGACCCGGTGCTCGCGCGGCGCCTAGTCGATATCGGCTGCGCAGCGGTGATGCCGCTGGGGGCGCCGATCGGCAGCGGCATGGGTATCCGCAATCCGTACAACATCGCTCTGATTCGCGAATCGGTTCAGGTTCCAGTCGTGCTGGACGCGGGGATCGGTACTGCCTCCGAGGCAGCCTTGGCGATGGAGCTCGGCTGTGATGCGGTGATGGTCGCCAGCGCCGTCTCGCGCGCGCAGGACCCCGTCGCGATGGCGGCTGCTATGCGCTCGGCGGTTGTGGCCGGACTGCTGGCTCGTGGAGCCGGCCGTATTGCCCGCAAGACCTATGCGACCCCGTCCACGCCGGTGGCGGGGACACCGGACTTCAGCTGACGACTTCGATCGTGCCGTTCATCGTCGCCGGGTGGTTCGTGCACTTGTAGTGGATGACTCCCGGTTTGGTGACGGTGAAGCGGAACGTGTGCCCTTCGCCGAAGTTTCCGGAGGAGATTTTGCTCGGGCCCGATTCGGAGGTCACGTTGTGGTCGACCGGATCTTCGTTGACCCATTCGATTGTGCTGCCGACCTTGACCCGCAGCGTGTCCGGTTCGATCGTGATCTCGTGGTATTTGATCTTCACGGTCCCACTCTGCACCGGGGCGTTTGCCGCAGGGCTGGCGTAGTTGATCTTGCCGTTCCGAACGAGCCCTTCCTTCGGCTCGCCTGTCGTGCCGGTGCTCGACGACGTTGATCCACCCGTACTCGAAGCGGCCGTGCTGGAGGTGCTCGATTTGCTCGAACCGCAGCCGGCCGCAAGCAAAGCAGTCGCGCAGACCAGTGCGAGCGTGAGTGCGTACGCCCTGCTTATCCCCTCCCGCCTAGACTGGCGGCCTATGCCTCGCCACCTCCTCACAGGCGCCGAGCTTAGCGCGGCTGAGCTCGACGCGCTGCTGGGCCGCGCGATCGAGCTCAAGGCAGAGCCGCTGTCCTCGCAGACGCTGGCCGGGCGCGGGGTCGCGTTGATCTTCGAGAAGCCATCGACGCGCACCCGCCTGTCCTTTGAGATGGGCGTCTACGAGCTGGGCGGCCATCCGGTCGTGTTGCGCTCCGGCGAGATGCAGCTCTCACGCGGCGAGTCTCCACGCGATACCGCGCTTGTGCTCTCCCGTCAAGTCGCGGCGGCGGGGATGCGCACGGGATCCGATGCAGTGCTTGGGGAGCTAGCCGAGCACGCCGAAATCCCCATCTTCAACATGCTTACGCCTCTACACCACCCCTGTCAGGCGCTCGCCGACCTCATGACGGTGCGGGAGGCGTTTGGATCGCTTGCCGGTCTCCGATTGGCCTATGTCGGCGACGGCACCAACGTCGCGCGTTCGCTGGCGATACTTGGCTCGCTCGCCGGGATGGAGGTGGCAGTCGCCTCGCCGGAGGGCTACGCGCTACAAGACGATCTTGCGCTGCCGGCGCAGGCGCAAGGCTCGCTGGCGCTCTTTCGCGATCCACGCGAGGCGGTCAAGGATGCCCACGTGATCTACACCGATGTATGGGTGAGCATGGGCGACGAGGACACGGCGCAGGAGCGCCGCGCCGCGCTCGCGCCTTACCGCATCGACGATGGCCTGATGGATCTTGCCGCTCCCGACGCGATTGCCCTGCACTGTCTGCCCGCCCATCCCGGCGAGGAGATCAGCGCGGAGGTTCTCTACGGGGCCCGGCAACGCATCTGGGATCAAGCCGAGAATCGCCGTCACGCGCAGAAGGCGCTGCTGGAGCTGCTGGTCGCATGAGTCGCCCCGAGCGGGGCGACGAGCTCGAGCTGACGATCGATCGGCTCGCCCACGGGGGCGAGGGCGTTGCCCGCTACGGCGAGGACGGCTATGTCGTGTTCGTCTCCGGCGCGATCCCCGGGGACCGGGTGAGCGCGACCGTGGTCAAGCGCAAGCGCAGCTACGCGCACGCTCGCGCCTCGGAGATACTCACACGCAGCCCGGAGCGAATCGCCGAGACCGCCGCTCATCCTGGCGTGGCTTGGCAGGTGCTCCCTTACGAGCGCCAGACGGAAATCAAGCGCGAACAGGTCGACGACGCGCTGCGGCGGATCGGCAAGCTCGACGGCTACGAGCTTGAGGAGATCGTGCCGGCGCTGCAGCAGTGGCGCTACCGCAACAAGCTCGAGTACTCCTTTGGCCAGAGCGACGAGGATGAGTTGGTGTGCGGTTTTCACGCTTCCGGTGGCTGGAAGCGCGTCGAGCCGATCGAGGACTGTCTGCTCGCCTCCGAGTTGGGTAACAGAGCCCGTGAGGCGGCAGTGCGCTGGGCGCGAGCGCGCGGCCTGCGCGGGTGGGACCGTCAGCGTGAGAGCCTTGACGCGACAACGCCGGTGCTGCGCAACCTGGTCGTGCGCGAGGGTCGGCGTACGAACAAGCTGCAGGTACGGCTGGTGTCGAGCGACGGCGAGCTCGATGTTGCATCGCTCGCGGCGGCGTTGGTCGAGGATCTCGGTGAGGAGAGCCTGAGCGGAGTGCTGTGGACACGCTCGGCGGCAGTCTCTGAGACGACGATGGGCGGTGAGACTGAGCTGGTGTGGGGCGACGCGGAGCTGCCCGAGCGCCTGGGCGAGCTCGATCTGCGTATTTCCTCCGAAGCGTTCTTTCAGACCAACACCGAGATGGCCGAGGTCCTGTACGGCATCGCGGGTGAGTACGCGGGCCTGGAGGGATGGGAGCGCGTGTACGACCTGTACTGCGGCATCGGCACGATCGCGCTCACGCTCGCCCCACGCGCCGGCGAGGTGTGGGGTATCGAGTTGATCGAATCCGCTGTTGCCGATGCGATCGCAGCGGCCAAGCGCAACGAGATCACCAACGCCAATTTCTTCGCCGGCGACGCCCGCCTTGCGCTACCCGAGCTGCTCGAACGCGCCGGCAAGCCGGATGTCGTCGTGGTCGACCCGCCCCGCGCGGGTCTCTCACAGAAGGTGGTGCGCCGAATCCTCGAGACTTCGCCGAAGCGGATCGTCTACGTCTCCTGCAACCCGACGACGCTCGCGCCCAACGTCGCCCAGATGGTGCAGGCGGGCTGGCGCCTGGTAAAGGTTCGTCCGGTGGATATGTTTCCGCAGACGCCTCATATCGAGTGTGTGGCGCTATTGGAGCGCGGGTAGGCTTCGCATCCCAATGCGCGCCGCCACCATCCGCGACCAACAGGTTCTCATCGAGGAGCACCCCGACCCGGTTCCCGGCGTCGGCGAGGCACTCGTTCGCGTACGGGCTGCGGGGATCAACGGCGCCGACATGATGCAGCGGCGCGGGCTCTACCCAGCGCCGCCAGGCTCACCCGCCGATATCCCCGGTTTGGAGCTTGCCGGCGAGGTCGCCGCGCTCGGTCCGGGCGCATCGCGCTTTAGCGAGGGCGATCGTGTGATGGCGATCGTCGGTGGCGGTGGGCAGGCCGAGCTTGCCGTCGTGCACGAGCGCCAACTGATGCCGATCCCGGAGGGGCTGACCTGGCCACAGGCCGGAGGCCTGCCGGAGACCTTCACGACCGCTCATGACGCGATCTTTACGCAGGCGGGGCTGCGCCCCGGTGAGCACCTGCTCGTTCACGGTGGTGCGGGCGGTGTCGGCACGTCCGCGGTGCAGCTCGCCACAGCGGCTGGTGCACGTGTGACAGCGACCGTTCGTAGCGAGAACTCGCGCGCGAGCGTGGAAGTCTTCGGCGCCGAGGTGATCGCCCCCGAAGGCTTCGCCGAGTATGGCCCGTTCGACGTGATCCTAGAGCTCATCGGCGCCCCCAACCTGGCCGAGAACATGAATGCGCTGGCCGTGGCTGGGCGCATCTGCGTGATTGGCGTCGCCGCCGGCGTCAAGGCCGAGCTGAACCTGCTGGCACTGATGGGCAAGCGCGCGCGCATCCACGGCTCAACTCTGCGCGCTCGTCCGTTGGAGGAGAAGGCGCTGGCAGCTCGAGCGCTCGAGCGTGAAGTGCTTCCCCTGTTCCAGTCAGGCGCGTTGCAAGTGCCAGTCGCCGAGACCTTTGCGTTGGAGGACGCAGCCGCGGCCTATGACCGCTTCGCCGCCGGCGGCAAGATCGGCAAGATCGTTATCACCATCTAATGATCGAGAGCTGAGGCGAGTTAGTACGGCGGTTGATCTGCGTACCACTCACCCAGTACCCGAAAGGCGCTCCAAAAAGCACGCTTGGCGTCCTGCTCGTCGAGCGAGTCATCGATGTCCGGCACGTACAGTGCGTCCACCAGTGGCGCGAAGCGTTGGACCTCGCCCAACCGCGGCTCCAACGCTTTTGCCAGCGGCACGTCGAGATCGTTCAGTACTTCCAATGCGCCCTGACCCATCACGACAATCATGCGCGGCTGCACGATCGCGATCTCCTCAGCCACTCGCGCCACGCAGGCCGGATCGGCGAGCGCGGGGTCGCCTAGCGGACACTTCACGCACAGCGTGCCGTAGACAGCCAGCGGATCGATCGAGAGGCGCTTGAGCGACTTCATCAGGGCACTGCCGGCGCGACCGTAGAAGGCGACGCCCTCCTCGATCTCCGAGGGCAGCGGCGAGTGCTTGAGCAGCATGATGTCGGCCTGCGGATGGCCTGATCCGAGTACCGGCATCAGCTGACCGCGCGGGCAGTGGGGGCAGGCTTGTAGCTCGCGCGTCAGCGAGTTGAGCTCGCGGATCGCTCGCTCCAGATACTTCTCGCGGATCTCGTCATCGGTGGCAGGCATGGACGCGGATGGATTTGACGGGGACGCCGGTTGTCCTTGCCGGTGCATCGCTACTTGCGGCTGTCTCCCGTCGCGCGGCGCACACGGCGCACACGCGCAGCACGCCTGGCGGCCGCCGGGGTTGCCTTGGTCTGCAAGAACTTCAACGCCTGCACATAGATGAGGCTGGTCGGCTTGGTGGTGATCTCAGCGTCGCAGAGTGACTGCAGAAACTCCTGTGGCCCATCGAAGTCGCGCATCCTGATCCGCACCGAGCCGAGCCCCTGGGCGACGTGGGAGTCCGACCCGGCTCCGGCCACAATCCGATACTTGGCCGCGAACCTGACCGCCTCCTCGTTGAAGGAGCCGATCGCCACACGCGGGTTGAAGACCTCGATCGCATCGACGTCGTCGAGAATTCCCAGCAGGTACTCATAGTCGGGAACGGCGTGCATCCGATCGAAGGGATGCGGCACGTAGACGAGCCCGCCTTGGCGCTTGATCTCCGCCACCGTCTGCTCCATCGTCATTCCGCGTGGGATCTTCTCCTCGATGAACAGTCCGATCACCTCGCCTTGGGACGCGGTCTTAACCTCCTCCCCGACGATCACCTTCACGCCGAAGTCGACGGCCTTCTCACGCGCTTCCAGAGCTCCGGAGATCTCGTTGTGGTCGGTGACCGCGATCGCCCCAAGCCCGGCATCCTTGGCTGCCGCCAGCAGCACCTCGACCGGCGTTTCACAGTCGTGGGAGTGATCTGTGTGCATGTGCAGATCGACGTCGACGAGTCGCCGCTGGGCAAGGCGTCGACGTAGCGCTGGATCTTCTGGTGGTCGGTGACGCCGTTTGGCGAGACCCAAGTAAAGGCGCTCCAGCTCCTCAGCGCTCTGTTCGCTTGCCTCGATTCGCGCGTCCAGGCGTCCCAGCAGGCTCTCGCTGAAGCGGCGACCGAGTGCGGTCGCCGGCTCACGCGAGCCCTGTGAGTAGAAGGAGCCGACGTTCAGCGCGCGCGAGTAGCGCAGGGCCGCGCTGGAGGCGCTCGGTGGCAGCGGGTCGTGAACGTGGACGAAATCGAGGGGAGTGCGCCCCAGTAGCTCCTCCAACATGCGCGCGATATCCACGGGCACGGCGCCGACGCGAGCACGGCGCGACTCGCGGGCGGGGATCGGCACATCCAGTACCTCGCCGATAGCGATAACGCGCGGTTCACCGGCGTCGGTGCCGTTTAGTAGCGACCCAAGCCCGTCTACTCGTGCACGAGCGTCGCGCAGCTCTCCGCGAGAGGAGCGCACGGCCGCAGGCAAGCGCGAGGGCGCGAGCACCAGCACGCTGTGCCCGCGGCTGGAGAGCTCACTCGCCAGCTCGGCCACTGTTTCGTTGACCGGGTTTGACTGAGACTCCCACGGGTATGGGGTCACATGGGCGATCGCGAAGCGCTGCGGGGCCACGTCTGCAGGATAGGCGCCTGGCCTCCTCGTCGAGCCATCCATCGACCGGCGCCCCACGTTGCCCGCCTTTCGATCGAGCTGCTCGGTCGCTGGACCTGTGTGGCCCAGCGACCGGGTGTATAGGTGGCCGAGCGCGCGGCTAGCTTCGAGCGGCTGGGCGGCGCGAGCGGGGCTTCGCGGCGACAGCCTTTGGCGCAGTTCGTCCCTTTGGTCGCGTCGCCGCTTTTCGGGCGTGCTTGGCGATGAACTTCTGCGTCTCCTCGCGTGCGAGGTTATCGGGCCGCTGGTTGTGCGGTGACTTCATCAGGTAGGAGGAGGGTCCGTCGAGCTGTCCACCGACACCGTTGTTGAGCGCGAGCTTGCAGCAGCGCACGGCGTCGATCACAATCCCCGCCGAGTTGGGCGAGTCCCACACCTCGAGCTTCATCTCGACATTCAGCGGCACGTCGCCAAAGGCCTGCCCCTCGACGCGAATGTGTGCCCACTTGCGGTCGGTCAGCCATGGCACATAGTCGGAGGGTCCGATGTAGACGTCCTCGGCCGGCAGCTTCTCATCCATGATCGAGGTCACCGCATTGGTCTTTGAGATCTTCTTGGACTCCAGGCGCTCGCGCTCGAGCATGTTGTAGAAGTCCATGTTGCCGCCGACGTTCAGCTGTGAGGTGCGCAGCATCTTCACCCCGCGGTCGGCGAACAGGCGTGCCAGTGTGCGGTGCACGATCGTGGCGCCGACCTGCGACTTGATGTCATCGCCGACTATCGGCAGTTTTGCCTTCTTGAAGCGCTTGTCCCAGTAGTCCTCGCGCGCGATGAACACCGGAATACAGTTAACGAAGCCGCAGCCCGCCTCGAGGATCTGCTCGACGTACCACTTGGTGGCGTCCTCGCTGCCAACAGGTAGATAGGAGACGACCACGTCGGTGTGCGTGTCCTTGAGGATGCCGACGATGTCGGCGGTCTCGCCGGGCGCCTTTTTGATCTTCTGCTTGAGGTACTTGCCAAGCCCGTCATGGGTCATGCCGCGGTAGACAGGCACACCGAGGTTCTTTGGCACCTTGGCGAACTTCATCGTGTTGTTCTGCCCCGCCCAGATCGCCGCTCCCAGATCCTTACCGACCTTGGTGGCGTCGATGTCGAAGGCAGCGGTGAATTCGATGTCGCGGACGTGATAGCCGCCGAGGTCGACGTGCATCAGTCCGGGTACGAGCTCATTCGGGTCGGCGTCCTTGTAGTAATGCACGCCCTGCACGAACGCCGAGGCGCAGTTGCCGACGCCGATGATCGCGACGCGGACCTTGTCTTGCTGGTAGCGCGCCTTGCCATTGGAGGAGGCGGCGCCGTTGTTCTTGTCAATGCTCATCTCTTAGCTCAGTCCTTTGTGGAGTTCGGGGAGACTACCCCGCGGCTCCGCCGCGGTGACATCTTCAAAGATCAGGAAAGCGCGCGCTTGACATGCCAGATGCGCTGAGCGACCGTGATCACGCTCAGCGCGGCCAGCACGTACACGGCCGGCGCAAGCAGCGAGAAGTCGCCGAGCGAAGCGCCCTTGGCGAAAAGCAGGCCGATCGCGAGGATCGCCACCCGCACAGGCCGTGTCGCGATACCTACCTTGCACTCGACGCCGAGCGCCTCCGCGCGCGCCCGTGTGTAGGAGACCATCAACGAGGCCAGCACCGCGACGACGACGGCGGCAGCGGCCCCGGAGCGTCCTTCACGGGCAAAATCGGCGGCCACGGCGGTCAGAACGATGCCCTCCTCGATCCGGTCGAGGGTCGAATCGAGGAAGGCGCCGAACGGCGTTCCCTTGCCGGACATGCGCGAGTAACGGCCGTCGAGCGTGTCCATGATCGAGCCGACGATGAAAGCGATGCCGCCCAGGAAATAGAAGCGTTCCCACACCAGCACCGCCGCGACGATGTTCAGAGCAAGGCCGGTGAGCGAGATGGCGTTGGGCGTCAGCCGCGACTCGATCAGACGGTCGCGCACCAGCTCTCGTCGTTGTGCGCCCGTCAGGGCGCCACGCCCGTTGCGGCGCGCGCGCCCACTGCCCGAGCGGGCGCGACGGCGCGTGAGTGGTTGCCTGTGCGACGGCGGAGAGGGAGGCATCGACTGGTGAAGGACCCTACCCGACCCCGGCCGGGGCGGTGCCGAAGCGCCAGGCTGCTGGTCGCATGCTGCCCAAGCGTCGAGCTCCCAGCGCGGAGGCGCCGGCGGTGAGTGCACCAAGTAGGGCGTCGAGGATGAAGTGGTTGGCGGTCGCCACGATCACGAACGCGATCAGCAGCGGATACAGCCGCCACAGCACCTTAGCCACCGGCGTTCTCGACAGCGAGGCCAGCGGCCAGCCGATCATCAGGGCAAACGCCACGTGCATCGAGGGGACGGCTGCATAGGGGTTGAACAGTGATGTCATCGCCGGGCTCTGGTGACCGACGTGTACGCCAGTGATATCCGACACGGTGTCGATGAATCCCCACTCCGGCAGGAAACGCGGCGGAGCTGTCGGGAAGACGGCATAGCCGACGAGAGCGATCAGAAGCGCGATCGCGAACATGTTGCGCACGAAGTAGAACGATCCGTTGTGGCGTACGTACAGGTAGATCAGCGCTGCCACGGTGATCGAGGTCTGCGCGTTGACGTATAGCCAACTCGAGAAGTCCATCAACGCGTGGCTTCCCGACGCCCAGGCCTGCACGCTCGGCTCGACGAACACGTGCAGGGTGCGCTCGAACTGGATCAGGTCGCGCGCGTGTTGGAAAGCGGCGTTTGCATCGCCGTGAACCAATCCACGCACGAGGCTGTATGCGCCGTAGGCCAGGCCGACGAGCACTATTTGGCGCACCAAGTCGCGCCATCCCCGCGGCATCGCCTTCGCCTGCAGGCTCCTCAGCTGCGCTGCCTCCATCTACTGAACCCTAGCCCACGAAGCGGTAGATGCGCCAGTGCTTGGAGTGCCACAACTCACGCAGATAGGGCATTCCAGCAGCGATCAGTGCTCCCTCGCGGGTCCCCGCGCGATCGAGTGGAGCATCCGGTAGGGCCACATAGCGCACACGGTTTTCATGCAGCCACGTGTGGTAGGCATTTGCCGAGAGGGTCTTCTTGTAGAAGATCGCTCCGTAGCGAGTGTCGAGCTGGCGCTCCCAGCCACGGGCTAGCTTTACCCCTTCATGCCCGGCGAGGTAGGCGGACTCCCAGTGAGCTTTCGTCAATGGCACCTCGACAATCGTCGGCTGCCCTCGATCCAGGCGGCGCAGCTCGCTGCGCAGGGGTGCGTAGTAGGAGGCATTGACCGACGGATCCGAGGCCAGCGACGCGTAGTCGCGGATCGGTGTGACCAACTGCCAGTAGAGCAACGGCGCCGCCAGTAGTAGCAATGCGAGCCTATGTCGCTCCCACAGCACCCCGGTGATCAGCGGAGCAGCCAACAGTGGGCCCAGTCGGGCGGCGTTGCCGCCCATCGGAGTGTTGATCGCGTAGGCGGCGATCAGCGCGAGTGCATACAGCGCCGCCCCGATCCTCACGACCAGCCGCTCGTGCACGGTCAGCGGACCCCGGGGGAGCAGTAGCGCGATCAGCGTGACGCCCGCGAGGGCGGGCCAGAAGGCGCTCGCCGCAAATGGCTCATAGCCCCCGTTGGGGTAGGCGAGGCTCAGTAGCAAGATCGGCGCCACGGCGGCCGCTGCCAACGTTAGGCCGTGGCGGGACTCGCGCTCGCTAGTTGCCGCCCAGGCTAGAGCGGCCAGTGCCAGAAACGCTCCAGCCACGGGGCTTGCCGCGCTGGTCAGCACCGCGAGGGTGAGTGCGAGTGCAGTGCGGCCCTGCAACGAGGCAAGCACCGAGCCGAGGCCGATCGCGAAGCCGAGGTAGTAGGGGACGCGCCCGGAGAGCATTCCGACGCAGATTCCGAGCGCGAACACGCTCGCGGCGGCCCGCGCCGCAGCTGGCGCGAACACGCGCTCGGCGATCTGGGCGAACAGGGCGCTTGCCGCCAGCGCAGAGAGCGCGAGCAGCGCTCGCACGCCGAGCAGCGCCCCGAGCGCCGGCGAGAGCAACGAGTAGGCCGGCAGCCAGTAGCCATGCGCGGCATACCAACCTGTGTCCCAGGTGCTAAAGCCGACGCGAGCAAATAGGTCACTGCGATAGGTCGCCGCGGCGAGGTCGCCCGCCGCAGGCGTGAGAATCAGGTAGACCGCGACTAGCCCGACCGACGCTAGTAGCGCCAGCGACCAGGGTCGCAGAGCGATCCGATCCGATCTCACGACTTGCCTGGGGGACATCGAGGGGCGCTCATCGCGCTCGAACCGCCTACCTCTCAGGCGGCCGTGAGGAAGTCGGTTACCTGCTCGATCGCGTCGGGCCTGTCCAGCCACCACCAGTGTCCGGCATCGCTCAGCTCGATCAGTTTGCTGTTCGGTAGCGCTTGGGCGTACTCGCGCGCGAACCGCTCGGGAATGTAGGGATCGCGCGAGCCCCAGATCACAAGCGAAGGCATGTCCAAGCGCGAAAGCTGCCCTCCAGCAGCTGCAAGTACCTCGCTCGAGGAGCTGCGGTACAGCCGCAGGATCGCACGCTGGGTCCCTTGATCGAAGTGCGCAAGCACGGAATCGATCCAAGTGTCCGGCAGTGGTCCGGGTGTGACGTTTGCCTCGCGTGTAAGTACTCGAAGCGTGAGCCGGGTCGTGGCTCCCATCGCCAACTCGCCAAGCAGGGGGGTGCGCCAGATCCGCGCCGTTCGATGCCATCTGTAGCTGGGAAGAAATGGCACGGCGTTGGCAACTACGAGTCGCTCGACGCGCTCTGGGTGGCGCTGGGCAAACGCCAGCCCCACAGCTCCCCAATCGTGGACGACCAGACGTACGCGCTCAAGCTCGATGTGGTCGAGGAAGCGCTCGATGAAGCCGGCGTACTCGTCGATCGTGAAGCGCAGATAGCCGGGCTTGCCCGAGCGTCCAAATCCCGGTAGGTCGGGAGCGATGCCACCGCTGCGCTGCAAGAACGCCAGCCAGTCATCGGAGCTGGTTGGCACCCCGTGCAGGTACAGCGCCGGCGCGACAGCCGCGTTGCCGGGCGGCGCGCTACGCCAGAACACCGGCAGCCCGTCATGGCCACCGACGGAGGGACCGATCTCGTCGCTGTGCTCGTCGATCTCGATCACGCGGCGAGGATATAGCGTGGGTCTGTGCCCCACGCCTGGAAGCCTCCCTCCCGCGCGCGCGTCCTGCGTATCCGCGAACGACTGCGCGCCGTTTACGGCGTGCCACGTATGGCGCCGCACGGCCGACCGCTGGACGAGTTGGTGCTGACCGTGCTCTCCCAGTCCACTAACGATCGCAACCGCGATGTGGCCTTCTTGCGCCTGCGCGAGCGCTTTGCACAGGTGGGCGGAGCCGAATCCCCAATCGATTACGCGGCGCTGCTCGCCGCGCCGGTCGCAGAGGTCGAGGAGGCGATTCGCCCGGGCGGCATCTCCAAGGTCAAGTCGGCGCGGATTCAGGCGATCCTGGCCACGATCGAGCAATCGGCGCTTGACCCGGCCGACCCGCTTTCGCTCGAGTGGATGCGTGAAGCGCCGGTCGAGCAAAGCCGCTCCTACCTCTGTGCGCTGCCGGGCGTGGGGCGCAAGACGGCGGCCTGCGTGCTGCTGTTCTCATTTGGTCTGCGCGACGTTCCCGTCGACACGCATGTCTCGCGTGTCGGCACTCGCCTTGGGCTGCTGCGTCCAGGCGCACCTTTTGCGGAGCTTCATGACGAGATGCTGGCGCTGACGCCGCCTGGAGAGGAGTTGGAGCTACACGTCAACCTGCTTCGTCATGGTCGGCGCACCTGCTTTGCGCGCAAACCGGCGTGTCCGGATTGCGCTCTGGCGCGTATGTGCCCTAGCCGCGGGTTGTTTGACTGAGTCCATTGAGGCCAGCAGTTATTTAGTGGACCGTTTCGGGTATCCAAGCGACCGACGGCAGGACATGGATGCGCAGATTATCTGCTATCTTCTCGCTTAGATTTTCATCCGCAACACAAGGAGCATTGCCTCATGGGCAAGACCATAGGAATCGACCTCGGCACGACGAATTCGTGCATGGCCGTGCTCGAGGGTGGCGAACCCACCGTCATCGAGAACGCCGAGGGTGGTCGCACGACCCCCTCAGTAGTCGCCTTCACCGCCTCCGGAGAGCGCCTCGTCGGCACGGTCGCTAAGCGTCAGGCGGTCACCAACCCGCAGAACACGATCTTCTCGATCAAGCGCTTCATGGGCCGTAAGGAGGCCGAGGTGCGCGAGGAGGAGTCGATTGTCCCTTACAAGGTCGTCTCCGGTCCGGGTGGAGACGCTCGCGTCGAGGCCGGCGGTGAGCAGTACTCGCCGCCGCAGATCTCCGCGATGATCCTGCAGAAGCTGAAGTCCGACGCCGAAGCGTATTTGGGCGAATCGGTCGAGTCTGCCGTTATCACCGTCCCGGCTTACTTCAACGACGATCAGCGCCAGGCCACCAAGGACGCCGGCAAGATCGCAGGGCTTGACGTCAAGCGCATCATCAACGAGCCGACAGCCGCATCGCTTGCCTATGGCCTTGACAAGGAGTCAGACCAGACGATCCTCGTCTTCGACCTCGGCGGCGGCACCTTCGACGTGTCGGTGCTCGAGATCGGCGACGGCGTGTTCGAGGTCAAGTCTACGGCGGGCGACAACCACCTCGGTGGCGACAACTTCGACAAGGCGATCGTCGACTGGCTCGTGGCCGACTTCAAGCGCGACCAGGCGATCGACCTGTCGGCCGATCCGATGGCTTTGCAGCGACTGTACGAGGCGGCCGAGAAGGCCAAGATCGAGCTCTCCACCACCCAGGAGACGCAGATCAACCTCCCCTTCATCACGGCTGATGCGAGCGGCCCCAAGCACTTGGACACGCGCCTGACCCGCGCCAAGCTGGCGGAGCTCACCTCTGACCTGCTCGACCGGGTGGTCGCTCCAGTGCGCCAGGCGATCGACGACGCCAAGGACAAGGGCGTCAAGGAGATCGAGCACATCGTGCTCGTCGGCGGCATGACGCGCATGCCGGCCGTGCAGGAGAAGGTCAAGGAGCTGACCGGCAAGGACCCACACCGCGGTGTGAACCCCGACGAGGTGGTGGCCGTCGGCGCCGCCATCCAGGCCGGCGTGCTGGCCGGCGACGTCAAGGACGTGCTGCTGCTCGACGTCACCCCGCTCACGCTGGGGATCGAGACCAAGGGCGGCGTCATGACCAAGCTGATCGAGCGCAACACCACGATCCCGACGCGCAAGGGCGAGGTGTTCTCCACCGCTGAGGACAACCAGCCCTCTGTCGAGATCCACGTGCTGCAGGGCGAGCGCGAGATGGCGCAGTACAACAAGTCGCTCGGCAAGTTCCAGCTCACGGGCATCCCGCCCGCGCCGCGAGGCATCCCACAGATCGAAGTGGCGTTCGACATCGACGCCAACGGCATCCTCAACGTGTCGGCCAAGGATCTCGGCACCGGCAAGGAGCAGAAGATCGAGATCAAGGCTGGCTCGGGCCTCTCCGACGATGAAGTCAAGTCGATGGTGGCCGACGCCGAGTCGCACGCCGAGGAGGACCGCAAGGCGCGCGAGCTGGCCGAGGCTCGCAACAACGGCGAGAACGCTGCCTATCAGGCCGAGCGCCAGCTCACTGAGCTGGGCGACCAGGTCGACGCTGATTCTAAGACGCGGATCGAGGAGGCGATCAAGGAGGTGCGCGACTCGTTGGAGTCGGAGGATCCGGCGGCGATAGGCGCCCGCACCGAGGCTCTGCAGAGCGCCTTCCACGCGGTCTCCGAGGCGATGTATCAGCGTGCCCAGGCCGAGGCGGCCGCTTCCTCAGACGGAGCGGGCTCCACCAGCGCCGACGGTGACGGCGGGGCCTCCGAGGAGGACGTTGTCGACGCCGAGGTGGTCGACGAGCCATGAGCACGTATAGCTGCGCCGGATCTGCGTCCTCGGTCGCTCGCGTACGTAGTACGTCACGCTCCCTGCGTCCTTGCCCGGCTTGCCCTACGTGCTCATGGGGGCGCGGCGAAGTCAGGAAGCAGCCATGAACGACGGCGAGCAGACGGTCGATGAGGTCGAGCAGGCGCACAATCCCGAAGACGGCGATGCGGAGGCGATCGAGGGCGAGCTCGGCGAGATGGTCAAGACCGCCGCGCAGCGCGACGAGTATCTCGCCTTGGCGCAGCGCACGCAGGCCGATTTCGAGAACTACCGCAAGCGTGTCGCTCGCGACGCGACGCTCGCGCAGGATCGAGGCGTGGCCAAGCTGACCAAGGAGTTGCTGCCCGCGCTAGATAACCTCGACCGCGCGATTGAGGCTGCGCAGGCAGAGGATCCGCTGCTGGAGGGGGTGCGCTTGGTCCGCTCTGAGCTGGGGGCGGCGCTTGCGCGTGCCGGCATCGAGGCGTTCGCGCCGCTCGGTGAGCCGTTTGACCCCAACCATCACGAGGCGATGGCCCAGCAGCCGGTCGAGGGCGCCGCCTCTGGGACGGTCGCCGAGGTCTACCAAAACGGCTATCGCATGGGCGAGACGATCATCCGTGCGGCCCGCGTCCTGGTTGCCGCCTAACGGGAGCCCATATGGCGACACGTCCCGATCACTACAAGACACTCGGGGTCGAGAAGAAGGCGAGCGCGGATGAGATCAAGAAGGCCTACCGCAAGCTAGCGCGCAGGTATCACCCCGACCGCAACCCAGATGACAAGCAGGCCGAGGAGCGCTTCAAGGAGATCTCCCAGGCCTACGACGTGCTGGGTGATCCCGAGAAGCGCAAGCAGTACGACTCGGGCACCGGCCAGTTCGCGGCCGGTGGGGCCGGCGGTCCTGGGTTCGGCGGCTTTGGCAACTTCGACTTCGATGCCTCCTCGATGGGCGACATCCTCTCCAACTTGTTCGGCCGCGGTGGCGCGGCCGGTGGTCCGGGAGGTGCCGGTGGTCCAGGCTCTCCTCGGCGCGCCGGCTCACGCGCGCTGCGCGGCGGGGACCTGGAGACGGAGGTGCGGATCTCCTTCGAGCAGTCGGTCTCGGGTGCGCAGATCCCGCTGTCGGTGCCGACCAGCGGCACCTGCCCCACCTGCCACGGCACCGGTGCCAAGCCGGGAACGACCCCGAGGGTGTGCCCCCGCTGCGAAGGCCGCGGCATCGAGAGTCAGGGACAGGGCATGTTCTCGATCACCCAGCCGTGCTCGCAGTGCGGCGGGTCGGGCACAGTGATCGAGGACCCATGCCCGACCTGTGGCGGATCGGGCGCCGTGCGCAGCGTCAAGAAATTCCGCGTCAACATCCCGGCGGGCGTGCGCGAGGGCTCTCGCATTCGCGTCGCCGGTAAGGGTGAGGCGGGCGCGCATGGCGGTCCCCCCGGAGACCTGTACGTAATTACCCATGTCGATCCCTCGCCGGTGTTCAAGCGCAAGGGCGACCAGCTCGAGGTAGTGGTGCCACTGAGCATTCCCGAGGCCTTGCGCGGCGGCGAGGTGCGAGTGCCCACACTCGACGGCTCAAAGACGCTGCGCGTGAAGCCGGGCACGCACCACGGCACGGTGCAGCGCTTGCGCGGAGAGGGGTCGCCCAAGCTCGGCTCAAAGACACGCGGCGACATCCACTATCGCTTCACGATCGATGTCCCCGACAGCCTCA
>DASTPN010000219.1:0-14550 GCA_035719985.1 Solirubrobacteraceae bacterium | reverse complement strand
GAGGAATCGTCGGTCGGGGTCGACCAGCGGCGAGCTGTTCGTGATTTGCGAGCTACCGGCCCAACTCGGGTAGCCGCGTGGAGTGAAGGTCCACAGGATGCGCCCGCTGTCGGCATCGATTGCAACCGTCTTGCCGTAGCTGGTGGTGGCGATCACGACGTTGTGTAGGCTGCCGGCGACCATCGCCTGATGCACGTAGACCGGCGAGGAGTCCACCGTTCCCGGCAGCGACACGGTCACGCGGCGCAGATGACCCACATTTGCGGACGTGATCTCCGTCGAGAGCGAACTTGCGTCTGAGCGCTGCGGATCGAGGCCGAACTCGGGCCAGTCCAGCAGTCGAGCGCTCGCGGGGGCGGCTGTTGCGGGAATGGCGCTCGTCGGCGCTGTCGGCGCGGCGACGTCGGCGGGCGCGCTGCCACAGGCGGTGATCACCGCGCAGATAGCCAGTGCCAGGATCGGTCGGGAAAGATGGCTCATCGGCACAGAGTGTTCTAGCGGAGCTTGCGGTCGCAGCCGCGTTATGCTCGGCGGGTCAGCGAAACCGGGAGAGACAGATGGCAAAGACACCGCGAGTAGGAGAGCAGGCGCCGGACTTCGAACTGCCGGGCACCGAGGGCCCGTTCAAGCTCTCAGAGCATCGCGGCGAGCGTGTCGTGTTGCTGTTCTACCCGGGCGATAACACGATGGTGTGCACAAAGCAGTTCTGCTCCTATCGCGATCACGCGGAGGACTTTGCTTCGCTGAACGCCACGGTCGTGGGCATCTCCTCGCAGAGCGTCGCCTCGCACGAGGGCTTCATCGCCAAGAACAGTCTCAACGTGCCACTGCTGGCCGACGAGGACAAGCAGGTCGCCAAGGCCTATAGCGCGACGATGCCGGGTGTTGGCTCAACCGCCCGCGCGGTGATCGTGATTGACGAGCAGGGTGTGGTACGCCACCGCCACGACCACCGGCTCGGGCTGGACTATCAATCTGTGGATGACCTCAAAGCCGCACTGGATACGCTGCCCAGTCCGGCTGCTTGAGGGTTCGCGTTGTGGCTGATGGCTTTCGGAAAAGGTCTTGAAAAACTAAATCACTGAGGTAGTCGTGGTCAACACGGCCGCTGCTTGTCGTCCAGAGTGATAACGGGATGCAGGCTAGAAGCCGAGTGTCTCGGGTACGAGAATGACGCTGATGCGACCGGAGGGTTCGTAGTGCATGATCAGCGTCTTCGCGAGCAGGCTTCCCGGGTAACCTGCGTCCTGCATGCGGAGGTACTCTCGCGGCAGGCTGTACTCGCGAACGCGCCGGAGCCCTTCGCCGAGGTCTCGAACGAGCTTTTGGTGGCCGACCACGAGGATCACATTGCCGCCAGCGTAGGCGTACGCGCCGAGTTGGCTGCCGGAGCCTGAGCCGACGATGATCTCGCCCTCATCTGTGATCGCGTGTGCGCTACCAACGATGTAGTCGGGTGCAGCTCCGAGCTTTCGCATCTCGCGCCCCTGTGTCTCGCGGTCGAGTGCGCTGAGCCGAGACCGGACCGAGTTGTAGCGGCCCGACTCGTCAATCTCGCTGGTTATGCCTAGTGCGCGTATCGTCTCCGACAGCGCAGTGTGAACCTCTGAGCCTTGGGGTATCGCATCGAGCACGAGCTGCCTGGCCTGCTCTGCTCCGTTGACCAACTGCGCCTTGAAACCGCGGGCGGAAAGCGCGGCGGCGGTTCGTTCCAGGTGGGCACGATCGGCCGGGCGCTCGAACTCGAGATTGGGTGGGCCCGGATCGGGGAGGTTCGTGGTGGCCATTGGGAGTCCTTGGGGTCGGGACCGGATTCGCGCCACCTAGCAGAGTACCTGCGAAACCCCATAGCCGTGACCGCCATTTGCGATGCCGAGCGAGGGCACGGAAAGCTGGCCTCGCTTTTAATGCAAAGGACGAGCAGCAGCGCTATTACTAGCTCAGTGGCCTCTGAATTCGCCAGCTAGGCCGGCGACGATCCAAACGAGTGCCCCCGCTCCGAGAAGACGACGGAACCAGTTGACCCCGCTCGCCGCCTCCTCCCACGCCCACACGGCGAGCCCAAGCGTGAACACCGCACGACCGACCTCGTGCGCGGTGCCACCAGACTCGGCCGCGAGTCCCCACCCCGCGAACGCGAGCAGCAGTGGCGCATTCGGGAACTGTGCAACGGGGAATCGTCGGGGCCAACCCACCTGGCCGCGACGCCAAAGCTCGGTAGCGGTCACTGCGCTAATGCTCGCAGGCCGAAGGTTGCAGCGGGTTTTGGCCGCTCTTGCGTATGCGCTATGTTTTCGGTGCTTGCGGTGGCGGAACTCCGGTGTGATTCCGGGGCTGACGCGCAGCGGTGTGGGTGACGATCGGATCGTTGTTCCACTGAGCCCCTGAGGGCTTGGGAAGGAGATCCGGGAGGTCGATCCCGAGCCCGAATACGCCCCGTATTCAGTGCCCAATGGTAAGCCTCGCGTATAGGCGGCCGGTGCGCCGCCTACGAATGCGTGCGTGTCGCCGCCCCAATCAAGGAGACGGCGACATGAAGCACCCCCTCAAAGCCAGGCTCGTGGCTGCGATGCTCCTGGCCCTCAGCCTGGCGGCTTTCGGCCAGGCCGCACCACCGGCGGCTGCTGCGGTCAGCGCAGCTGAAGAGATGGCCGCCGCGCGACATGGCGCGGAATGGATGACCTTGCTGCAGGAACCCAGCGGCGAACTCGCTTCCTTCGGCGGGGACTGGTCGATGATCAGCCTGGCGTCGGTGGGCATCAACGCGGCTGACGTGCGTCTCTCGCCGGCTGAACCGAGCGCCCAGGACTTCTACCTCTCGCTGTGGAATGGCGAACCCCCCGCTTTGTTCTCGGCGACCGATTTCGAGCGGGCGATCCTCGCGGGCTACTCGGGCGGCCTTGAACCTTCGCGCCTGGATGCCCAGACGAACCTTCTCGCTGACTTGGCCGCGCAGTTCAATGGGCATGAACTCGGCGAACGGGGTGCGACCAACGCGGATGTCTTCGGGGTACTCGCGCTCTCAGCGGTCGGCGCGCCGGGCGTTGTGATTGACACGCTTGTGCAGACCGTGCGTCAACAGCAGGACTCCGACGGTGGCTGGAACTTCGCGGCGGGCACGAAAAAATCAGAAGCGGACCTGACGGGCGCGGCACTCGCGGCGCTTTGTACGGCTGGTGTGCCCAGCACCGACCCGGCGATCGCGAAGGCTGAGAGCTATCTGCATACCGTCCAGGACACCATCACCGGCGGGTTCATCAACCCGACGGTCAACACCGACTCAACAGCCTGGGTCGTGAGTGGTCTGGATGCCTGCAAGATCGACCCGCAGGCAGCCGAATGGACGACCGCTGAAGGCAAGACGCCGATCGACTTCCTGCTTGCTCAGCAGAACGAAGACGGCAGCTTCCAGCGTCATGCGCACGACGAAGAAGAGGACTTCTATGCGACTCAGGACGCGGTGCGCGCGCTGAGCGGCACGGGGTTCATCGCGCCGCCACCACCGCGCAAGGAAGCCGGTCAGCCGGCGATACGACCGGCATCCACGGTCATGGCCGGCACCCCTGTCCCGATGACGCTTGTGATAGATAGCGCCGGGCACGTCACTGGCGGCAGCTCTGTCCGCATGTGCAAGGTTATCGCCCCGGTTGGAGGCACAGTTGCTCAGATGCTCCAGGCAGCGAGCGAAGCGTCCTTGCCCTCCTACTGCATCTCCGACCTCTCGCTGCTGGACGGACGGATAGCCCGGGTTAATGGTGTTAGCGCCGAACCCGGGAAAACAGCGTGGGAGATCAGCAGGGAAGGCGGCGCGGGCGAACTGCAAAGCGCCGGGACGGTCGGCCTCGGCGCGTTGGTAGAGCTGCGACTCATCCCCGACAGCGAAATCATGGACACGCCTGCCCAATCGCCGCCCGCCAAGACAAGCACAGTCCCGACGACAACCGGGACGACGGCGGGAGCGGCACATATCTCCAAGCCGCCTCGTCTGCAGGTGCGGGTCGGGCCGCTTACACGTATCCGCCACGGGCGCTTGGCGGTTAAGGTGAGGTGTCTGGCGAAGCCGGGGAGCGCCGGCTGCGCCGGTGTGGTGCGTGTGCGGGTCGCGTTGCGAGCACGCCGCGGACGGCCTGTGCGCGGGCGTGTAGTCGGCGAAGGCGAAGTTCACATCGCCGCGGGCGCCTCGGGCACGGTGACGATCGAGCTCAGCCACTCACTGCTCAAAGCGCTTCGCAGCCGCGATGACCGTGTGGCGTGGATCGTGGCAGCCATGCGCGACCCGAGCACCAGCGCGAGCACGTCCACCGTCCTGCGCTGAGTACGCAAGCGGCCTCAGCGCAGTCCCTCACGGATAGGTCGCCTCAGCGGTGCGCGACCTCATCCCGGCTCGTTTCATCAAACAGTCAACCAGAAAGGTAAGAAAGTCATGCAGAGAAGACATATCGCGACTCTTGCTGCTGCATCTATCCTCGCGCTGCTAACAGTGAGTGCCCCGGCGATAGCCGGTACGCCCGCGACGGTGAGTGTGCGTGTCGAGGGAGCCACGTCAACGCTGTTGCCATTGACGACCGTCACCACGAACACCACGACCACGCCACCGCCGGGAAACTGTCCAGGTACGACTGCTGCTGGGGCGCTGCAGCTAGCGACTGAAGGCAACTGGGATCACGAAGAATACATTCAGACGATTCTCGGCGAGACGCATGAATGGACCATGGCCGATCCTCGCTATTGGGCGATTTGGATCAACGACAAATACTCTGAAGAAGGTGCTTGCAGCCTCCAGATGAAAGAAGGCGACAGGCTGCTGTTCTTGGTTGATAAAGCCACCGCCCCTGAATACAACCCGACGGTCTTCCCGCTCGAGCTGAGCGGAGCACCTACGGAAATCACGCAGGGCGAATCGGCGACCGTGACGGTCGATAAGTACAGCACCGCTGGTGTTGGCAGCGCCGCGAGCGGTGTTTCAGTGAAAGGCGGCGAAACGACGGTGACAACCAACGCTTCCGGCCAAGCGACCGTCAAATTCAACACCCTCGGGACTGCTCATCTGAGAGGAACCAAGAGCGGGTTCGCACCGACCGCAAGCGTCGCAGTTTGTGTACACGCTTCGGGCGGACACTGCTAAAGGCGAGGAGGTCGGCTATCGCTTCGCTCGGCTCGCGGGCGAAGCGATAGCTCCGCTAACAATGAGCATGCTTGGAAAGGGACAACGCACATGCGCATAAAACTCGCGACGCTCATTGTCGTGTCGGTAGGTCTAATTGTCCCCTCATTCGCCCTGGCCGGACAGACGCAGGTCAACGTGCGAATCGAGGGCAAGAGTGAAACCCTGTTCGAGGGTCCGATCTGGAGCGAAGGCCACAACATCCAGGCGTCCTCGGATATCCGGGAACGACCGTGTGACGCGACCAACAATCATGCGCACGCAACTCCCGGCCCTACTCCGACCGCTTCCGCTGTCGAGGCGATGCGTATCGTCGGCGAAACCTTCGACGGGCAGTGGTATCCCGGCTACGACGACTACTTCATCACACGCTGGGGCTCAGACGAGGAGGACCCCAGCGAAGGCGCCTACTGGGGAATCCTGGTCAACGATGTGTTCACGGACGTCGGGGGCTGCCAGTATGAGCTGCACGAAGACGACGAAGTGCTGTGGGTATATGACGCATTCGAGGAAAAGGCAAAGCTGGCGCTGTTCCCCGCAGACGATTCCGCTTCACGCCCCCCTCTTACGGCGATAGCTAAGCTGGGCCAGTCCTTCGAAGTGCAGGTCGAGGCATATGGCGATAGCGCCGAAGAGGACCCTCCGGGCGAACCCGACCGCGCTGATGCCACCCCCTATAGCGGCGCCCGCGTAGCTCCCGTGCTGACCTCGCCCAAGGGCTTCGAGCGGGTAAAGACCGCGAGTCCCGAAGACATCACGACGAACTCCGAAGGGAAGGCGAGCATCACTTTCACCACGTCGGGATGGCACAGGATCAAGGCGGGAGTACCGATCGATGGTAAAGGCGAGGAAGAGGTGGTCCGGTCAAACCGCATCGATGTCTGCGTACCTGCACACGGCGAAACAGGCTGCGGCCCCGTGCCAGCCGAAGATGATCCTCGCACACCACCAGCCTGGGCGGGGACACCCGAGGAAGAACACCACGAAACGCCCGCGGAAACGCTTGGCGGCGCAGATCGGTCTGGCGGGCAGGCCAGTGGCGGAAGTCAACCCGGCAGCGGACCGGGTGCGGCCCCATCTAGCTCGACGCAGACACCCGCGCCGCTGCGAAGCGTTACCGCTGCGTTTCTGACGCTTGAGAGCATCACAACCAAGCGACTGTTGCTGAAGCTCTCTGCGCCAGGCACAGTGACCGTGCGGATCGCCCGTCTGCGCGGCAACGGGCATCACCATCACTTGCAGAGCGTAAAGGCAATTACCGTCAAAACCAGTAGAGCAGGGGCACTCAAGGTCAAGCTGCCGCGCTTGGTGGTAGGTAGTTACCAAGTAAGCATCGACCTCGCCGGCGCCAAAACTCTCGTCGAGGCTCTGAGGGTGCCCCGTACATGACGGTCAGGAGCTCGATCGCGTCGCAGTCCAGCGGCAGGACAGCCATACTTCGCCGGACGCTGGTGGCACTGAGCGCGATGGTCGCTGTGCTGGCGATCTACCACGCCTCCTGCGCCCCGGCGAGCGTGGCGCGCGATCGGAAGTTCCAGCCGAACCTTGAAGCGACTGTGCGCTATCTACAGAACGCGCAGAGCGAAAACGGGGGATTTGCCGAACCAGGCAACGAACCAGAATCGGACTTCACCGCCTGGATCTCGCTGGCGCTGGCGGCCGCTGGGATAAACCCGCGCGATCAGAGCACCGCACCGCAGCACTGGGCGGGCGGGCACAGCGCCTACACCTATCTGGCCGAAAACGCACACCATGCTTCGCTGACGACCGACTTCGAGCGCGAACTACTGGTCGTCAATGCGGCGGGCACCTCACCACACGACTTCGGTGGAGTCGATCTGGCCAAAGAAATACTCAAACGACAGATCGCCACTGGCAGCAATGCGGGCGCCTTCCCACACGTGGCGGGCTCGCAGACACCTGGAGTCAACGACACGATCTTCGCGATCCTATCGCTCAGCCCGATCCACGAACCAGCCGTCGAAGAAGCCCTCGGCAGAGCCACGGGGTGGTTGGAAGCACAGCAGAAGTGCGACGGCAGCTGGAACTGGAGGTATATGCCAAAGGTCGGTTCCTGCAGCCCAAAGCAAAGGTGGCTGCGGGGAGGAGAAGAAGGTGGCGAAATCGACATGACCGGCGCAGCGCTCCAGACGCTGAATGCCGTCAAGCATCCAGACCCAGAAGAGCAGAAAGAGGCGTTTGGATACCTGGGTGAAGCGGAGAGGTCAAACGGCGGTTTCGTAGAGTTCCTCACCGAAGCGGAGCCAAACGTAGCCTCCACGTCTTGGGTTGTGCAGGCGATGTGGTCCGCGGGGATCAACCCTGAAGAATGGCTTACACACTCTGGAGAACCAACCGAAGAACCCCTCTCCTACATGGCATCTCTACAGCAGCCCGACGGGCACATCCGCTATGAGGCGAGCGAGGAAGTGAATGGCATGTGGATGACCTCCTACGTCACTCCAGCATTTACCGGCAACCCACTGCCGATTCCCGCGGTGCCCTACGAAGAGCTGCCAGCGCTGCCTCCCGAAAAGCCAGCGAGCGCCGGTGATACCGGAGTGTCCACGAATCCTGGCAATGGGGTGATCTCAGGCGGTGGCGGTGACGGCGCACCGCTGTTCAGCCGCCCCCAACCCGCCAGCAAAGGCCACACTCCCGGCGGCGCACGGCAGTTCGAGGACCAGCGTGGCGACACGACCAAGCACCGCCGCAACCCTGGCGCTGCCCGCAAAACACCTGTCCCGACCGCCACTGGCGCCAGCATTCAGCGCGCCAAGCACAACCAGATAGGCCACAAAGGCACAGGCGGTGTCGCGCTGACGGGCGCAGGCGCGGGCAGCGCAGGAAAGAGCAGCGGCCGAGATGTCAAAGGGCTTCTGATTGGAGCATCCGCCGGCGCGCTGGAACCCGGCGCGCCGGGCCTGCGTGGCGCCGGAGCAGGAGCAAACCCGACTCAGTGGCTCGCGGGCGGCATCGCGGGTGCGCTACTCCTGTCGGTCCTCGCTGGCATGCGGATTGAGCTGCGGCGATCCCAGGTGACCCTGTGAGCACACTCGCAGCTACGGACGGTCTCGCCGAAGCGCTCGCACGGATCGCCTCGTCTCTACGCATCCCCGTCCTAATCCTTGCACTGCTGGTGCTTCTCCTCTGTGCGCTGGAGACGGGACGCTTCGCGATCGAGTTGTGGACTCGAGCACGCGCTGGACGCGGTGCACTGCGAAGCCTTGCTCGCCAGGTCATCGCCAACCCCGGACAGGCCGCCGCGCTCTCAGCCCGCGCACCAAGCTCGCCCTCCAGAAACGCGCTCCTGCAGATCGCCCGAGCAGTCCTGACAGGCGAGCATGCCGGCATCGAGCACGCACTCGCCGATTACGAGCTCGCCGTCCAACGACGCCTTGACCACACTCGCATCCTCGTCCGCGCCGGACCGGCACTCGGCCTGATGGGCACCCTGATCCCACTCGCACCAGGACTCGCGGCACTTGGCCACGGTGAAGTAAGCACGCTCGCTACCGACCTGCGTACCGCTTTCGCGGCGACCACGATCGGGCTGCTGGTAGGCACCGTCGCGTTCGCGCTGACGCTCACCCGCACCCGCATCTACAGCGAAGACCTCACAGCACTGGAGCGAGCAACGACCCCCGTACCAGCCCCAGCCCATACCGATACGCAGACAACATTCATCCCCACCCCACAGACACCCCTCACACAAACGCCCAGTCCGCCGAACCCACCGGTAATCCCATGAATCGCCGCACAGGACTCGGCCGCCACGGCCGTATCGAAGACGCAGCCGGAGACCCACTCGACGGCCTCGTAAACTTGTTCGACATCGGCATCGTGCTCGCAGTCGCGTTCCTGATCGCCGGGCTCGGCCTAACGCTCAACCAGCACACCCGCCGCCTGCAAACACGCACGCCGAGCACCCAGCACACCCAAACACTGCCCTCGCCATCCTCAAGTGCCCCTGCCACCACCGGTCACGGCCAACCAGTTGGCACCGTCTATCGACTCAACAACGGACAACTCGTCTATGTACAAAAGCAGCGATGAAGAGACGGTGCCCGCCGGTTGGTAACGGTCATCTCAGCCGACGTCCAGATCGTCTAGTCGCGCGCTGGAGAGTAATACTCGCTCGCCGCAAAAGGGAACCGACTCGGCTTCCAGCAGTCGCCGCTGCCTACCCCCCTTTGCGAGCGAGCCATCGGCACGGACCACCCGATGCCAAGGCACTTTTGCATCGGTGGCATGGCTGAGGACATAGCCGGTCAGGCGGGGCGCTCCGGGTGAGATATCGCCGTAGGTGCGCACGTACCCGGGCGGGATTGCCCGTATTCGCTCGAGGATCTCGCTCTCGGTCTGGACGTTCATCTAGTGACGCCGCTTAGGTCTCTAGATCGCACGCACGCGAGCGCGACTGCCTGCAGCCTGTAGCAGCAGCGCGATGTCGTGGGGGTCGCTGGTCAAGACGGTGTCACCGTCTTGCGCGAGTTGGCAGAGAGCGGCGTCGGCAATGTCGCTGGTGGCGCTTCGTGCCAGTAGCGCACCGCAGGCGCGGGCCTGCAGTGGGTCGAGGCTGCGTTCGCGAAAGCCGGGCAGCGCGCGCGTCAGGCGTGCCTGACGGGCTGGGTCGCGCCATACCTCGGCGACGCACGCGCACGAAGTGATGGCCTCGGCGCCGCCGGCGATGGCGGCGACCAATAGAGCCGCAATCCTGCGGTCGCCGCGCTCCAGCGCTATCAGGGCACCGCTGTCGAAGACGAGTGCAGCCATTTGCGAGCCTCCTCGAGCTCCTGCTCGGTGAGTGGTCCTCCCGTCTCGCTGGCGATCTCATCGGCCACGGACAGCAGTGTCTCGGCGCGCAGGCGTGCCGTGGCAGCCGCGGCGAGCCAGGCCGAGACGCCCTGCTCGCCGGCCGCGTCGCGGACCTGACGGTAGAGGTCGTCGTCGAGGCTAATACTGATCTTTGCCAACTCGCTCATGGTAGCACCTAGGGTGATACCGTAGGTGGTGGGGCGGACGGAAGGGAGAGTTAGGGACATGAGGCGATCTTCCTCAGAGGTGCGGACGATTCTCTCGCACGGTCGGCGGGGTCGTCTGCGATGAGGACCTCTGTGCCGCGAGGGCGAGATGCTTAGAGCGCGTCGCGCTCGATCGGTCGCGCTTCGGCGGCGCGGCGGGCGTGCAGCTCCATGAGCTCTACCTGCATGTTGCGCCCCCGCTCCCCCGGCCCCGGTGAGCGGCGGTGCCAGCGGTTGTCAGGGCCGAGCTGCCAGGAGCTCTGGTTATCGGCGAAGGCGCGTTCGATCGTGTCCATCAGCTCTGCTCGCAGCTCGGGTGACTCGATCGGGGCGGCCAGCTCGACTCGATGGTCGAGGTTGCGCGGCATCAGGTCGGCGGAGGCGATGTAGACGGTGTGCTCGCCGCCCCGCTCGAAGGTGTAGATGCGCGAATGCTCGAGCAGTCTGCCGACGACAGAGACGACGGTGATGTTCTCTGAGATCCCCTGTACCCCCGGGCGCAGGCAGCAGATCCCGCGCACGTTGAGGTCTACCTTCACGCCAGCCATCGAAGCTCGATACAGGGCGCGGATGCAGTGACCGTCGACGAGCGCGTTCATCTTCATCGCGATCCGGCCCGGAGACTCGGGTGTGTGAGCCGCAATCGTGGCGTCGATCTCGGCGATCAGACCCTCACGCAGGTACGCGGGTGCGACCAGCGTCTTGCGGTAGTGCAGTGGACGCCCGTATCCGGTCAGGTTGTTGAACATCTCGGCCACGTCAGCGCCGATGTCCTCGTCAGTCGTAAACAGGCCGAAGTCCGTGTACAGACGCGCGGTCGCCGAGTGGTAGTTGCCGGTGCCGACATGCACGTAGTTACGCACTCCGTCGCCCTCGCGCCGCACCACCAGCACGCACTTGGCGTGCGTCTTCAGGGCGGGCTGCCCGTAGACGACGTGTACGCCGGCCTCCTCAAGCGCCTTGGCCCAATGAATGTTCATGCGCTCGTCAAATCGCGCTGTCAGCTCCACCAGCGCCACGGCCTGCTTGCCGCGCTCGGAGGCCGCGATCAGGTCAGGCACCAGCGGCGAGTCGTCGCTGGTGCGGTAGACGGTCTGCTTGATCGCAAGCACATTGGGGTCGGCAACCGCCTGTTCGACGAAGCGCTCGACCGAGGTGGCAAACGAGTCGTAGGGGTGATGCACAAGAACATCGCCCTCGCGCATCGCGCCGAACACGTCCGGCCACTCTCCCTCGTGTCTGAGCAGCCGCGGATGAGTGACCGGGGAGTAGGGCGTGTAACGAAGCTCGGGCATGCCCGGCAGCCGTGCCACCTGCCAGAGCGCCCCCATGTCGAGCAGCCCATCCACCGGATAGACCTCCTCCTCGCGCACTCCCAACAGCCCCACCAGTTCATCGCGCAGCCGCTGTGAGCAGCTCTGTCCGATCTCCACCCGCACGATCTCGCCAAAGCGCCGCCGTCGCAGCTCGTCCTCGACGGCCTGTAGCAGGTCCGCGGCGTCGTCGGAGACCTCCAGATCGGCGTCGCGGGTTACCCGGAACACATCGCAGTCGACGATCTCCATGCCTGGGAAAAGGGCATCGAGATGGTGCGCGATCACGTCCTCCAGCGGCACCAGAGTCACATCGCTAGCGGGCCGTACCGTCACAAAGCGCGGCAGGATCTCGGTCGGAACCTTCACCCGCGCGAACACGGTCTCTCCCCCCGAGGGATCGCGCACGAGCACAGCAAGGCTGAGCGAGAGGTTTGAGATGTAAGGAAAGGGCCGCCCCGGCGCGACCGCCAGCGGCGTCAGCGCCGGGAAGATCACGCGGCGAAAGTGCTCGGCCAGGTGCTCGCGCTGCTCGCTGTCTAGTTGCTCGAAGCCGACCACGCGTACCCCGTGCTCGGCCAGAGCTTCGCGCAGATGTCCTTCAAAGCAGTCGCTCAGCCGACCGCCAAGCGCCAACACCCGCTCGCGGATGGCTGTGATCGTCTCAGAGGGAGTGCGCCCGTCGGGTCCGGGGTTGTCAACCCCCGCATCGATCTGGTCGTGCAGCCCGGCGACGCGCACCATGTAGTACTCGTCGAGGTTAGTCGTGTAGATCGCGCAAAACTTCACGCGCTCCATCAGTGGCGTGTTCTCATCCTCGGCCAGTTGCAGCACGCGCTCGTTGAAATCAAGCCAGGAGAGCTCTCGGTTGATGTAGAGAGATGGATCGTGCAGGCGGTGCTTGTGGTTTGCATCCGCGTGCTCGTTGGGCACCGTTGCGCTCATCTTTCTCTATGCTCGCAGAAGCCCATGGCCGCGGCCCGCCAGCTTTGGTTGCTTCGCCACGCCGACGCGGAGCCGCACGGCACGCGCGCGGACGCTGAGCGTCGCCTGACAGAGCGTGGCGTCAGGCAGGCAGAAGTCGCCGGTCTGGCATTTGCACGGATGGGAGTGGGCTTCGCGGCAGCACTGAGCAGTCCGAAGGCGCGTGCGCGCGAAACCGCCGAGCTTGCGCTTGCTCAGCTGCCAGCCGAGCAAGCTCCGGAGATGGAGCTGCACGAGCCGCTCGCGGGCGACTTCCAGGCTCGACAGGCGCTTGATGTGATGGCCAGGACGGGCCGTGAGCTGCCGCTGCTTCTGATCGGTCACGAGCCGGACCTGTCAGGGATCGTCGGCGAACTAACCGGAGGTCGAGTTGACCTAAAGAAGGGAGGCTTGGCGGTGGTCCGGCTAGGTGGTGCCGGCAGCGAGCTCGTACTCCTGCTCCGTCCCGCCGAGCTCGCTCTGATCGCGGGCGCCAAGCTGTCCTAGCCCCGGAGCGTCCTGCTTGTTTGCTCGCTTGGGAGCGGCCACCACGGCCGGTTCTTCAGCCTCGCCCTCGCCGACAGCCGGTTCAGCGGCAAAACGGTAGCCGATGCCGAAATGAGTATGGATGTAGCGCCAGTCCGGTGAGGCCTTCTCGAGCTTCTGGCGGAGCTTGCGCACGAACACGTCGACCGAGCGATCACCGCGCACCATCGCGTACCCCCACAGCCGCGAGTAGATCTCCTCGCGCTCGAGCACACGACCTTCACCGGAGGCCAGCAGCTCGATCAACTCGAACTCTCGCCGCGTCAGCTCCAGCGAACGCCCGCTCACAAACGCCTGGAAGCGGTCGGAGCGGATCTCGACCTCGCCGGCACAGACGGGCTTTGACTCGGTGCGAGCGCTGGCGCGCCGGCGACGCCTGACGAGCCCCTGGACGCGCGCGATCACCTCCTCCGGATGACAGGGCTTAGTGATCCAGTCATCGGCGCCGAGGCGCAGTCCGCGCACTCGCTGAGCCACGGTAGAGGGTCCGGTACAGACCACGATCCCGAGCTCTGGGAGACTGCCGCACAGACGCTCAAGCCATTCCCAGGCCTGGGGCCCGAGCACGGTGAGGTCCACGACTAGGGCGCTCAGGCGCATCGAGGCGACGGTGTCGGTAGGCACGGGAGAGGCGAGCACTCGGTGCTCCCAGCCGAGACGGTCCATGCGCTTGCTGAGCACTTGGATGAAGCCACTGTCGCGATCGAGCACCGCGATACGCATGGCTGACGCCCCCTGGGCGCTGTTCGCCCCCGCTTCATCCTTAGAGAGGATGCCCGTCGTCATCTGCCCGCAGTGTATAGCCCCCTCACTGCGCGGTGCAGACGAAGGTCACAGGATCTTCACAGATGTAAAACCTCTGTTTGCGACGGAGCTCGCCGCATGAGCAGAGCGCAGGCGCGCTGCCGGCGCTATCTGGGCGCTGGGATCAGCCGCCGAGCGGGTTCGACTGGTCTGAGAACTCGCGGAAGAGGCCGGTCACCACAAACGCCACCTGCTCGCCGACGTCGACGGCGTTATCGCCGATTCGCTCGAGCGCACGCGCCACCAGAATCATGTGCATTGCCCACTCGCGCGTGTCCGGATCGTCCCCGATCTCAAGCGCTGCATTGAATATCTCGCGGTTCAGGCGGTTGATCTCGCGGTCCTGGCGGGCCAGGTCTTCGGCCAGCCCGATATCGCGTCCGCTGAAGGACGCCTTGCACTGGACGACCTCCGAGCGCGCATGGGCCCCCATCTTCAGGATCGACTCGAGCACCTCCGGGCGCACCGGCGGCTCATAGCCTGAGAGCGGGATCAGCTTGGCGATATTCACGCACTGGTCGCCCATCCGCTCGACGTGCACGATCACGTGCAGCAGCGCCGCGACCAGTCGCAGATCCCCCGCGACGGGCGCTTGGGTGGCAAGCAGCGAGAGGATGCCCTGATGCACTTCCAGGTAGCGCCCGTCGACACGGTCGTCGTCGGCGATCACCATCTGAGCCAGCTCGACATCCTGGTGGGTTAGCGCCTCGAGCGTGCGATCGAGCTGCTCGAGGAC
>DASTPN010000218.1:0-2984 GCA_035719985.1 Solirubrobacteraceae bacterium | reverse complement strand
ACCGCATCTACGCATTCGCGATAGGGGTGCTCGTCGCCACCGGCTTGCAATTGCTGTTGGCCTTCGTCGCTCTGCATCGCATCGACTTTCGTCTTCAGATGCACATCGACTGGCACGACCCGCGCGTGCGGCACGTGTTCGCGCTGATGCTGCCTGTGACTGTTGGGCTCGGAATCGTCAACCTCGACCAGTTGATCAACTCCGCGTTCGGAACGCTCGTGAGCCACGAAGCGCCGCGGGCGATCGAAAACGCGTTTCGCGTCTACATGCTGCCGCAGGGCATGTTCAGCGTTGCCGTCGCGACGGTCTTGTTCCCGATTATGAGCCGGATGGCCTCGCGCCGCGATCCTGCTTCGATGCGGCGCACGCTCGGAACTGGCATGCGTCAGATTAATCTGTTGTTGATACCGGCAGCGGCCTTTCTGATCGTGCTCACTACGCCGGTAGTGCGGCTGCTGTTCGAACGCGGGCACTTCGACGCAAAATCGACCTCCAGCGTTTCGACGGCGCTGTTCTGGTTTGCCTTCAGCCTGCCCTTCGGTGGCATCAATCTGCTGCTCACTCGAACGTTCTTTGCCGTCCGCCGTCCTTGGATCCCGACGACGCTGGCCGGCGTCAATATGGCTGTGGACATCGCTGTCAGCCTCAGTCTCTACAAGCCGCTCGGCATCGCGGGCCTTGTGATCGGGACACTCGCGGCCAACGTGGTGATGGCCGCGCTGCAGCTCTATCGCCTCCGAGCAGGTTTCAACGGTCGCCTGGAAGGCGCGAAGACGACGATGATCACGGTGCGAATCTGTGTCGCATCGGCTCTGCTCGCCGGCGTTTCCTATGCGGTTTGGTATGTGCTCGACTCGCTGCTCGGGACCTCGCTCGAGGCACAGATCATCAGCGTTGGGGCGGCCGGGCTGGCCGGTGTATGGGTCTACGTTCGCGCAGTGTTGACGATGCGCATCCCGGAGGCCCACCAGGTCCACCAGCTCATCAGCGCCCGCCTCGGCCGCGCATAGAAGGGGCCGGGAGGCTGACGCCTTACCCGGCCCCAGTCCGGTCATAAATCGCCGCTGAACTACTACGTCCCAGGACTTGTGTCTTATGCCTGGGCGGCTATGACACTCCCGACCACCGGACTGGCCACCCGAAGGTGCGTGGCCGGTTTGAGCCCTGAGGCTCGGGCCGAGTAGGCGATCCGCCGAACGAGACAAGGCTAGCGCCTTCTACAGTTTGGACGCCCATGCAGCAAGACAAGATCCGAAACTTCTCGATCATCGCCCACATCGACCACGGCAAGTCGACGCTGGCCGACCGCATCCTCGAGCTCACGCACGCCGTGGATGAGCGCGCGATGCGCGCTCAAGTGCTCGACTCGATGGACCTGGAGCGCGAGCGTGGGATCACAATCAAGGCGCAGGCGGTGCGTGTTGCCTATGAGGCCGCAGACGGTGAGACCTACCAACTGCATTTGATCGACACGCCCGGGCACGTCGACTTCACCTACGAGGTCTCGCGCTCGCTGGCCGCCTGCGAGGGCGCGCTGCTGGTCGTGGATGCCTCGCAAGGGGTGGAGGCCCAGACAGTCGCAAACACCTACCTAGCCGTCGAGGCGGGTCTGGAGCTGATCCCGTGCCTGAACAAGATCGACCTGCCTGGCGCCGAGCCCGAGCGTGTGGCCGGAGAAGTCGGCGAGCTGATCGGCGAGCCGCCCGAGTCGATCCTGAAGATCAGCGGCAAGACTGGCATTGGCGTCGGCGAGGTGCTCGAGCAGCTGATCCAGCGGGTGCCGCCGCCGTCGGGCGATCCGAGCGCGCCGCCGCGGGCGCTGATCTTCGACTCCGAGTTCGACCAGTACCGCGGCGTGATCGCCTACATCCGCGTCGTAGACGGCGTCTTTCGCAAGGGCGAGGCGATTCGCGCGATGGCGGCCGGAACGCGGGCAGAGATCGACGACATCGGCTTCTTCTCACCCACGATGACGCCGGTAAAGCAGCTGAGCGCCGGCGAGGTGGGATACCTGATCACTGGGATCAAGGACGTCACTCAGCTGCGAGTCGGTGACACCTTGACCACCGGCATGCGCGCCGAGGACGGCGCCCGCGAGGCGCTGCCCGGCTATCGCGAGGTCAAGCCGATGGTCTTCTGCGGCCTGTTCCCGATCGACTCCGACCGCTACCCGGACCTGCGCGACGCCTTGGAGAAGCTGACGCTCAACGACGCCGCGCTCTCCTGGGAGCCCGAGACATCCGACGCGCTCGGCTTCGGCTTTCGCTGCGGCTTCTTGGGGCTGCTGCATATGGACATCGTGCGCGAGCGCCTGGAGCGCGAGTACGACCTGGAGCTGCTGGCGACGATGCCCTCGGTCGAGTTCGACGTCACGCTGACCAACGGCGAGGAGGTCGAGGTGCACAACCCATCGGACATGCCCGAGCCGGGCGTGATCGCCGAGATCCGCGAGCCGTTCATCAAGGCGCAGGTGATCGCTCCGCGCGAGTACGTCGGCGCGGTGATGGAGCTGTGCCAGGAACGCCGCGGCGAGCCCGCCGGCATTCACTATCTCTCGCCGGAGCGGGTGCAGATGTCATACGACCTGCCGCTGGCGGAAATCGTGCTCGACTTCTTCGACCAGCTGAAGTCGCGTACGCGCGGCTATGCCTCGCTTGACTACGAGCTGAGCGGGATGAAGCCCGCCAATCTGGTCAAGCTCGACGTCCTGCTGGCCGGCGACCCGGTCGACGCACTCTCGATGGTGGTGCACAAGGACAAGTCCTACGACGTCGGCCGCACGCTCACCGAGAAGCTGCGCAAGCGCATCCCGCGTCAGCAGTACGACGTGCCCATCCAGGCCGCGATCGGCTCGCACATCATCGCCAGGGAGACCGTCAAGGCCTTCCGCAAGGACGTGATTGCCAAGTGCTACGGCGGCGATATCTCCCGCAAGAAGAAGCTTCTTGGCAAGCAGAAGGAGGGCAAGAAGCGGATGAAGCAGG
>DASTPN010000217.1:0-3868 GCA_035719985.1 Solirubrobacteraceae bacterium | reverse complement strand
GGATCTGCATGTTCATCTCATAGGTCTCCGGTGATCCCAGCCCGTAGATGCAAGACACGGACGCGACGACGATCACGTCGCGGCGGGCGAACACGGCGGCGGTGGCGGCGTGGCGGAGGCGGTCGACCTCCTGGTTGATGGCGGAGTCCTTCTCGATGTACAGGTCGCGCGAGGGAACGTAGGCCTCGGGCTGGTAGTAGTCGTAATAGGAGACGAAGTACTCGACGGCGTTGTCCGGGAAGAACGTCCTGAACTCGTTGCAGAGCTGGGCCGCGAGCGTCTTGTTGTGGGCGATCACCAGCGTCGGTCGCTGCACCTGCTCGATCACCCCGGCCATCGCCATCGTCTTGCCGGTCCCCGTGGCGCCGAGCAGCGTCTGAAAGCGCTGTTTCTCGAGCACCCCTTCGGAGAGCTGCTCGATCGCGCGCGGCTGATCGGCCGTCGGCGTGAAGGCGGAGTCCAAGCGAAAGGGGGGCACAGCGTTTACGATAGGGCCTACTCGAGATAGGCGAGAGGGAGGGTACGAGAGATGCGATCACGGACAGTGGGGTTCCTCGGCGGCCATCGCGTGGCGGTGGCGCTGCTGGTGGCGACGGTGTCGGCGCTGCTGCTTGCGAGCGGAGCGAGCGCAAGCGCTCCGGTGCTCGAATTCGTGGCCCCCGGGCACGCTTTCCCGGTCACCTTTACGACCGAAAGCGGCGCCGTGACAGCCGAACTGGCGGGCTTTGAAAGCGTGGTGGAATGTGCCGCGTCCACCGGCGAAGGCAAAATCACCGGCCCGCACTCGACGCTCTCGCAATACACGTTCACGGGCTGCAAAGCGGAAGGCACCCTGAACGCCAACTGCAATTCCACCGGCGCGAACACAGGAGAAATCGTCTCCGAAGAAATCGAAGCCGAACCCGTCTACATAGACCAGGCAAGAGAAGAAGTCGGCATGCTGCTCGACCCCGAAGGCAACATCTACATGAAGTTTGAGTGCGGAGGCGAACAGGTGGAAGCGCGCGGCCCCTTCCTGGCACCCGCCTCTCCCGTCAATAAAGCCACGACGTCGTTCACGGCGACGCTCAGCGAGTCGCTGGGCGTGCAGCTACCCAACGAATACGAAACCTCGAGCGGCGAAAAGCGCCTGGCGCTCCCCACCGGCAAGCGGGGCACTCACGAACCGGCGTCGACCGGCGTCGAAGCTGCTTTCACGATCCACACAGCCGTGCCGATCGAAGTCAGAGCGATCACGACCGGGCAGATGGAAGCCAAGCAGCGCGAAGAAGCCGAAAAGGCGCGTCAGGCGGAAGCCAAGCGCGCAGAAGAAACGATCGCCAAGCTGCGCGGAGAAGTAGCCGCCGGCAAGCACGCTGAGGAAAGCCTCAGCGCAAAGCTCACCGCGCTTGAAAGGCGTCTGAAGGAAGAAGCAAGGCGCAAACGCGAAGTGCTGCTGGCGAGCGCACTTAAGCGGTGCAAACGCGAGCCGGCCAGAAAGCGCTCTCAGTGCAGAGCCCAGGCTGAGCACAAGTACGGCGGCACTGTACGGAAAGGCAAAGCGAGCACCACTGAGAGCCGATCGCGCACGTAGGCGCCTGAGCTTGACGGGTTTCTAGTACACACGTTCGGACGGGTGTACTAGATCCCGAGCGCGTGCGGGTAGGCGGCCCTGTACTCGCGCTGCGCCCGCAACACTCGCTCGACATAGGCCTTCGTCTCCGGGAACGGAATTCCGGAGACGGTCAGCTCACCGCCTTCGGCACGCGCTTTGGCAACCCATGCGTCGACGTTGGCCAGCCCCGCGTTGTAGGCGGCGATCGCGAGCATCTCATCGCCTTCGTAGTGGGCGAGCAGATAGCGCAGATACCAGCTGCCGTAAGCGACGTTGATCTTCGGCGTGGCGAGGTCCCCTGTCGTGAAGCGGGTTCCGCCCGACAAATGGGCGATGTATTCCGCTGTCGCAGGCTCGATCTGCATCAGTCCGAGCGCACCGGCCGCGGAGGTGCGCGGTTCGAACTTGGTCTCTGCGTAGATCACGGCCGCGATCAGGGCGGGGTCGAGGTGCTTCTCGGCGGCCTGTTCGCGAATCACCGCGGCGTTGGTCAGCGGCAGCCCGCCGCTTGCGTGATCGTGCTGGACGCGCGCGACCACGATCACGATTAGAGCAATAAGCGCGCCGCTGGCCACGAGTGCCCGCAGCGCCGATCGCCCAGACGACGCTCTGGCGCGACGCGATGGGCGCGCAGAGGACCTGTAGGTGTTGCGGCGGCGAGCGGTGGCCGGCGAGCGCTGGGCACTCATCCCGACAGCTTGGCAAGGACGCCGGCCAGCTCGCGCCGCAAGTCCTCGATCGTGCCGTCGTTGTGAACGGCAAATGTCGCACGTTGCGCCTTTTCCGCCTGGGTGAGCTGACGCGCGACGCGCTCGTCCGCCAGCGCGTGTCCGCGCCCCTCCGCGCGCTGGCGCCGCGTCTGCTCCTGAGCGATCACAGCGATCGTCGCATCGAACCCCTGCTCCATTCCGGCCTCGAACAGCAGCGGCACCTCGACGACGGCAGCCTTCGGCGCAGGTCGCAGCGCACGCACATGCTCCAGCCAACCGGCGATCCGCGCCCCTACCAGCGGCCACAGAAGCCCCTCCAGCCACCGTCGCTCCTGCTCGCCGCCGGCGAACGCCTTGGCGGCGACCGCGCCACGATCGACCGTCCCGTTGGGCGCGACCTCCTCACCCCAACGCTCGACGACGGCGCCAAGCACACGCTCGTCGCCGTAGAGCTCGTGCACGACGGCGTCGGTGGAGAGGACCTGCGCTCCCAGCTCTCGGAGCGACTCCAGCGCTGTCGACTTGCCGGCGCCCATTCCGCCGGTCAGCCCGACGAACGGCACCGCTGTCACGATCTGCCTGTCAGTCCTGCGGCTGCTCGGTAGGCTCGGCGTCAGCCACAGGGGCCTGCTCGGAGACCTGACCATCCTCGTCGGACCCATCCTCACTCGCCGCCGTCTCGACGTCGGTCGCGGCTTGGGGCTCCTCGCCGGCCGGCTCAGCCACGACAGGCTCATCGACAGCGGGGTCCTCAGCCTCGAGCACCTCCGCGGCAGGCGCCTCGGCAACGGGCTCCTCGGCGGGCGCCTCGGCAGCCGCGTCCTCGGCAAGCGCGACCTCAGGCTCCACGGATGCCTGCTCGGCCGGCTCCTCGACCGCCTGTGGCTGCTCGTCGCTGGCCTGCTCGACCTCCGCCACGGCCTGTGGCTCCTCAGCGGTCGGCTCGACCAGAGTCGCCGAGTCCTCGGCGGGCTGCACGGCAGGCGCCTCGCCATCGGCCCGCTTGAGTGGCAATATCTGGTCCTCGACCCGCTTGGCCGACAGCGACAGGCGCCGGCGCTCGGAGTCGATCTCGAGGATCTTCACGCGGATCTCATCGCCGGGATGGACGATCTCGCGCGGGCTCTCGACGTGGTGCCCGGCCAGCTCTGAGATGTGAACCAGCCCCTCGACGCCGTCGAGCACCTCGACAAACGCGCCGAAGGTGACGACCTTGGTGACCTTGCCGGCCAGCTCATCATTGACGTTGTAGGTATCGACGATCCGCTGCCAGGGGTCTTCCTGGGTCTGCTTGAGACCAAGCGAGATGCGCTGGCGGTCGCGGTCGATGTCGAGCACCTTGACCTGCACGGTGTCGCCGATGTTCAGGATCTCCGAAGGATGGTTCACGTGCGACCAGGAAAGCTCTGAGATGTGGATCAGGCCGTCGATCCCGTCGAGGTCGACGAACGCGCCGAAGGTGACGACCTTGGTGACCTTGCCGGCCAGCTCATCATTGACGTTGTAGGTATCGACGATCCGCTGCCAGGGGTCTTCCTGGGTCTGCTTGAGACCAAGCGAGATG
>DASTPN010000216.1:0-4981 GCA_035719985.1 Solirubrobacteraceae bacterium | reverse complement strand
GATCGGCTGGATGCTCGTGTATCTGCTGATGGCCTACCTGACCTGGCAGTGGCGCCGCGGCGTGCTCCCGATTGCCGCCGCGTTGGGGCTGCTGATGCTCGTGTTTGCGCTGGTCTCTGGGCCGGCTTGGTTCACGCGCGACAAACCGGGCTACGCCGAACCGGCCCTGCCCGCCAATCTGCTCGGCATCATCACGCTCGTGATCGTCCCGGTGGAGATGCTCCTGATCGCCTTTGCCATGCGCGGCTTTGCCCAAGGCTGGAACGTCGAGCTCGAGCAGCTCGAACCGGGCTACGAACCCGACGCGCTGGCGCACTCGGCGTAAAAACACACCTTGCCGGCCGTCACGAGCGCGCTGGGCGTATATTGGATGCTCTGCGGCGGTGGCGGAACGGTAGACGCGATGCTCTCAAAAGGCATTGTCCGCAAGGGCGTGTGGGTTCGATTCCCACCCGCCGCATTGACCTCCCGGCTCGCTCGGCGCGCTTAGAGGCGCCGCAAAATGCCGCCGCAAACGCTTGCCCTGGCGCTTGGCGCCTCCATCTACCCGCCCGCAGTCGCGGCGGTGATCGCGCTCGGACGAGGCGCCGACGTGCGGCCGCGCGTGCTCGCGTTCGTGCTGGCGGCAGCTGCCGCTACCTATGCCAGCGGCGTGTTGATGTTGTTCATTCTCAGCGACCTCGGCGCTACCGGCACTGGCCACCGAACGCCGAGCGCGGCGGTGGACATTGCCCTCGGCGTCCTGCTGATCGCACTCGCGATCTATCTGCGACGCCGCTGGCGCACACCGCGCACCGATGAGCCCGCCGGCGACTCGAAGATCGAGCGTTACTTGCAAAGCCGCCGCCTGGCATTCGCGCTCGGCATCGTGCTCTACGCCTTGCCCTCGCCTGTCTACCTGGCCGCGGTCAAGGGGATCGCCGACGCGAAACTGTCCACAAGCGCGCAGTTGAGCGCGCTCGCGATCACGGTCGCTGTGATGCTTTGGCTGGTCGAGTTGCCGATGCTGATGCTGCTCGTGGTCCCGGGGCGCGCAACCAGCACGCTCGAGCGGATCAACGCCTGGTTTGCGCGCAACGGACGGCAACTGGTCGTACTTGCCTGCCTGGGCGCGGGCGCCTATCTGGTTGCCCGCGGGCTCGTGAACCTGCCCGGCTAAAAGTCGGCTAACCATCGGTCCGTGGATCTGCACGGCTGAGCCCGGGCAGCCATCTCGAGCGACAGCATCCGGGCGAGCCCTTACTCCACGATCTGCAGCAAAGGGTCAACCAGTTGCGCGCTTGCCACGAGCACACCCCAGGGCAAGTCCTCCCGCTCTCTCAATTCACGCACTGCCAAACCCGCCCGTTCGCACAGCAACACGCCGGCTGCAATGTCCCACGGCTTGACCGTACGCTCGAAATAGGCGTCATACATTCCGGCCGCGGTCCACGCCAAGTCCAATGCCGCCGAACCGAAGCGGCGAATGTCGCGCACGCGCGGTATCAGGCGCACAAGCACCTCCGCCTGCGCCGCGCGTACCTGTGCGTCATAGGCAAACCCCGTTGCCACCAGAGCGCTCGCCAACTCCTCGCCGCCGCGCTCGGACGCCCTAAGCACAGCGCCGTCCAGCAGTGCCGGCCCCTCGCGTGTCACCGAGAACAGCTCGCCGCGACAGGGGTCGAAGATCGCGCCCGCCAACTCACCCTGCTCGTCGCGCACGGCGATGCTCACACACCATTGCGGGAGTCCGAACAGGAAATTGACCGTGCCGTCCAGCGGATCCACCACCCACGTCAAGCCGCTCGAGCCCTCCTGCCCCCCGCCCTCCTCACCCAGGAAGCCATCGTCCGGTCGCGCTACGGCGAGCCGCTCGCGGATCAAGCGCTCGGAGGCAAGATCGGCCTCGCTGACCAAGTCGGTCGGTGAGCTCTTGCTGGCCAGAGCCGGCTCTCTCCCGCGCTGGAAGCGCTCCAGCAGCAGCTCGCCAGCCTCGCGTGCGACCTCGACCGCAAGCGCGAGCAGCGCCTCCTGCTCCTGAGAGCCGCTCACACGAACTGACTGGGGCGCTCCTGCGCCCACGGGCGCTCGGCCTCGATCTGGGCCGAGAGCGAGAGCAGCGTGCCCTCGTCGCCTGGGCGCCCGACGATCTGCACGGAGCGCGGCAAGCCGTCCGAGCCAAAGCCCGCAGGCACCGCCGCCGCAGGCTGGCCGGTGAGGTTCCACGGAGCGTTGTAGGGGACCAAGCCGATCACGCCGTTCAGCGTCGGCAGGGCGCCGCGACCGTCGAACTGACCGATGCGCGGCGGCGGCTGGGCGGTCGCCGGTGTGATCAACACGTCGTGTGCCTCGAGCACCCGATTCAGGCGCGCCGCCAGTGCCGCCTCGCCCGAGCGCGACCACTCCACCAGCGCCGAGGGCACCAGCGCTCCCAATTTCGCGAAGCCGCGTGTGGAGCGCGACAGGCACTCATAGTACGGCAGGGCGTGCGCCTCGTCATGGCCTCCGCGCAGGTAGCGCGTGAGCACAGACGGGCCTGTGTCGTAGCCGTAGTCGGGGTCTTGCTCTGTGAGCTCGTGGCCGAGCGAGCGCAACAACTCGAGCGTCTGCTCGAACGCACGGCGCTGCTCATCCTCGAGTTTCGCGATCAGCAGCGGTGGAATCTTCGTGGAGAAGGCGATCCGCAGTTTGCCGGGAGGGGTACCGGCGTACTCGGAGAACGCTCGCGCCGGCGGCTCGGGGCGATCGCGATCGACAGGAGCCGATCCTGAGGCGAGGTCGTGAAACAGCGCTGTGTCGCGTACCGAACGAGCGAGGATGCCGTTGACCGACATCCCGTACCAGGTCTCCGCGTGCGGCGCCATCGAGATTCGACCGCGCTGAGGCTTCAGCCCGAACAGCCCGCACCAGGCCGAAGGGATGCGAATCGAGCCGGCGCCGTCTGAGCCCAGTGCCGCGCCGATCAGACCCGCCGCCACCGCCGCGGCGCTGCCGCCGCTAGAGCCACCGGGGGCACGCTGCGGGTCCCACGGGTTGCGGGTCGCGCCGAACGTCGGCGTCTCGGTGAACGGCCAGATGCACAGCTCGGGCACGTTGGTCTTGCCGATCGGGATCGCGCCCGCCTCGCGCACTCGCCGCACGACCTCGGCGTCAGCTCCGGCGCGCACGTCCCCGTGCGCGTTGGTGCCGAGCATCGTCACCTCACCGGCGATGTCGAGGTCGTCCTTGACGGCAATCGGCACGCCCAACAGCGGCCTCTGGCCACCCGCTCCCCGCCGCGCATCGGCCTGATCGGCTTCCATCAGGGCACGCTCGCCGAAGACGACGCGAAAAGCGTTCAGAGCGCCGTCGTAGCGCTCGATCCGGCCCAAGTAGAGCTCGACCAGCTCGCGCGAGGAGACCTCTCCCGCGGCTATCAGCTCGGCCTGGCGGGCAATGCCCGCGAACGCCAGCTCGGTTGCGTCCATGCGGCGAAACTTACCCGATTGGTAAGAGTGGCCAAGACTCGGCGCCCCGAATCGGGGCAGCTAGACCGGGGTGATTGGATTGTGCTTGGCCGGCCACTCCCGGCGCTTGCCTTCGGCGTGGGCAAAACGGCGGATTAGATCCGCACGCAGCTCATTCGGCTCGACGATCGCGTCGATCACGAGCTCGGAGGCCAGGTGCAGGATGTCGATGTCCTCGGCGTACTCCCGGCGCAGCTGCTCGGTCTTTGCGGCACGCTCGCCCTCGTCCTCGATCGCGGCCAGCTGGTTGTAGTAGACCGCGTTGATCGCGGCCTGCGGGCCCATCACGGCGATCGAGGCACTCGGCAGGGCGATGCAGCAGTCCGGGTCGAAAGCGGGGCCCGCCATCGCGTACAGGCCCGCTCCGTAGGCCTTGCGTACGATCACCGAGATCTTCGGCACGTTGGCTTCGGAGACGGCGCTGATCATCTTGGCTCCGTGGCGGATGATGCCGGCCCGCTCGACCTGAGTGCCGATCATGAAACCGGGGACATCGGCCAGGAACAGCAGCGGGACGTTGAAGGCATTGCAGGTCCAGATGAAGCGAGCCGCCTTGTCGGCGGAGTCCCCGAACAGCACACCCCCCTTGTGCTTGGGTTGGTTGGCGACGATGCCCACGACCCGTCCGTCCAGGCGCGCATAGCCGACTACCAGCTCCTTGGCCCAACGCGCGTGGATCTGCAGCAGCGACCCCTCGTCCACGAGCGCGTCGATTAGCGCGACCATGTCGAACGGCTTGTTCTCATCGGCGGGGATCAGCTCCCCGATCGCCGCGGTCGTCGCGGCGCCCACCGGCTCAGCGGCCGCAGACCCGGGTTCGGGCGAGTGAGACGAGGGCGAGTGGGATGAGGGCGGGTGGGATTCCCAGTTAAGCGGCATATAGGAGAGGTAGCGCCGCGCGAACTCGATGCCCTCCTCATCGCTGCCCACGATCTGGTGCGCGCAGCCCGACACGCCCGTGTGCATGCGCGCGCCGCCCATCTCCTCCAAGGTCACGTCCTCGCCGATCACCATCTGCGCCATCCGCGGCGAGCCGAGGTACATCGAGGCGTTGCCGTCGCGCATCGCCACCACGTCGCAGAAGGCCGGGATGTATGCCCCGCCCGCGGCGCTCGGGCCAAACAGCACGCACACCTGCGGCACGACACCCGACATCCGCACCTGGTTGAAGAAGATCCGGCCCGCGCCGCGGCGGCCAGGGAACATCTGCACCTGCTCGGTGATTCGCGCACCGGCCGAGTCGACCAAATAGACCATCGGTATCCGCAAAGACAGCGCGCGCTCCTGAATGCGCAGGATCTTCTCGACCGTCTTCGGGCCCCACGAGCCGGCCTTGACGGTGGGATCGTTGGCCATGAGCGCCACAGGCCGTCCTTCGATCGTGCCCACACCCGTGACGACGCCGTCGGCCCCCAAGCCATCCTCGTTCCAGTTGGCAAGCAACGCCTCCTCGGAGAAGGAGCCCTCGTCGAGCAGGAGCGCCACACGCTCGCGCA
>DASTPN010000215.1:0-6710 GCA_035719985.1 Solirubrobacteraceae bacterium | reverse complement strand
GCATCTCGCGCTGCTGCTCGCTCAGGGCGCGTGGGATGACTACGTTGACGACGACGCGCAAATCGCCGCGGCGGCGTCCCCGCAACGAGGGCATGCCCTGGCCACGAAGGTTGAAGATCTCCCCAGGCTGTGTGCCGGCGGAGAGCTCCAAGGCGTGGCTGCCCTCAATCGTCGGCACCTCGAGCGTCGTGCCGAGCGCGGCCAGCGGCGCGGGGACATCGATCGCGGTGATCAAATCGTCGCCTTCGCGCACGAAGCGCTCGTCGGCCTCGACGCGCACGAGCACATACAGGTCCCCGGGCGCGGCGCCGTGCTCGCCGGCGTGACCGCGACCGCTGACGCGGATGCGCTGACCGTCGTCGATGCCCGCCGGGACCGCCACCTGCTCGCTGCGCTTGACCGTCAAACGGCCACGACCTTTGCACTGCGCGCATGGCGTCTGCGGGATGGTGCCATCGCCGTGGCAGCTATCGCACACGACGGTGCGCAACATCTGGCCGAAGGGGGTGCGCACGGCGGCCTGCAGCTGACCGGCGCCGCCGCAGCGCTCACAACGCTCGATCGGCGTGCCCGGCTCGGCGCCGTTGCCGTGACAGTGCTCGCAACGGTCGATCGCCTCGAAGGCCACATCGACCGTATGACCCTCGAACGCCTGCGCCAGAGTGATCTCGGCCGCTACGGCGATGTCGCCGCCGAGCGCGTCGCCGCCGCCGAACGGGCTGGCGCCGCCAAAGAACGCATTGAACAGGTCGCCGATCGAGCCGAACGAGTCGAAGTTGGGGGCAAAGCCACCGGAGCGCAGGCCGTCGTGGCCATAGCGGTCATAGGTTGCACGGCGCTCGGGGTCGGAAAGGATCTCGTAGGCCTCGGCCGCCTCCTTGAACTTCTCCTCGGCCTGCGGGTCGTGCGCATTGACATCGGGGTGCAACTCGCGTGCGAGCCGGCGAAACGCCTTCTTGACGTCCTGCTCGCCGGCATCGCGACCGACGCCGAGCACGACGTATGGGTCACGTGGTGTCGTCGCGCTCATCGGGCGTAGGCGTCTTCGACGAAGCGCGAGAGCTCGTGCGCGGCCTCGCGGACCGTCGCGATCGCCGCCCCGTAGTCCATGTGCACCGGCCCGATCACAGACACCGTGCCGAGCTTACGACGGGGGATGCCGTAGCCGGCTGCGACGAGTGCCAACGAGCGCATTCCCGGCAGCTCATTCTCGCTACCGATACGCACGTATACGTCGTTCTGGCCAAGCGCAGAGCGCAACACGTCAAGCAGCGCTGCGCGGCGCTCGAGCAGGCCCATCAACTCGTTGACATCGGCGAGATCGTGCAAACGACCGTCCTTCAGCAGACGGGCGGCGCCCTCGAAATACAGCGTGTCTTGCGACTCGTCGGCAAGACTTGCGAACGCGGGCGCCAGCAGATCGACGAATGCCCGCTCGCTGGCACCCAGGCCCTGGTCCTCCAAGCGCTTGGAGAGCATCCGCGCGCCGAGTCCGTAGCCGACCAGGCGCTCGCGCAGATATTCGCCGGCCCACGCGAGCAAGCCCGGGTCGACCGGCGCTTCAAAGCTCGTGATCGTCTTGGACACGCCGCCTGTGGAGGTGATCACGACGACCATTACCAACTCGGGCTGCAATGCGATCATCTCAACGTGGCGAATGCAGGCCGTGTTCATCGAAGGCGCCGAGACGACCGCCAGCAGCCGCGTCACCCGCGAGATCGCCACACTCGTCAGCCGCATCGCCTCCTCGACCTCGTGGCGGCTGAGAGACAGCGCCAGCGGCCGCGCCAGAACCAGACCGCCAGGCTTACCCAGCAACCGATCGACGACATAGCGGTGACCGGAGTCCGTGGGAACCCTGCCCGCGGAGGTGTGCGGATGGGCGAGCAGACCGTGCATCTCCAGCAAGGCCAGCTCGTTGCGGACGGTCGAGGGACCGCAGTCCAGGGCGGAGTCGGCCGCGATCGTCTTGGAGGCGACCGGCTGCCCTGTCTGCAGGTGCTCCTCCACCACCTTGTGCAGGATCTGCTCCTGCCGTGGGGTGAGGATGCGCATCATTCGATTGTAGGCGCGGCGAGTGCGCCGCTCAGAGCTGCAGCTCGGCCTCGGCGTTGCGGATGATCTGGTTGCCGCCCTGCTCGGCGACGGTGTCGATCAGCACCCGACCATCAGAGGACTCGCGCACAGTGCCGGTGACCACGACCTCCTGCTCGGGCACGCCCATGCCGCGGAACTGGACCGACAAGCGCTTCAGAGTGGCAGGACCGCCCGCCGCCTCGGTCTGGGCGCGCGCGACCTGCGCCATCGACCACAGGCCATGCAGGATTCGACCCGGCAGGCCGACGGCTTTGGCGAACTCCTCGTCGATGTGGATCGGGTTGAAGTCGCCGGAGGCGCCCGCGTAGCGATTGGTCAGGTACTTGTCGGGAGTGACACGCACCTCGGGTATCTGCGCTCCAGTGGAAAGATCGGCCATTGCTCAGACTCCTCGGACGATGTTCGTCCAGGTTCCGCGGCAGACCTGCTCGCCGCGCTGGTTGACGGAGACGGACTCGAACACGTAGTAGCCACGACCGTCTCTTTCAGAGATGTCCTTGACGGAGGCCGTGGTCGTGATCTCATCGCCGGCGACCACGAGTGGGCCCCACTCGAACTCCTGACCGCCGTGGACCATCATCGCGAAGTTCATTTCGACCTCAGGGTCGAACAGCGACGGCGCAACCGACTGCGAGCTATAGACGACGGCGAACATCGGCGGCGCAACAACGTCTGCGTAACCCGCCTCGCGGGCAGCTTTCTCGTCGAGATGCAGCGGGTTGGTCTCCCCCACCGCGCGCGCATACTCCTTGATCTTCTCGCGACCGACCGCGTAAGTGGTGGGCTCGTACTTCTTCCCGATCGCTTTGGTGTTGACTGGCACCTGAAACGGCTCCTTGTGGGCTCGAAGTTCTGACGACGGGACCCGCGGCGCGCGTCCCAGCCTCGCGCCAAGCGCTGTGCGCCCGCGTGCGAGACCGCGGGCGGGCAGTTTACGCGCCCGCGCCCGGTGGCGAGAGTCCGGACCGCGTCCGAGCGCCCCTCGAACGAGCGAAACGGCCCTTAAACGCAAAAGGCGCCCGTGGGCGCCAGCGGCGGGATGCCGTTCTGGCACCCCGCCCTGCTGCCTGCCGAGGACTAGAACGTGACGTCGTCCTCGATCCCGGAGCCGACGCCGACGAGCTCGCGCTCCTGCCCATCGCCATTGGAGTCGAGACCGAACTGCTCGGCTGGAGAGTCGTCTCCCGCCAAGTCGCCAAGCGAACCGTTGGGCCGGGCGCTATCGAGGAACTCCACGCTCTCGGCGACGATTTCGACGGCCTGGCGTTTGAGGCCCTCGGCGGTCTCCCACTCACGCCAATCCAAACGACCGTCGAGGGCGAGACGCCCGCCGCGGGCCATGTAGCGATGGACCAACTCGCCTTGAGCGCCGAAGACGCTGACGTTGAAGAAGTTGGGCTTCTCGGCGTACTCTCCGGCGGAGTTCTTGCGTACCCCGTTACAGGCCAGACGCAGATTGCAAACAGTCGTACCGGTGGGCAGCGCCCTCAGTTCGGGGTCGGCGGTGAGACGGCCTACGAGTACGACGCGATTGATGTTCGAATAGGACATTGCTGGTCTCCTTCACTGGTTACCTCGCCCAGTTAGGAAAGCTAGAGACGTGGTGAGACGATTCTCCAGCACGTCATTTCTGCTCGTCGCAGGCCAGGGCGTCCAAGCGCACGACCGCGATCCGCTCATCCGCACATGCTGCCGCGAGTGCTCTCGCGACCGCCGGCTGCGCCCGCTTGGATACGAGATAGACGACGCCCGCCACCTGCGAACAGCGCGCCCAGGCACGACATATCTCACGCAACCGTTGTGGCGTCTTGACCGTCAACTCGACCTCGACCGCCACCGGCAGCGCAAGATCGTCGTCCGCGGCCGGTGCGATCACCAGATCAGGGCGGTGCAGGCCCGAGGAGCCGGCGTAGCGACCTACTAGCCGCGCGCTGGCAAGCGGATGGCCGCAAGCGCTCTCGGCGCTGCGCAGCTCGCGCTCACCGATAACGCGCTTGTCCGGGTAGCAACGCTCAAGCGACGCCGCCGCCAACGCACAAACGATCAGGTGTCCGGCGCTGCTCGCGCCCACTCGAGTGGGCGCGAGTCCGGGCACACCGGCCGCGCGTGCTCCAGTAGCTGTCAGCGAAAACAGAGCCGGGCATTCGTTCAGTGGGCGTGAGCGCTTGAGCAGACCACGCCGGCACATCGCCGAGAGCCGGCCGCGCGCCGAGGCAAGCGAGATGGCCTGTCGCAGGGCGAGTGCCTCTGCCGTGATCGCTCCAAGCGAGGCTGTCCAACGCAAGGCATCGAGCCGCTCAGCGCCGATCGATTTGCTTTGAGTAGTCATCGTGCCCTCCTTGAGAAGACATGGGCAATGGACGTGGTGCTTGCCGCCAGGTCGAGCACGGCCGCCTCACCGGCCGCAAGCGATCTGATCCGCTCGGGCGCCAGCAGGGCTGCACTTGATCGCGAACGCGTCCAGCCGCCGACGGCCGTCTGGGAAGTGCGCCAGACGCCACGCGATCCGGCCAAATTGGCGACCAGCTCAGCGGACTCGCACACGACCTGCCGGTGGGCGATCAGGCTGGAGAGGTTGCCGAGCACCTGGTCGCGCAACTGCACACGCTCGTCCAGGCGCAGGTCAGAGAGCTCCTGTGTGCCGAGCAGCAGGCTGATGCCGGCCGAACGGGCGCGCCCAAACAAATGAGCGACCTGGTCGGCCGCCACAGCAGCGAACTCGTCGATCGCCACCACAGTCGGCACAGGGCTGTGCTGCAGCGCGGACATCGCGCCACGCACATCGCCGACGATCGCAGCGGCGAGCATCCGCGCGAGCAATGGCCAGGAGTCGACTTCCAGGGCGAAGTAGACGACCGCACGCCGGCGCATCGCGCTGAGCAGGTCAAACACAATCTGACCGGGTGTGGCAGGATCGAGCCACTGAGCCAGATCGGACTCGGCCAGGATCGCCAACCGATCGCGAACGCCACTCAGATCGCTCCGTTGGCGAGCGCTCAGCCGCGTCAGGTAGTGGGTAGTCGCATCCGCCTGCTTGCGGGGCAGTCGCTGCGCCAGTTCTTCCAAGCTCGTAGGGTCGAGCTGGTCGACCAGCTCGCTGAGGCTCACTGTGATCTCCGCACAGCGAAGCGCGCGCACCGCATAGCCGAGATATCGCTGCGCTTGGCGCTGATAATGGGGCTCTGTGAAGCGCTCGCCCGCAAGTGCCCTGTCAGCGATCTCGCTGGCGGACCCGTGCCCGAACGGGTTGTAGACATTTGGACCGGCGGGCGTCCACTTCACGAACTCGCGTCCACATTGACTTGCTGCGGCGGCCAGTTGCTCGCGCATGCGCGGATCGCCCTTGGGATCGATGACGACTGCGCCGAGGCCCGCTTCGATCGCGCTGCACAGGATCCAGGTCTGGGTGACGGTCTTGCCCGAGCCGGTCGCCCCGAGCACGAGCGTGTGCCGACCGCCGCCGGCGCCTAGGGGGATCGAGACAACTCGGGTGCGCTCGTCGCGCCCGATTGCGATGCGATCAGCCGCCAGGCGCCCAGCTACCCGCGCCTGGGCAGGGCTTACGCCTTGCACACTGTGCTCACGCAACGCGATCAGCGCCTCGTGCGCGAACAGCAGCGGGCCACGACGCGCCTGAGCCCATTCAGCAAGATCGCCGCCCCAAGCGAGATCCTCGCGATGACGACGCCGTCCGCGTGCCGCCGCGCACCCGGTCGCCGTGAGCAGCGTGTAATACCAACCGCCAATCAGCGGGTGCACCGGCAGCTCCAACACCAAAGCGGGTAGCGACCAGGTCCAGCACAAATCGTGCCGGCGCATCGCGGTCACGACCAGAGAACCGACTGCTACGCCGGCACCTACGTGGCAGAAGACCGAGAAGAGCTCCTGCATCGGTGCGAGCAGCGGCGCCAGTGATGGCGAGAGTGGGTGTCCATGAGGTTGCATGCGAATCCTTTCCTTGCTCGCCGGAGCACCGGCGAAGGTCGTTAACAGCCGAGTGGCGAGCCATCTGGCCCGCCACTCGGGGGTGCTGCTCATTTGGTGAGAGAGCTAGGAGGTCACGGAACTTCGACCTCGTGTGGGCTGACGCGCAAGCCCTCACGTGCGATCAGGGCGAGCACGTCGCTGTGTATCCATGGCGTGCTCTGCTTGGCGCCGCCTTCGGGCATCAAACCGACGCGACGGGCAAGCCAGCTGGTTTCGCCGCGACTGTTGCCATGACGGTCGCGCTTGAGCACGCCACAGCGCAGCGCGATCTCACTCATGCTCAACTCGTCGTGGTCGATCGCTCGCAGCACCGCTTCACGCAGAGCGCGGTTGAGCACGACGGGGCTCGTACAGAGCCACCGGTACTCGCCGCAGATTTGACGCAAAGCGAGCCGTGGATCGTTGCGGTGGCGAGCAATCGCCGCGGCGGTAAATGCTCGCACCGGCTCGTAGTCCTCGAGCGAGGCGATCACCTCACGCAAGCCGACCGGCTTCCACTGCTCAGTCCTTGACCCCAGCCGGCGTCGACACCACCGCAGCTCAGGGATCGAGCGCTTGCACTGGACGGGCTGAAGCAGATGGACGTAACCCTGTGCCGCGATCGGTGCAAGATGACGCGCGCGCTC
>DASTPN010000214.1:0-23936 GCA_035719985.1 Solirubrobacteraceae bacterium | reverse complement strand
TTCCTGGACCATCCGCGCGTACATCCCGTCACCGGCGATGAACCCAGGGCAGATGACCGAGAAGCCGACCGGCGCGTTCAGGTACTCGGAGCGCAGCGACTGCGTCAACCCGACCAGCCCGGCCTTGGTGGCCGCATAGGGCTCGCTGAAGGCGGGCCCGACCTTGCCGGCGACCGAGGCGATGAAGACGACGTGTCCGCGACCGCGCTCGAGCATCCCCGGCGCAAGTCGATGCGTCAGCAGCAGTGGTGCCGTCAGGTTGACATCCACCATCGAGGTGAGCTCCTCGCGCGTGTAGGTGGTAAATGCAGCGACGTTCTCGACGCCGGCGTTGTTGACGAGCAGGTCGACGGCTCCGAGCTCAGCTTCGACGCCCTCCACGAGCGGGTCGATATTGTCCAGGTCGGCGAGGTCGGCCGGGATCGCTGCCGCCTTCACCCCCAACTGGCGCAGTTCCTCGGCGACGCGCTGTAGCTCGGGCTCTCGCCGCCCGGAGACGGCGACATCAACCCCCTCGCGTGCCAGTCGCTTGGCGATGTGTGTCCCCAGCCCGCCCGATGCCCCAGTAACCAGCGCTGTGCGCCCTTTCAATTCCTTCACGTCGGCTCCTTTTGCTCGCGTCGGGCGATCTTAGCCGCGAGTTGAAGTGCGCAAGAGTAATCGACTGGGGTGTCCGACGGTCTTGTGCCGCCGGACACCCCAGCGGCTGGCTAGATATTGCTGACTATTTGTAGTAGAAGCCGCTGAAGTAGCTCGTCCAGGTTGAGTGATTGTGGATGTACGGTTCGGATTCCACGTCGAACGGCAGCGTCATCGATGCGACTTCACCGGATTTTCCGGCGCAGTTCAGTCCGACGCTCCGTACGCCCGCGCAAGCTATAGCTGTTCCCCACGGGTACGTTTCGGTCAGGTAGAAGTAGACGTACGGACCGAAATGGTTTCCACCACTGCCCACTTCGACGTGATTGGCGTATTCGACGGCGCCGGCGGTTGGAGCAACAATTGCTCCGCACGACGCGATCGCCACGAGAACTGCGATTAGTCCCTTTCGCATCGTCAACCTCCCACTGGAATCGTTTGGTAGCTCTGGGGATAGCTACTGGCTTCCAGGCTCCAGGCGTTTTCGCTGACAGTGACCGTCTTGGTGGTTCCATCGGCCATCGTGGCGATTACGGCGGCTACGGTGCTCGGGACGACCCCTGCAACGAAGACGATGCCGTGCTCGGCCGGGATTTCTGAGATTTGAGTTGTCGCTCCTGCGTTAACGTCGACTTCAGTTTCACCTGAACAACTGGATCCGATACTTGGTGTATCTCCAGTCGGTTGATGCGCCCAAAGCAGCACGCAAACGCCGCCGCCAACGGACTTTGCGATCCAGGCGGTCATGTTTGGTGATTGGATGTTCAACTTGCGGATCGATTCTGCAAGCGGCCAGGCACTGCTCAGCGACCCTTCGGGCGCCTGCAGTGGCCAGGTCGGTCTGTCGCCTTCGCGCGTCGCGCTGTGCGAGGAGACGAATTCCAGTTCTGTCGGTCGGTTATTTTGCAATGCCGGATAGCCCGCATAGCTGGAAGTCGGTGTTGCTGTGGAGCCACTCGCCGAGAGCAGCATGATGGACACGGGAACAGCGACCGCTGCGAGCGTAAGCGCAAGAATGCTGCGCTTGCCGGCACGCGACCGCGCGAAGCGTGGTGCGTGATACATAAAGCCCCCTTCGTCAGGTTGAAGACCCTCGATCGCCGCTGCACGCAGCGACAAACGAGGCAGTCAGAAGTGCCTGATTAACGGAAACGTATCATGAACAGCGGCGGTGGCAGTCGAACTGTGAGAAGACGCTCGATCGAACGCCCAGATGTGCGATGAACGGTCTCGCCTTCACCTCCGGGGATCGGACGATCGGCCGTCCTGATCATCGGCGTGACCGCCTGAGTTGCGTCCTGGTGAGTCGGAGACGTTTGCGGTGAACGCCTCAGTTGGGTGCGCTCAACCGACATGGGCATCACCCGGAGCGACGCAGGAGGGCACCGGTCCGCGATAAAGAGCCGAGGTCATACCGATCGCGATCCCTATCCGTCTGGCGGCCAGCACGAGCGTCTCACCGGCCGGTATCAGGTCGGGTCTGATGGCAACTCCCTGCCCGCTCGGATGCGTGAGTCTTCCGAACAGCGGCGGTGGGTAAGGCACGATCTGTCCTGATGCGCTACAGCCGGCCTGCACAGGTATGACAGTCGCCCTGACTCCCAGCTTTTCCAGCTGTGAATTGGCACCGGCGATGCCCAACAGTTCGTCGATCGTGACCGTGACCGTGCCGTCGGCGTTCTGCGTGACGGCATAGGCCGCCGACGGAGTTGTGCCTGTAGTGGTGAGGATCGATACCGTCGCGACGATGGCAGCCAGCGCTGCCAGGCCCACAACCAGTCGCCTGGGGCGCAGCGAGAGTCCACGGGATCGCAACGCTCCGGTCCGCAATCGTGCGGCTGGGCGTGGTTCGACGATCGTCAGCCTCGGCACGAGGTCTCGCGACCCCGTGGGACAGGCGAGCGCCGTGGCGTGCTCGCGCACCAGTTCGTCCCACAATCGCTCTTGGAATCTAGACATCGAGATGACCGTCCTTTCTGAGCTTCGCCCGCGCTCTGGAGAGCCGCACCCGCAGCCCGCCGGAGGAGACGCCGAGCGCTACCGCCGCTTCCTTGGGAGTGAGTTCCGCCAGATCGACCAGCTCCACGGCCTCGCGATCGAGCGGTGAGAGCCCGCTGAGCGCTTCGCGTATCCCGCGTCCGCGCTCGGCAGCGTCGATTCGCTGCTCTAGCTCGTCGGTCTCGTCGTGGTCGAGCGAGCGGTGCCCGGCATGGCGCGAGGCCGCATCGCGCCTGCGCGCGTCGCGCTCGCTGTGCTTGGCGTAGACGTTGCGGGCGATGGTGAACAACCACGGCCGCAGCGGTCCGCGCGCCGGGTCGTAGCTCCGAAATGAGCGCATCGCCTCCACGAACGTGTCCGCGGTCAAGTCGGCGACCGTCTGCGGATCGCGGCTGCGCCGGGCGAAATAGCCGGCGATCGCGTCGAACTGGGAGCGGTAGAGCCGCTCGAACTGCTCCAGCAGGGCTGGATCGGTCGGGATCGGTCTCTGTTCGCTGCGCTCCGCGGTCAAGGGCGCCACATCTACTACTTGTCGGGGTCGCTCCCGAGCGTTACAGCCTCGACGGCGTATGCTGGCGACCGACACATCCGACTAGCCAGAAAGGGGCCCTGATGGCCGGCGAAACGGCGGGCGGTAGATCGCGCAACCTGATTCTCGCGGCGATGATCTTCGCAGTCGCGATGACGTTCATCGACCAGACGATCGTCTCGATCGCGGCCCCCGAAGTCCAGCAAGAGCTCGGGCTGACCAACACCGGGGTGCAATGGGCTGTCAACGCCTATCTGCTCTCGCTCGCCGCCCTGTTCGCTTTCGGTGGACGGCTGGGCGACACCGTCGGGCACCGCAAGATGGTCACGCTGGGCGTGATCGTCTTCGCGGCGGCTTCGGCGATGTGCGGCTTGACGCCGAAGGGAAGCCTTGCCGAGGCTTGGATCGTCAGCTTCCGTTTGATCCAGGGTGCGGGTGGCGCGATCATGTTCCCGGCGGCCCTGGCGATCGTGGTGCAGACCTTCGCCCTGCGCGAGCGCGGCCGGGCGCTTGCGATCTTCTTTGGCATCGCTGGCGGCCTGACGGCGATCGGCCCGATCCTCGGCGGCTATCTGACGCAATGGACGTGGCGGGCGATCTTCTGGGTGAATATCCCCGTCGCTGTGATCGCGCTGATACTGATCGCGATCTCAAAGCCCGCTACAGAGCACAAGCCCGCACGCATGGACTATCGCGGCCTGGCCTTGATCGCCTCGGGCGTGGCGCTCAGCGTGTTTGGCTTTCAACAGTCGGCGCTGTGGGGCTGGAGCAGCCCGGGCACATGGGCTTGCGTGATAGGGGGTGCAGCGCTGCTCGTCGTCTTCTACTTCGTGGAGCTGCGCACCGCCTCACCGTTGATCGAAGTGCGCATCTTCCGCATTCGCCCGTTCCTGGTCGAGAACCTGGTGCTGGCCATTTCGATGCTCGTCTTCATCCCGGTGTTCTTCTTTGCCAGCGAGTACGCCCAGATAGCGCTGGGCAAGACGCCGTCAGACGCAGGTCTCTACATCCTCTATTTCTTCATCGGGTTCGTGGTGGCTGCGCAGATCGGCGGCAGGATGCTCGATCGGATCGGCGCCAAGCGCCCTGTCGTGCTCGGTTGCGTGCTGAGTGCGGTCGGCTTCTGGCTGTGGGCCGGCAAGGTGACCGGCCTGGACTTCAACACCCAGGAGTGGTTCATCATCCTGGCTGGCGCCGGCATGGGAATGATGCTCGGCCCCGCCAGCACCGACGCCGTCAACCGGGCCTCGCGAATGTCTTATGGCGAGGCTTCGGGAATCACCCAGACGGTTCGCAATTACGCCGCCGCGCTGGGTCTCGCCATCCTCGGCACGGTCCTCGTCTCGCAGATGCGTGCACGCCTGGTCACGTCGCTGATCTCCAAGGGAGTGCCAAGCGCGCGAGCGCACGCTGAAGCCAGCCACATCTCACAATCGCACGGTGGCAGCGGCGGCGTCGCGTCAATCCCTCATTTCATCCGGCTCGATTTTGCCTACGCGACACGCTCGGTTCTGTACGCGATGGCGGCGATCATGGCCTCGGCGGCAGTCGTCGCGTTGCTCGGCCTGCGGGCCGGAGTGCAGGAGGAAGAGGCAAGCGTCCGGGAGCCAGGACAGGAGGCGCAGGCGGTTGTGTGAGCGTGCGTCCTGGGCCGGCGTGTGAGTGCGTCGCCGCGGATCTGCTCGCTGTTGCCCAGCGCTAGCGAGATCATCGCCGAGCTTGGCTTCGCCGACAGCCTGGTCGGTGTGAGCGCGGAGTGCCGCTGGCCCGAGCATGTGATCGGCAAGCCGGTGGTCTCGGCAGCGCGTGTGGATACCGCCGCGCTGGAGAGCGAGGAGATCGACCGACTCGTGCGAGAGACGACGTCGGGCGACGGTTCGCTGTACGCCGTTGACGCGGAGCTGATCGAGCGACTGGCCCCGGATCTGATCGTCACTCAAGACCTGTGCGCCGTCTGCGCTGTCTCGAGTGCCGATCTCTCCACCGCCTGCCCGGTCGACGCGGAGGTGCTCTCGCTCGATCCGCGCACGTTCGCGGAGGTCGCTCAGAGTGTGATCGCACTCGCACGGCGGCTCGGTGTCGAGGAGCGCGGGGCAGAGATCGTGGGGGAGATGTGGGAGAAGGTGCGCAGGACTGAACGTGCGGTCGCTGGCGCCGCACGACCTCGAGTGTTCTTGGCCGAGTGGATCGAGCCGCCGTATTGCGGCGGGCACTGGATACCGGAGATGATCGAGATGGCCGGGGGAACGTCGGTGATCGGCCGGGCCGGCGAGCCCGCGTTCGCGCTCAGTTGGCGCGAGGTGGTCGCGGCGGAGCCCGACCTGGTGGTGATCGCGCCGTGCGGCTTTGACGCGCAGCAAGGAGCGCAGCGGGCGGCAAAGGGGGGCCTTGAACTTCCTTGCCGTGTGGTCGCGGTAGACGCTGACAGTTACTACTCGCGCCCGGCGCCGCGGCTGGCCGACGGGGTACGCCAGCTTGGGCACCTGCTGCATCCGGGTTGCATGGGTGATCCGGGGCTGCCGTCGATCGAGCTAGGCGCCGGCTGAAACTGGCGCCGGAGCATCTGCGTCGACCTCGGCCGCGTCTGGCTCGGCCCCTTGCAGGGCGCGCGTCAAAAGGCCCCACAAGATCGCCCGTTCGCTGGGGTCCAGCGCCTGCAAGACCTCGTCCTCGATCGTCTCCTGCGCGCGCTCGGCACGCGTGAGCGCCGCGCAACCCTGTTTGGTCAGCTCGACGAGGTGGCGGCGGCGGTCATCGGGGTCGCGCTTGCGGGCGACGTAGCTGAGATCCTCCAGCTCGTTGAGCAGCAGCACCACGTTGTTGGCGTCCATGCACAGCGCCTCCGCGAGCTCCTGCTGGGGGGTGTGGTCGTGGTCGCGCACGTAGCTGAGCGCCATCAGCAGGCGCAAATGCATGCCCAACAGATCCTCGTTGCTGCGCCTGTAGACCTGCTTGGCGAGGCGGGTCAGCAGGACCATCGAACCGGGAGCGCGTGGCTGAAGCTCATCGTTCATAGCCGGACGATTATACCACGTCACAGCAAGCATCCCTCCACAAAAGATAATCTCTGTTGCAGTGATGATCCATGCTATGGTGTTCTCTCCGCACACAGAAGGGAGCGTCCTATGAGCACCACTGCCGCCATATCCGAGCAAATCGACCAACACCAGTCGGTTGCTGCGACCAACGACTCCGAGCGCAAGCGTGAGCGTCGCCGCTGGATAGCGCTGGCGGTGCTCTGCCTCGGGCAGCTGATGATGGTCCTGGACGCGACGATCGTCAATGTCGCGCTGCCCTCGATCCAGCGCGACCTGCACTTCACGCAGGCGAACCTGACCTGGGTGATAGACGGCTACTTGATCACCTTCGGCGGTTTCCTGCTGCTGGCGGGACGCTTTGGCGACCTGGTCGGTCGCAAGAAGGTCTTCCTTAGCGGACTCGTTCTGTTCGTCGCCGCCTCGATCCTCTGTGGCATCGCGGATAGCCAGGCGATGCTGATCGGAGCACGACTGATCCAGGGGGTCGGCGGCGCCGTCGCCTCCAGTGTGATCCTCGCGATCATCGTCACCGAGTTCCCCAAGAAGGCCGAGCAGGCAAAGGCGATGGGCATGTATGCATTCGTCTCGGCCGGCGGCGGCTCGATCGGGCTGCTCGCCGGCGGGGCGCTCACGCAATCGCTGAACTGGCACTGGATCTTCTTCGTAAACGTGCCGATCGGCCTGATCGCGCTGCTGTTCGGATCGGTGTTGATCGAGGAGAACGAGGGTATCGGCCTGTCAGGTGGGGTGGACGTGCTCGGCTCTGTGCTGATTACGTTGGCAACCGTGCTCGGCGCCTTTGCGATCGTGAAGTCCAGCGAATACGGGTTGTCCTCGGCGCGCACGCTCGGCGCCGGCGCTGCCTCGCTGGCGCTGCTCGGTTCGTTCCTTGCTTGGGAGTCGCGCGTTGCCAACCCGATCATGCCGCTGCGCATCCTGCGCTTGCGCATGCTGATGGGATCGAGCCTGATCCGCGGACTGCTGATCACCGGCATGTTCTCCGCATTCTTCCTGGGCGCGCTGTACCTCGAGCGCGTGCTCGGCTACGACGCGATCCGCACAGGCCTGGCGTTCATGCCGCTGACGATTGCGATCGCGATCATGTCGATGGGCGTCTCCGCCCGCGCGGTGGAGCGCTTCGGTTCGATCCAGACGTTGGTGGCGGGGCTGGTAGGGATCATCGTGGGATTGTTGCTGCTCGCCACCCAGGGCATACACGCGGGCTACTTCCCGGGCCTGTTCTTCGCCTTCCTGGCCCTTGGGCTGGGGGCAGGTGCGTCTTTCCTGCCGCTGCTCACGATCGGGATGGCCGATGCGCCGGCTCGTGACGCGGGCCTCGCCTCCGGGATCATCAACGTCTCGGTACAGCTGTTCGGGGCGATCGGCCTGGCCGCGCTCGGCACGATCGCGACCGACCACACCAAGGCGCTGAGCGCGCAGGGATTGGCGCCAGTTGCCGCATTGACGGGCGGATATCACCTGGCGTACTTCGTGGCCGCTGCGTGCGTAGGCCTTGGAATCCTCGCCGCCTACGTGGTGTTGCGCCCACCGGCCGGCCCGGTGGTGCAGGAGGCCGAGGAGTACACGCGCGAGCATGGGGCGGCGGAGTTGATGGCGGCTTAGCGGTGGTCTTAGCGGGCGGCGACGGTGTGCCGCCCGCTACCCTCCCAGACCGTGATCACCACCAACCAGTTCCGCAACGGAAACCACATCGACGTCGACGGCACGATCTTCAAGATCGTCGAGTTCCAGCACGTCAAGCCCGGCAAGGGGGGGGCCTTTGTGCGCACTAAGCTCAGGCGCGCCTCCGACGGCGCGGTAATCGACCGCACCTTCCGCGCCGGCGAGAAGTTCCGTCCCGTGCGCACCGAGGCTCGCAAGATGCAGTTTCTCTACGCAGACGGCACCGACGCGCACTTCATGGACACGGAATCCTTTGAGCAGATCGCGATTCCCGAGGCGACGCTCGCCGAGCAGCTGCGCTGGACCGTGCCCAGTAGCGAGGTCGATGTCCTGTTCATCGACGACGAAGCCTCCGACCTGCAACTGCCTAGCGCGGTCGATCTGACGGTCGCCGAGACCGAGCCGGGGTTGCGTGGCGACACCGCCTCCGGCGGTGGCAACAAGCCCGCCACGCTTGAGACTGGAGCCACGATCCAGGTTCCCCTGTTCGTCGAGGTCGGCGAGAAGGTGCGTGTCGACACGCGCTCGGGCGAATACGTCTCACGCGCATGACGGCGCGGCGTTAGAGAAGACGGATGTCCCGTCGCTCCGAGCAGCGCAGGGCGGCGGTGATCGCCCTCTACCAGCACGACCTGACCGGGCGCGACCTGGCCGACACGCTTCCGCGCGACGCCTCGATCTTCACGCTCGCGCTGGCGCACGCCGCCGCCGACCGGGCCGAGGAGCTTGACGCCACGATCGACCGCCACTCCCACGGCTGGGACGTGCAGCGGTTGCAGCCGCTGGAGCGAAGCATCATGCGGGTGGCGTTGATCGAGATGCTGCATCCCGACGTCGCGCCGGGCGAGACGCCGATCCCGCCCGAGGGGGCGATCGAGGAGGCTGTGGAAAGCGCGAAGGTCTTCTGTTCAGGAGAGGCGCCAGGGTTCGTCAACGGGGTGCTGGATGCGGTTTTGCGTGAGGTTCGACAGAATGCTGCGCACGGATGAGCGCGGACGCAACCGACACACAGGCGCAGGATGCTTCGCAGGCGACGCTGCTGCGTATCGACGAGCTGATCTCACAGCTCGAGCGGGCGGGCGAGCAGCTGCGCTCAGGTGAGCTCTCAGCCGACGCCGCCGCCACGGTGGTAGAGGACTGTGCGGCGCTTGCCACCGAGGCAAGCAGCGAGCTCGAGCGGCTGGCGCGGGCTGGCCTATCGTCGATCGACGATCGGTCCGTCCAGCAGGTTCCCGGCCAGGACTCGCTGCTCTGAGCGGCCGCCGGCGCAGCCGGGCGGCACCGTTGGCACGCGAAAGGCGGAGCGGACGTAGGCGATGGGCGAGCTGGCTTTAGATCCCGCCTATCCCGAGCATCTGCGCGAGCGCGTCGAGCGCTACCTGGAGGCGATCGGCTTCTCGCAGGCCGCGCTCACCAGCGGACTGGAGGAGGCCATGCGCTATTCGCTGCTTGCCGGCGGCAAGCGCATTCGGCCCGTGCTTGCGCTCGCGACAGCCAACGCGGTGGGTACAGAGAGCGAACGAGCGATGCCTTTGGCCGCGGCGCTCGAGCTGATCCACACCTATTCGCTGATCCACGACGACCTGCCGGCGATGGACGATGACGCGCTGCGGCGCGGGCGGCCGACCTGCCACATGGCCTTCGGCGAGGACGTGGCGATCCTCGCTGGCGATGGGCTCTACGCCGAGGCCTTCCACCACTTGCTCTCTGCGCCCACCCAGGCGCCCGAGCGGGTGCTGGGCGCCGCCGCGGAGCTGGCCGCTGCGACAGGGGTAAACGGGATGGTGGGGGGGCAGTATGTGGACGTACGCGCCAGCGCGCCGGAGGGGCCTGAGGGGCTGCGGCGGCTACACGAGCTGAAGACCGGGCGGCTGATCGGCGCTTCAGTGCTGTGTGTTCTTTTGCTTGCAGGCGCCTCAGAACCTGCGACAATCGAGTTCCGGCGCTTTGCCGCAGAGCTTGGCGTGCTGTTCCAGATCGTCGATGACATCCTCGACGTGACCGGGACCGCGGAGGCGCTCGGTAAGCCGCAGGGCAGCGATGAGAGGCACGGCAAGCGGACATACGTGAGCGAGTTCGGCATAGAGCGAGCCAGAGAGTTGGCCGCCGAGTCCCACCGGACCGCCCGGGAGGCGCTTGCGCGGGCAGCCCTGGCGGTGGATGGGCCGGCCGGCTCCACCGGCGCCTCAACGCTTGAGCTCGAGCAGATAACGGACTTCATCTACACACGCACATCGTGAGCGACGAGAAAAAACCAACACAAACCCACCTGCTCGATGGGATCGAAGGCCCCGCCGACCTGAAGGGGCTCTCCGACGAGCAGCTCTCCCAGCTGGCCCAAGAGGTGCGCGAGCACATCATTGACACCGTCGGTGAGATCGGCGGGCACTTCGGCGCCAACCTCGGCACCTGCGAGCTGGCCGTGGCGCTGCACTCGCTGCTGCAGTCCCCGAAGGACAAGATCCTCTGGGACGTCGGCCACCAGGCCTATCCGCACAAGATCCTGACCGGACGCTCGGAGCGGCTACACACGATCCGCCAGTACGGGGGCCTCGCGCCCTTCTGCTCGCGTGAGGAGTCTGAGCACGACATCATGGGGGCCGGGCACGCCTCGACATCGGTTGGCTATGCGGTCGGGATCAAGGAAGGCATGCGCCATCTCGGCGGTGTGGGTGGGGATCCCAATCAAGATGGCAAGGTCGTGGCGGTGATAGGAGATGGCGCGATGACCGGCGGTGTCGCCTTCGAGGCGATCGGGCAGGCGGGCGGGGCGGGGACGCCGATCGTGGTCGTGCTCAACGATAACGGCATGTCGATTGCGCCGAACGTGGGGGCGCTCTCCAAATACTTCAACCGCGTGCGCCTGAACCCCAAGCTGTGGCACGCGCGCACAGGCGTTGAGGGCGGGCTGACGAAGCTGCCGCGACCGATCGGCAACGCCATCGAGCGGCTGGGGCCGCAGCTAAAGGAGTCGATCAAGGCGTTCTGGGCACCCGGGCTTTGGTGGGAGGAGCTCGACTGGGCCTACATGGGGGTCATCGACGGGCATGACGTCCACGCGCTACGCGAGGCACTGCGCGAGGCGCTCGACGCCGGCCGTCCCGTGGTCGTGCACATCGCCACCGTCAAGGGCAAGGGGTTCGCACCCGCCGAGGACGGTGGGCTCGAGGGAATGGAGAAGTGGCACGCCGCCAAGCCGAAGTCGATTGTCAACGGCAAGCCGGCGGCGCCCGTAGCGTCGCCCGCGGGCGGGGCGGCATCCAGCGCGTCCGGGGCGTCCTCTCCGGGCACCGCATCGCCGACTGCGGCGAAACCGCCGCAGTACACGACTGTGTTCGGTGAGGCGCTCGTGCGCGAATGCCAGCGCGACCCGCGTGTCGTCGGCATCACCGCCGCGATGAACTCAGGGACGGGGCTGAACATCCTCCAAGAAGCGATGCCAGAGCGCTACTTCGACGTCGGCATCGCCGAGCAGCAGGCGATTCTGTTCGCCGCCGGGCTTGCGCTGCAAGGCGTCAAGCCGGTCGCCGCGATCTACTCGACCTTCCTGCAACGCGCGTTCGACCAGATCGTCCACGACATCTGCCTGCAGAAGCTGAACGTCGTCTTTGCGATGGACCGCGCCGGTCTGGTCGGCGACGACGGACCGACCCATCACGGAGCCTTCGACATCGCCTATCTGCGTTGCCTGCCGCACATTGTGCTGATGGCGCCGCGAGACGAGGCGATGCTCACGCACATGCTGCACACCGCGCTGCGCTATGACGACGGCCCGATCGCCCTGCGCTACCCGCGTGGCGAAGGCACCGGCGTCGCCCTCCCGGACAAGCCGCACACAATCCCGATCGGCCGCGGCGAGATCTTGCGCGAGGCCGGCCCAGGCGAGCCCGCCCGCCGCGTTGCCCTGATCGGCTACGGCAGCGGCGTCGGCAAGGCGCTGCAGGCGGCCGACCTGCTCGCCGCCAAGGGAATCGCCGCGACTGTCGCCGACGCCCGCTTCGCCAAGCCGATCGACGCTGGCCTGATGGCTCAGCTGGCGGCCGAGCACAACCTGCTCGTAACGGTCGAGGAGGGCGTCCTGACTGGCGGCTTCGGCTCGGCCGTCTGGGAGACTCTCAGCGACACAGGCGCGGCCACCACCCGCATCTTGCGAGTGGGCCTACCCGATCGCTACGTGACCCACGGCAAGCCGGCCCTGCTGCACGAGGAGATCGGCTACACCGGCGAGCGCATCGCCGAGCGCGTGGAGGCAGCCATCCTCGCACGCGAATCAACTCCGGTCATTTAAAGGAAACGACCCGCTGGGGAGGCGGGCCGTTTCGAGGGGAGGAGGGATGCTGCTGTACTTCGGGTCGATCACCATGATGGACGAGGCGAACGAATGTTTGTGTGAGGTCGGTCACTATTGGTTGATCTCTGCGGGAACCGCGGTCGGCAACACAGTGAATGTCCGCAGATTTTGAGTGCCAGCGGATACCGTTTACCCGTCTATGCCAACCGCCCAGCGAAAGCAGCGCATCGACAGCCTCCTCGCCGAGCGTGGCCTGTTCGCGTCGCGCTCGCGCGCAGCGGCGTCGGTGATGGCCGGCGAGGTCAGCGTCGGGCCAGAGCGCCGCACGGTAAGTAAGCCGGGTGAGATGGTGGCCGTCGACGCTGAGCTGTCGGTGCGCGAGCCGCCGCCATTTGTTTCGCGTGGGGGAGTCAAGCTCGCCAATGCGCTTGAGCACTTTGGCCTCGATGTTGCCGGGCGGCGCGGGATCGACGTCGGAGCATCCACCGGGGGCTTTACGGACTGCCTGCTCAAGCGGGGGGCAAACGAAGTCCTCGCCGTGGACGTCGGCTACGGCGACCTCGACTACACCCTGCGTACTGATGCCCGCGTGACGGTGATCGAGCGCACCAACGCCCGATCGCTCACACCTGGGATGCTCCCGTATGCCCCCGACCTGGCGGTCATCGACGTCTCGTTCATCTCGCTGACCAAGGTACTGCCGGCCGTGCTGGCCTGTATGGCGCCGAGCTTCGATGTACTCGGAATGGTCAAGCCGCAATTCGAGGTGGGGCGCGAGCGTGTCGGCAAGGGAGGAGTGGTGCGCTCCGCCGAGGATCGCCGTGGCGCCTTGATCGACGTGGCACTCGCCGCACAGGCGCTGGGCGCTGCTGTGCTCGGCTATGCCTCCTCGGGCCTGCCGGGGCCAAAGGGCAACCTGGAGAGCTTCGTATGGCTTGCCGAGGCTACACGCGCCGCGGCCACGGCCGGCCATGATGGGATAGAGCGCATGGCGCGCGAGGTTGAGCCGTGAGCAGCGAGCGCACCGTCTCGGTGCTCACGCACTCGCGCCCGGCGCAAACGTCGGCCGCATTGGACACGCTGATCGAGACGGCCGCTCGGGCCGGGGTCACTTTGCGCTTCGATGAGCAGGAGACAACCAAGCACGATCTTGCCGCGCGCGCCGGGTCCTACGAGCACGTTGTGCTCGGCGCCGGTGAGCAACATCCCGTCGACCTGTGCGTCGTGCTAGGCGGCGACGGGACCATCCTGCGCGCGCTGCGCCGCTACGCCGGCAGTCCGACGCCGGTGTTCGCAGTCAACTTCGGCGATATCGGCTTCCTGGCGACTATCGAGCCCAACGACCTGGCCGCGGGCTTTCGCCGCGCGTTCGACGGTGACTTCGAGTTGCTGCACCTGCCGGCGATCGTGCTCGACGGAGTCGGTCCGAACAAAAAGGAAGACGAGCGGGCCTTCAACGATGTCGCCATCCACCGCAAGGTAGGCGAGCGAGTGGCAGAGCTTGCCTATGTGCTCGACGGTGAAGAGCTTGGCAGCGTGCGTTGCGACGGCCTGGTCGTAGCCACTCCGGCGGGCTCGACCGGCTACAACCTGGCCAATGGCGGCCCGGTGATGGCGTGGGGAGTGGAGGGCTACGTGGTCTCCTTTATCGCGCCGCACTCGCTGACAGCCCGCACCTTGGTCGCGGCGCCGAGCGTCCGCTTGGAGATCTACAACCGCTCGCACGAGTCCTTGGACGTGTCGGTGGACGGCCGTCCGATAGGCGAGATCGCCCCCGGTGGGCGAATCGACGCGCGCTTCATCGACGACGCGGGCGTGATCGCCCAGCTGCCGGGCTCATCCTTCTACCGGCGTCTGCGCGAGAAGTTCGGTCGCCTGGCGCGCTGAGCGCGTCGGCTCAATGCCCGCCTGAGGCGCCCGACTGGCGCTCGTCGCTGTGCTCCTCTTGCCCTGCGGGCCGCTCGTCGGTGCGGTGCAGCGAGGCGATAAAGCCGTCGAGCTGTTCGCGCGAGAAGCGCCGCTGCCCGCCGGGCGTGCGGTAGCCGGTCAGGTAGCCGGCGTCGGTCCAGCGCCTGACGGTCGCCAGCGACACGCCCAGATAGCGCGCGGCCTGCGAGCTCGTGAACACGAGCTGACGGTCGGCTCCTGGATCGGGGGTGATGGCCATTAGCGAACTCTCCTCTGCTGTCCAATTCTAGGTTGGCTCGGCGGGCCACGCGTAGCCGCGCCGGGCACCTCGCTGCTTACGGTTTCGGCGCTGTGCGGGCAAACCTTGAGCGTCCCGGAGCTTTGCGGACGTTTTGCCGCGGGAAACTCCCGCCCCCGATCACCGTGCTAGGCACTGCCGCCAAATTCGGTCTAGCCGTGCGATTGCTGCAGAAAAACCGCGTATCTGTGCGCTCTCTCACGCGAGTTGACAGCGTCGTTTTGGTTGCACGCAGTTGGGCCGTAGGCGTCAAAAAGCCCACATAAGCAGGGAAAACTACTGCGCTGGACCCTCGATCCCTGCTTGCTGCAACGCCTCGTGCAACCGTTGGACGAAGTGGACAATCCGTCCAATCTCTATATTATGCTCCTCGAACCTACTCAACGCTCATCGTGCTTGGCTGAGGATGGAGGCCGTCGCACGTGGTGAGCGCACGAGCGACGAGAGGAGCGTGTAATGGGTTGGAAAGGCTGATTTTGATTCGCCCCCGCAAGACGGGGGTCCATGCTTGAGGCGTCTTTGGTGCAACCGGAGGCGCCTCAAGTCGTTAAAAGCGGTCCCTCCAAAGACAGGAACATCGCCTCGCGTGGACGCGAGGACCCAGGCGCTCAGCGCTTGGCGGGAGTGGCGCTACGAACTGCCGTCAACGGGCGGCCGGCTCGGCCAGCGCCCGTGCTCGTCGCTCAAAGGCGAGCTCGGCCTCGAAGTCGGCGTCGTCGCCGTGGGCGAACGTAACTGGCCCATCGCGCTCGAGCATGGCGATGAAGGCGTCGACGATCTCGGCGTCCAGTTGGCGCCCGGCGACGCGCCGCAGCTCGGCGATCGCGTCCTGCGGAGTCATTTTCGAGCGGTAGGAGTCGCGCGCCGTCAGCGTGTCGTAGACGTTGCAGACGGAGAGGATGCGAGAGGCCATCGGTATCTCGTTCCCGATCAGCCCAGCTGGGTAGCCGCTGCCGTCGACGTGCTCGTGGTGGTAGAGGATTGCGTCGGCGACAGGCCCGTACCCATCCAGGCGCCCTACCAGCGTCGCCCCCTCCTGCGGGTGTCGGCGAACGACCGCCCAATCCTCGTCGGAGAGGATCTCCGCATGCAGGATCCGGTCGGGCAGGGCGAACTTGCCGATGTCGTGCAGCAGCCCGGCGGTGTGCGCGAGATCCTGATCGGCCTCGTTGCATCCCAGCTCCCGTGCCAACGCCCGCGAATAGCGCGCGACGGCGGCGGCGTGGCGGGCGGTCATGCGGTCTCTGAGCGCAAGCGTCTCGACCAGCGTGACGAGCACACCGAGCTGCATCGAGGCGAGGCGCACCGAACGTGCCTCTAGTTGCTCGGCGCGATCCTCGGAGCGAAGCAGCGCACGCGCCAGGTACTGGAAGATCAGGATCACGACGACGACGCCGACCAGGGCCGGATAGCCGAGGTTGGTATAGGCGACGGCGAGAATCGCCGCCAGGATCGCGGCGGCGAACTGCCCGGGCAGCATCGGCACGAGTAGCGTGCGCGCCTGGCTGATCAGCCCACGGTCGTGAAAGACACGCTTTTGGATCGCGATCAGGGCGAAGTTGAAGACGTTAGTGACGACGAAGATCCCAAACACGAGCAGGGCGAAGCTCACGCTGCGGGTGCTCGCCTTGAGCGTCTCTTCGCCGACTCCCTTCACGACGACGCGTTCGTGCACATCGCCGAGCACTGCGCGGATTAGCAGTCCCCCGAGCAGTGCAAAGGCGACGTAGGTGGCTGCGTTTGAAAGACAGACCTGCAGGCTCGGACGCCGCCAGACTGAGTCGACGGTGATCGCCACGATCGCGATTGCAACTGCCGGGGCGGGCCCGAGCAGGGTCATCGCGAGCACGAGCGCCACGAAGCCGGCAGAGAGGCTCTGGCTGCCGACTGTCAGCTCCAGGCGCTCACCGACGACGCTGAGCGCGAGAAACAGCGCAACAAGCTCCAGCGGGCTCCAATCGACGCTCTCTGAGGTCAGGACCGCGCCGGCGATGCAGACAAGTAGCAGCAACACCTGGCTGGCGTTATAGAAGACTTGACGTCTACGGCGGAGTAGGGAAGATACGGAGAGGTGCATTTGCTTCTGTGGTCCTTAACGGCCGACAGGACGTTGCACTTAAGGCGCCCGTTCGGTCGCGGTCAGTCCGCTGCTGGCCGCAAAGCCGGCAAATATCAATGACCAGGATTTACTTACGGCGTGGTGCTGCTGACCAGTGTCGCCTCGTCGGCCACCACGGTCGTCTCCTGAGCGGTGGAGAGCAGGTCGCGAACGGGCAAGCGTACGAACGCAAATGTCGCCAGGGTGGCGGTTGCGCCCGCTGCTCCCATCGCTACGCGCGGAGAGCTGAGCGCGGCGATCGTCCCGCCCAGCGCAAAACCGATCGCCGGGCAGAGCGCATTGAGCGAGCCGACTGCGCTCATCAGTCGTCCGTGCAGACTCGATGGCGTCAGCTGCTGCACGGCGCTGATCAAAGAAGGCCATTGGATCCCGTTGCCCACCCCGCCGATCACCGCCGCGGCACAGGCAAGCCCAAGTGACGGAGCGGCGGCGAAGCCGAGGTAGGCAAGCCCCACCAGCAGCGTCCCGCCGACCAGCATCGGCCACAGCGGCCGGCGCACGGCACGGGCGAACACGATCGCCCCAAGCGCCGCGCCGGCCCCCCAACATCCCAGCAGCAGACCGAAGCCGAGATCCCCGGCGTGCAGGGTTGACTTGGCGTAGAGCACCTCCACCGGCTCGACCGAGGCGAACACGACGATTGCGATGGCCTCGGTTGTAAACAACGCTCGCAGCCCCGGAACCGTGCGCACGTGCACGATCGCTGCCAGCAGACGATCGCGAATAGAGTCGCCGCTGACTTCCTCCACATATGTCCGCAGGCGCACCAGTAGCCCAGCGCAGGCAAGGAACGTAAAGGCGTCGATCAGCAGCGCGCTGGGACCGCCGATCGCGTGCACGAGCGCGCCGCCGAGCGCCGGCGCCAGCGCCAGCGCGCCCATGAAGGCGAAGTTGAGCGCCGCTCCGGCTTCGCGTTGAGCCGCGTTGATCGCTTCGAGCAGTGCACTCTGCGACAGCGAATCTCCGTAGTGGTTGCGTGTTTCCTCTGCCGCCGCTCGCGCAGCTGCCGCGCGCACAAGCGCCGTCGCGCCCACGGCTACGATCCCGTCGATCGTGACCAGAACGAGCACGCCGGCAAGCCAGAATTTCCACAGCAGACCCGCAAGCGCGATCGTCAGCAGTGCCTCGAGCACATACAGGATCGCCAGCCGGCCTCGCCGCGCGGAGCGCTCCACCCTTGCAACGAGCACAGGCGCAAGCAGCGCCGGCAACAGCCCGCGGGCGACGAATAGACCCGCCGTGGCGATCGCGCTGTGGGTGTTGTCGTAGACCCCCAAGGCCAGCGCGACGTAGCCGAACCATGTCCCCAGTTCGTTGACCGTGTACGCAAGCAGAATTCTCCGCAGTCGTGGAGACTTTGGAAGCATGGACGCCTCTCGATGCTGACCGTTGCTCGACGTGTGCTCGTCGAGTGCGGCTGATTGTAGGCCGGTGTGCCGACGGCAGGGTGCGCAGCCCGGCCGTTCCGGTGGCCCTAACGATTGCAGCCGGTTCAGATGTGTGCCGCGTCAAGGGACTGGCGGCGCTCGCTATCGCCCACAGCAAGCACCGGGAGCGTCGGGTTGCGGCGCGCCAGCAGTCGCAGCAGCGATGAGCAGGACGCCTCGCCGAGATCGCCTGCAAGCACGACCATGCGACTTCCGGGTGCGCGTGCGACGACCTCCCACGTCTCGCTGGCCTCGATGAAGCAGGTTCCCTGCGGCAAGATGCTGCGAAGCTCGGCGAGCATCCGCGCCCGCACGGCCGCGTCGGCGCCGGCCACCAGGACATGATCGCCGCCTTCTCGCCGGTCGGGATCGGTTGTTGGGCGACCGGGCTCCTCGCCGGCGGTGCAGTGCTCAGCGGCGGGCTGATCTCCGACCAAGCGCAGATGCGGCTGGGACGCGAGCGGCGAGTCCGCCAACGCCGGAGGCAGGCTGCTGGCCGTTTGGCTCATCGCCACAACTCCGCCACTGCCGGCAACGAGTCGGTTGCATAGAAGTCCTCATGTGTGGGCTCCAGTGTCTCCTCGGCGGGCGCGGCGAGCTGTGGGCTTGCAAGTCGCCGCAGCGCGACGAGCAACCCGGCGCCGGCCGCCGACATTGCCAACCAGGCACAGGCCATTCCAAGATCGGTCAGCATGCGTCCACCTCACAGCCGGTGCAGAGTGACGTCAACGACCTCGACGTCCCGCGGGCGGGTCCATACGCGGTCGCCATGACAAACGGCTGAGAGGAGCCAGACATGACAACACCATGATGCCGTCCTTACGGTCGCGTGTCTGTCGAGCGGGTGGTGCCGATCGTGTCGTCCCAAAGGTGCAAGGCTTTGTAGTCCCGACGGTGCCGAACCTATGCCTCAAAGCTCGTCCTTTACCAGGCAAATTAGCTCGTTGGATACTCGCTTGGCGAGCGCAAGCAGCATGCTCGGCGAACCTTACACGCAAGGTTGCGACCGCCCCTATCGAGATTGGCGATCGCTGCCGATAGGTAGGCGAAATGGCAGACGATCCCCCCCGCTCAGAGCGTCCGGTCGATGTGATCATCGCCGACGATCACACCGTCGTGCGCGACGGCATCCGTGCCGTGCTCGAGCGCGAGGCGGGCGAGTTCCGCGTCGTCGCCGAGGCGGCGGACGTCCCCTCGACGATTCGCGCGGTTCGCGAGTTCAAGCCAGACCTGCTCACGCTCGATCTGACGATGCCCGGGGGCTCGAGCTTGGCGGCGCTTCCAACCTGCTTTGTCGCGCACCCCACGCTCGCGGTCGCGATACTGACGATGCGCGAGGATCCCGAGTACGCGCGCCAAGCCCTGCGTGCCGGTGCCCGTAGTTACGTGCTCAAGGAGGCTGAGCCAGCCGAGCTGTTGCAAGCTTTCCGCCTGGCGGTCGCCGGCCGCAACTACCTGCACCCGCGCCTGGGCGCCTTGATGGCTACCGGCAACGGCGACCAGCAGGAGGGCGTCGCGCTCTCGGAGCGCGAGCGCGAGGTGGTGCGTTTGATCGCCCACGGCTACACCAACCCCGAGATCGCCGAGCAGCTGCATGTAGCCGAGCGCACGGTCAAGACCTATCGCGCCCGGGCGATCGAGAAGCTCGGCTTCTCCTCACGCGCTGAGATAACCGCTTACGCGCGCAAGCTTGGCCTGGTCGAGTAGATCCAGAGCTACACGGTCGTGGTGGGACGCCCCGCCAGCGGGACGCTCAAGCGCATCTCGGCGCCGCCGCCCGCAGCTGGGGACAGCTCCAAGTCGCCGCCCACCAGCTCGGCGCGCTCGCGCATGCCAGAGACGCCAAAGCCCCCCTTCAATTCGTCCTCGGGGGTGCGCTCGCGTGTGGCGCCGGCTGCCGGCAGTCCCTGTCCGTCGTCGGTGACGGTCGCGATCACCCTCCCGTCGCGCTCGGCCACGCGGATGACGGCGCGCGTCGCTTTGGCGTGGCGCGAGACGTTTGTAAGCGCCTCCTGGACGACGCGGTAGATCGTGCTCTCGAGCTCCGCGTCGAGACGTCGCTCGCCGTCCGCTTCGTCGATCTCGATCTCGGTCTGAACGTCGAGGCCGTCGATCGCCTGTGCGCGCCGCGCTAGCGCCTGCAGCGCCGGCCCGAGGCCGAGCTCGTCGAGCGCGGCGGGGCGAAGCTCTGTGATCAGGTGGCGTAGGCCGTCGATCTCCTCACCCAATCCCTCGAGAACCGTGTCGACGGCGCCGCTGAGAGCGTCTTGATCGCCGAGGTCGCGGGCGTTTGCCAGGCGCAGGCGCAGAGCGCCCAGCCCTTGCACGGTCTCGTCGTGGATCTCGCGCGCCCAACGCGTGCGCTCGCGCTCGCGCGCCTCCATGCCGAAGCGCAGCCGCTCGATCTCGACCGAGCGCTCGGCCTGCAGGCGCTGAGCGACGCTGGCGGCGAACGAGTTCAACGCGCGCCGGTCCGGGTCGCGAAAGCCAGTGTCTTGACGTACGGCGATCACCATGCCGCCGCCGTGCCCCTCCATCCGAAACGGCTCGACAAGCACCGCACGAGCCTCCAGCCCAAGCTCGTGTAGCCAGGTCGCTTCCTGTCCGCGCGGTTTATCGAGCGAGAGCGACTGGCCGGTGCGGTGAAGCGCCCCCAGCGCGCTCCCCTCGGTCGGCAGCACCCGCACACGCACGGAGGAGCGTCCCGCGGCAGCCGCGACACGCAGCTCGCCGCGCTCCTCGACGACCATCAACAGAGCGTCGGCGTCGAGCAGCGCAAGGCCGCGGTCGGCCATCAGTCGCAGCAGCCACAGCTCGGATCCAGTTAGCACGGCGTAGCAGTATGAACGCTCGGCCGGTCCCTTCGACCCGGCGTCAAGCCGGCGAGGTGTCCGGTACCTGCTCGTGGCGTGAAAGCAGGCGTGCTCGGTCTAGCAGTTGTGTCGGGCCAAGCCCGGCGCTCCAGGTGCCCAGCCCGATCGCGACGGCAATCGGGTGTCGCTGCCCGTCCACTTCGACCTTTACCGCCTGTAGGCGCGCAAGGGCGCGCCGTGCGACGATCTCCGCGCGCGGTCCGTCGGCGCCTGGCAGCAGTACGAGCAACTCCCGCTCTGAGAGCCGACCGACGCGATCGAAGCGGCGTAGCTGGCGCGTGAGCGCAGCCGCGATGTAGGAGATGGCCTGCTCAGAGACCTCCTCGCCGTGCTCATCTCCAATACGGTCAGGATCGACACCGACGTGCAGGGCGCTCAGCGCGGTACCTTGTCGCTGCGCTCGCTCGATCTCCTCGCGCAGTCGCGCAAGAAGCTCCGCCGCGCCTGCTGTGAGGACTGGGCGCTCGAGCGGGTTGTCGTGTGAGCCGGTGGCAGCCATGCCTGTGTTGTGAGTGCACCCTCGCCATCGGTGGCGGGTGCTTAGAACTTGATTATGGCTCGCTGCGAACATCGGTGCCGGTGAGATCCGTCCCTACCCGCTGGTAGACCTCAGGGATGCTGTCTGAACTGCGTGTGCAGAATCTGCTGTTGATCGAGAGAGCTGAGCTTCAGTTCGCTGAGGGCTTGAACGTGCTAACGGGGGAGACGGGCGCAGGAAAGACGGTGCTCGCCCAGGCGCTCGACCTTTTGATGGGCGGCACGCCGTCTGGCCGCTCGAAGGCAAGGGTCGTTCGCCCCGGCGCCGAGACCGCCTATGTCGAGGGTGTCTTTGCAATTCCCGATGACCTGCAAGCCGAGATTCAGGCGCTGCTGCCCGAGGCGGCAAGCGATCAGGCCGGCAAGGACGAGTTGGTACTAGCGCGAAGAGTCGGCACCGACGGCCGCACGCGCGCATTCGTCGGCGGGCGCTCGGCTAGCGTGAGCGACCTGCAGGAGCTCGGTTCGCGCTTGATCTCCTTCTACGGCCAGCACGAGCACCGCAAACTTGTGTTGGCGGCGACTCAGCTGCAGATGCTCGACACTGTTTGCGGCGAGGTTCACAACGAGCGTCTGCAGGCGTGCGCCACGAGCTACCGGGATACACAGCGTCTGCAGGTCGAGCTGGAGCGCCTGGCCGAGCTCGAGCAGGCCCGCGAGCGTGAGCTTGGGCTGCTCGAACACGAGCTCGCCGAGATCGAGCAGGCGGCTCCAGACACCGAGGAGCACGCCGCGCTACTTGTTCGGCGCGAGCGGCTACGAGGAGTCGAGGCGCTACGGATGGCGGCAGCAGCGGCCTCTGAGGCGCTGGCGCCCGAGTCTGGAGAAGGAGTTGGCGCGGCGCACATGCTTGCCGGTGCGGCGCGGGCGCTACAGGGACCGGTTGGGGTGGACGCCGAACTGGACGGACTGGCCGACCGCGCGCAGGCGCTCAATATCGAGGCCGGTGACCTGGCCGGCGCGGTTCGCTCCTACTTGGAGAGCATCGATAAAGAGGAGGGCTCACTGCAAGCCGTCGAAGATCGCTTGGCGGCGATCGAGCGGCTTACTCGCAAGCACGGCGGCACGATCGGGGCCGTGCTGGAGTATGCGCAGCGCTCGCGCCTGCGCGCCGACGAACTCGCCGGTGCCGAGCAGGCACAGGATCAGGCTCGCGAACAGCTCCAGAGAGAGCGCGCGACGCTCGAGGTTCATGTGAGCGAGTTGCGCGAGGCGCGCAAGGACGCTGCCACGCGGCTGACCGTCGCCGTGCGCGAGCAGCTGACCGCGCTTGCCATGCCCGATGCAAGCTTTGAGATAGAGCTGCTTGAAGTGCAGGCGCGCGCCTTCGGCGCTGACGCGGTGCAGTTCACGATCGCGCCCAACCCTGGCGTGGCGGCCGCGCCGCTGCGCGAGATCGCCTCCGGCGGCGAGCTGTCCCGCGTGATGCTCGCGCTCGCAAGCGCTTGCGAGCAGGCTGCCGGCTCGCAAGCCCAGGGGCAGGGGTCAACACTCGTGTTCGACGAGGTCGACGCCGGTATCGGCGGGCACACCGCCCGTGTAGTCGGCGAGCGCTTGCAGACGCTTGCTCGCTCCCGTCAGCTGATCTGCATCACCCACCTGCCGCAGATCGCTTCGCTTGCCGATCGACATTTCAGCGTCGCCAAGGACACCACCACCGAGCTCACGCTTGCGACGGTGTCGCAGTTGGCCGAGCGCGAGGTCGAGGGCGAGCTGGTGCGTATGCTCGGAGCTCAGGAGGGCGATGTGGGAGCGCGCAAGCACGCGCGCGAGCTGCGCCGGGCGGCGTAGGGGCGATGCGGGAGGTCGACGGGCCGGTTCGGCTCGGGCGGCGCACGAAGCTCCTGGTCAAACATCTGCTGGCGGGCGAGATCGCAATCGTCGACCACGCCGACCTGGACCGGGTCTCGGCAGAGGATCTGACCGAGGCCGGAGTGGCGGCGGTGCTCAACTGCGCACCGTCGATGAGCGCCAGCTACCCGAACCTTGGGCCGTTGCTGTTGGTGGAAGCAGGTGTGCTGCTGGTCGACCTGCCCGATGACTTCCTTTTCGGCGCGCTCTCTGATGGCGAGCGGGTGAGTGTGCGCGTGGGGGGGCCGGGCGTGGCGGCTGAGATCGTGCATGGCGGCGACACCCTTACAACCGGCACGGTGCTCGACCTGGTCCAGTTGCGAGCCGAGACCGAGGCGCGCAAGCGCGAGATCGGCGAGGCGCTCGAGCGTTTTGCTCAGAACACCATCGATCACATGCGTGAGGAGCGCGAGCTGCTGGCAGGGCGGATCGATCTGCCGCGCTTTCGCACGGACTTTCGCGATCGGCCGGCGCTGGTGGTAGTTAGAGGTGTCGATCGCCAGCGCGACCTGCGTGCGCTGCGTCCTTTCATCCGCGATACCCGTCCCGTGCTGGTTGCTGTGGACGGCGGCGCCGACGCGCTTCTGGATGCGGGGTTGGTGCCCGACATGATCGTCGGCGACATGGACTCGGCCGGCGAGTCGGCGCTGCTGGGCGCGCGCGGTGGCCGCACAGAGCTGGTGGTCCATTGCTACGCGGACGGTACTGCGCCGGGCAAGGAGCGGGTGCAAAGCCTCGGGCTTCC
>DASTPN010000213.1:0-2182 GCA_035719985.1 Solirubrobacteraceae bacterium | reverse complement strand
TCGACGAGGTCGTTGATCACTATCCGAGTGAGTGCCGGGGCTGCGGCCACGAGTTCACCGATCTGGAGCGGGTCCCCAGGTCGGGGGCGGGGCGCCATCAGGTCGCAGAGCTGCCACCGATCGCGGTGAGGCAACACCGCTCGATCTACCACTACCTCACCCAGCTCTTCACCGCCCACCAACACGCCCGAACGATGCCCGCCCTCATCTGACGCCAAAACCCCGAGCCCAGACCACTGAACGGCTACGAGAAAGCGCCGTTTTGCGGCGCTTTCGGGGCCCTAGGCCGCGTCGGCGGGGGTCGGCCCCAGGCAACGCTAAGCGTTAGTCGCCGTTGCGTTAGTCGCTGCGTCTTTGGCGGAAGTGATGTTTGCGGGGCGCAGCGGCCGGAGTTTGCCGTTGGCGGCTCGGCGGGTGTCGAAGCGGTAGTGGCCGTAGGGGTTGATGTGCTCGTGGTGGACGGGGTGGATGTGGCGGATGTCTTCGTCGGGCACGGGGTGGCCTCCACGGGCGAGGGTTTCGAGGGCGTGAGCGATGTAGCGGGCGTTCCAGTAGACGATCGCGTTGGACACGAGGCGCCGGCACTCCATGTGGCGCTGAAGCTGTTCGGGGTCGCGGGCGTAGACGCGGCCGCGGTTGCCGAAGCCGACGTAGCGGTGCAGCGCGTTGGCGCTCTCGCCCTTGTTGAGCTGGCCTTGGCCGCGGCCTCGCAGTGAACTGCCCTGGGTTTGACGGAGACAGGGTTATGTGGGATCAACCTACCTACTCCCCCGCTCACCGCGATCGTGCCGGTGACAGAGTTGTCATCTACTTCTCTTCCCTCGGCTGCGTGTCAGCTTGACACTGTGATATATTATACACGTGATGCGTGGTCACGCCAGCTTAACCTTCAGGATCATAGAGGCCACCCCACGAGCTTTGTCCCGTCAACCACTCGGTCGCGGCCTAAGCGCAACCAGCGTATGCGTCGCCTCCCATTCAGCTGGCGGCACATACCCGAGCGCCGAGTGCAGCCGCTCGTGATTGAACCAAGCGATATATTCCAGAATCGCGAACTCGAACTGCGCGCGTGAGCGCCAGACACGATCCGCGATCAGCTCGGTCTTGAACGAGTCGACGAAGCTCTCGGCGAGCGCGTTGTCATAGGCATCGCCGACCGATCCGAGTGACATGAGCACATTGTGATCGTCAAGCACCTGGCCGTAGTCGAAGCTCGTGTACTGCGACCCATGATCGGAGTGATGCACGAGCCCGACATCGGCGCCCGGGCCGCGGACACCGAGCGCCATCCGCAGCGCGTCGAGCACGAGCGTCGTGCGCATGTGCGGCGCGAGCTGCCAACCGACGACCATGCGCGAGAAGACGTCGATCACGAACGCGAAGAACAACGCGCCCTCCCAACACCGCAGGTAGCTGAAATCGGCTACCCAAAGCCGATTTGGCGCCTCGGCGTGGAACTCGCGGTTCACGAGATCAGGCCTCACGACGGCGTCTGGGTCGCGTTTCGTGGTCCGCCACGGCTTCCCGCGCCGCTTCGCTCCCCGGATGTCCTCGGCGCGCATCAACCGCGCGACGCGGTCGCGGCCGACATCGTCCTCGCCGGCGCGCTCCAGCGCGTGCCAGACGCGGCGATAGCCATACGCCTCGTAGTTGGCCTTGTGCACCCTACGGATCTCGTCGGTGAGCCGCTCGTCCTCGATTCGGCGAGCGGAGCGCTTGCCCGAGGCTCGCTGGTAGTAGGCGGACGCCGACACGTCCAGGGTGTCGCAGATCGGCTCGACCCCGAAGTCCGAGCGGCGCTCGTCAATGAACGCGCTCACTTCGGTCGGTCTGGGTCGAGTTCCCTCGCAAAAAAGAGTGATGCTGCCTTCAAGATCTCGTTCGCCCGGCGCAGCTCGAACACCTCCCGCCGCAGCAAGCGAATCTCTTCTCGCTCCTCACCCGACGGCACGTCCCCGCCGGCCGCGGCCTGCGCCTGACGCACATAGCGCCGCAGCGTCTCCGGATGCATCCCCAGATCCTTGGCGATCGAAGCGATCGGGCGCCCACTCTCCAGCGCAAGCCGAACGCCCCGCTGAATCAGCTCCTCGGGGTACTTCTTCGGTCGTGACATGCCGTTGGATTCCTCACTCGAGGGCCAAAGCCCTCGTTTCAAGGTCTCCGCGAAACCCAGGCCAGCTCA
>DASTPN010000212.1:0-7126 GCA_035719985.1 Solirubrobacteraceae bacterium | reverse complement strand
CAGGAGTGAAACATCGGCGCGGCGACCATCGTCGTCTCACGCGCTTTCAGCGGGATCTTCGAGAACAACGCGGCGGCCGGCTCCAGCGAGTCGGGCTGTTTGCGGGCGGCGCCCTTGGGTGTGCCGGTCGTACCGGAGGTGAGGATCACGACCTTGCCGCTTTCGCTTGGCGGCTGCAAGTCGCTCGTCTCACCGCGGGCGATCAGGTCCTCGATCAGCGGGTCATCGCAGCCCTTGCCCGGATCGCACCAGCCGACGAAGCGCTTGCGACCCTCGCCCCCGTCCTTGACGAGATTGGCGAAGTCCTCGTCGTAGATCAGGCCGGCGGGGTCCTCGCGGCGCAGCACGTCGGCGATCTGCGGGCCGGCGAACGCCGTGTTCAGATACAGCGAGCTGGCACCCAGCTTGGAGCAGGCGACGGTCGCCTCGATGAAGCCACGGTGGTTGCGGCACATGATCGCCACGCCGTCACCTTCTTTGATGCCGGCGGCGCGCAGCTCGTGCGCGAGCGCGTTGGTGCGACGGTGCACCTCTTCGAAGGTGAGCGTGCCGCGCTCGTCTACGATCGCCGCACGTTTGGGAAAGCGCGCAGCCGAGCCGGTATAGGCGGCAGCCGGCGTCGGGCCCCACTGCTTGAGTGCAACGATCGAGCGCACCGCCCGGTCGGGTCGCACGGGCGTGACGATGCCGGTCCCGAGCAGGACCTTGGCGACTTCGAGACGATGCTTAAGCTGCGACGGCACGCGGGCACCCTACCCCAAAAGGGATCGAGCGACGCATGAGCGTCTAGGACACTTCGGCGGGCTCGTCCTTGCCCTGCAGGCGCTCGCGGCCGCGCTGTACCGCAGCGATGAACTTCGACAGGTTGACCTCAAGCGTGCCCAGGATCTCATCGGCGTAGTCCTCGGCTCCGAGGCGAATCTCGCGCTCGCGGGCGTGGGCGTCCTCGATGATGTCCTCGGCGGCGCGCTCGGCCTGCTTGGTGACCTCCTCTTCGCCGACCAGGCGCTCCTGGCGCTCGCGCGCCTCCTTGACGATCCGCTCGGCCTCGCGCTTGGCCTCGGCCAGCATCTCTTGCCGCTCCTTGACGATCCAGCGCGCTTGCTTGATCTCCTCTGGGATCGTGGCGCGCATCTGGTCGAGGATGTCGTAGATCTCCTCCTTGTCGACGCGCACCTGATCGGTAAGCGGAACGGGCTTGGCATTGTGCACGAGGTCGTCGAGCTTGTCGATCAAGACCAAGACGTCCATCAGTTCTCACCTCTCTCGGGGATCACGCCTTGAAAGTTCGTCACCGCTGCAACTCTTCCTGCAAGCGCTCCGCCACCGGCGCCGGCACCAGATCGTCGATCCGCCCGCCGAAAGTGGCGAGCTCCTTGACTCCGCTCGAAGACAGAAAGCTGTACTGGGGGCTTGCCATCAGATACACCGACTCTATCTCGGGATCCTGGCGACGGTTGAGCTGGTTCATCTCGAACTCGTACTCGAAGTCGGAAATCGCGCGCAGCCCCTTGACGATTGCCTTGGCGCCAACACGTCGCGCGAACTTCACCACCAGCGTGTTGAACGGCTCGGCTCGCACCCCGCTCAGGTCGCTGAGCGCGGCTTCGATGAAGGCCATCCGCTCCTCGATCCCAAACAGCGTCTTATCCTTGCGCACAGAGCGATTGACGACCGCCACGACTACTTCGTCGTATAGCGCCGCCGCCCGGCGAATCACATCGAGATGCCCGTTGGTGATCGGGTCATAAGAGCCGGGGCAGACCGCAATCGTCTTGGTGGCGCTCATGCCCGCGGCTCCTGCTCTATGCCGCTGGGAACCTGGTGGCTGTAGATCGTGATCAAGGTGTCTCCGTAGCGTTTCTCTCTGAGCGGCGCAAGCGGCTCGAGCACGAGCGGCGAGCGCCGGTCGCTCTCGACGACAACGCGCGCCGCGGGCTCCAGTATCGCGGGCAACGTAGCCGAGAGCGGCCCTTCAAGCTCGCCTGCCTGGCCGTAGGGGGGGTCCAAGAACACCAGATCGTATGTTTCGCCGCGCCTGCGTGCGGCGCGCAGGGCCGCGAGCGCCTCCCCGGCACGCACCCGCGCACGCGGCGCAAGCAGCTCCAAGGCCTCGAGATTCTCTCGTAGTACTTGCAAAGCAGCCCTATCTCGCTCCACGAAAAGTGCGCTTGAGGCACCGCGCGAGAGCGCCTCGATCCCAAGCGCGCCCGTCCCCGCGAACAGGTCGAGCACGCTCGCATCCTCGATCTCGCCGAGCGTCGCAAACAGCGCCTCGCGCACGCGATCGGACGTGGGCCGGGTGCGCTCTTGGCCGCGCGGAGCGCTCAACCGGCGCCCGCCCAGGCTGCCGGCGATCACCCTCATGCCGGTAGCGGGGCGCCGGCCTGTATCCCGAGCGCCTGCTCCAGCGCTTCTGAGAGCAGGCCGTGAACAGGGCCGCTGAGCGTCGGGTCCTCGGCGAGGATCTTCTTTGCTTGCAAGCGAGCCCGCTCGAGCAGCTCGCTGTCTTGCGGCAGGCTGGCGAAGCGAAACGGCTTGCCGACACCCGATTGGCGCGTGCCGAGCAGCTCACCTTCCTTGCGCAGACGCAGATCGATCTCGGCCAAACGAAAACCATCAGAGTTCTCAGCAAGCGCTCGTAGCCGCGCCGATGCAGGTGGACCCGCCAACAGACACAGCGAGTGGTGCTCACCACGGCCGACCCGGCCGCGCAGCTGGTGTAGCTGGGAGATACCGAAGCGCTCAGCGTTCTCGATCAGCATCACGGTTGCGTTGGGCACGTCCACCCCGACCTCGATCACGGTCGTAGCAACCAGCACCTCGGCCTGACCGGACGCGAACTCGGCCATCGCCGCTTGCTTCTCGCGTGGTCGCATCTGCCCGTGTAGCAGCGCCAGTTTCCGCCCGGCCAGCTCGCCTTTGCTCAGGCGCTCGAACTCGACCGTCGCCGCTCTTGCCTCGCCGGCGTCGAGACCGGCGCCTGCGCCGCTCGGAACGCCGGTGCTTGCGGCGGCCGTGCCCTCGCCCTCAGCCTCGGCAACCAGCGGGCAGACGACGTAGCCCTGGCGTCCCGCGTCGAGCTGTTCGCGCAGCATCGCGTACGCCTCGGCTCGCCCCTGCTCGCCAGCGACGATCCGGGTCTGGATCGGCTGACGACCGCGTGGCAACTCTCGCAGCACGCTGCGATCGAGATCGCCGTGGCGGGCAAGCGCGAGCGTGCGTGGGATCGGCGTCGCGGTCATGTGAAGCGTGTGTGGTTGCAGGGCGCTACCTTCGCTATCGCGCTCGCCAGCGGTCGTCCCGTCAGCGAGACGGTGTTCCAACGCCGCGCGCTGACGAACCCCAAAGCGGTGCTGCTCGTCGATTACTGCCACCGCGAGATCGCGAAAGACGACGTCGGGCTCGATCAGCGCATGCGTACCGACGATCAGCGACAGCTGCCCGCTGGCGAGCTTGCCGAGCGTGTCGGCGCGCCGCGTCGCGGTTGTTGAGCCGGTCAGCAGCGCGACGCTTATCGGCTCGCCGCCGAGCAGCGTCTGGATCGTCGCGAAATGCTGTTCGGCAAGCGTCTCAGTGGGCGCCATCAGAGCTGCCTGAGCGTCGTGCTCGACGGCTCGCAGCATCGCCCATAGCGCGACGACGGTCTTGCCGCTGCCAACCTCACCCATCAACAGGCGCTGCATCGGCCTCACGCCTTCGAGGTCCTCGCGCAGGCGCGCGATAACGCGGCTTTGATCGTCGGTCAGCGCGAACGGCAATAGGTCGCGCAGCCAGCGTTCGGTGAGCGCAGGGGGATCGTGCAGGCGTCGACTGCTCATGGTCTCGGCGCGCTGCCCGCGTCGCAGCAGAAAGGCGAGTTGACAGATCAACAGCTCCTCGTAGGCCAGGCGTCGAAGCCCACCGGTCGGAGCCTGCTCATCTTCTGGGAAGTGAATCGCCGCCAGCGCCGCGCCGCGATCGGCTAGCCCATCGGCGATGCGCACGCTGGCCGCCAGCGGATCGGGCATGTCGGCCAGGCGCTCGTGCGCGTCGCGCACGAGCGTCAGCAGCTTGGTGGAGGTGACCCCATCGCTGGCGGGGTAGTGGGCCACCGACCCGCTCTGCTCGTCGCCCACTTCCAGCTCGCTGCCGGGCGCGTGATGGGAGACGCGAAAGCGCCCGCGTCCGTCGGCCTTGCCGTGCAAGACGACACGCGTCCCGCTGGGGTAGCGATCAACCAACCACGGCTGATTGAAGAACGTCGCGCGCATCGAGCCACTGGGGTCGAACACGGTAGCTTCGACTAGCCCACGCATGCCGCGGCGACGCACGGCACGCGAGGCGATGCTGCGCACCTGGACGGCCACCGTCGCCTGCTCGCCGGCCTGAAGCTGCGCGACAGCGCGCGCCTCGCGACGATCGCGCGGCAAGTGTTCGAGCAGATCGCCGACCGTCTGTAGGCCGAGCGCCATCAAGCCGTCGGCGAGCTTTCCCTTTGCCACCTCCAGCGGCTCGCGAAGGCGCGACGGCCGTGGCCAACGCAGCGGCGCGGCTAGCATCGCCTCGCGCGTCAGCTCTCCCTCGCCGGCGAAAGCGCGCGTTTGAAGTTGGCCTCGGTCGCGATCCCAACCGCTGCCCGACTGCTTCCCTTGAACAGAATCCCTCGTGGCCTCACCGCCGCTACTCGGCGGCGAGCAGCCACCAGTAGGCGGGCTGACCGCCGTGGCGAAACTCGAGCTCGACATCCCCATCCATGATGGCCTCCAGCTCAGACAACTCGACGGGCGCCTCGGCGCCCGCTATCACGCTAATCAACTCAGAATCGGGCGTGAGCGCGGCGAGCACAGCGGCCAGCGTTTGCCGCGGCTCGCCCCAGGCGATCACCTCCTCGCCGAGAAAGCCGACGGCGTCGCCCTGTTCGAAGCGACCCTGAGCGTCAGAGCGCGCCGCCGGCGCCACGGCGCCAACGCGCAGGTCCGCAAGGACCTCTTCCATCACACTGGCGTTGCGCTCAACGGTGGCGTCACTTTGAAGCGCGACGGCGGCGGCCAGACCAGCCTGCTGACTGGTTGCGCCAACAACCCGGACCTGCTTGTCCGAGAGCTCGGCCGCCCGCTCGGCAGCCATCACCACGTTGGTGCTGCCCGGCAGCACCACTACCTGCTCGGCAGGCACGTCGTGGATCCCCGCGAGTAGCTCGTAAGTAGAAGGGTTCAGCGTCGGCCCCCCGTCGATTGTGTGCACGCCGAGTTGGCGATACATCTCGGCAAGCCCGTCGCCGTTGATCACCGCCAGCGCGCCGCAGCGCGCGCGCTGGCCGATCGGCGATCCCGCTGATCGGCGATCGGCGCTGATGGCGCCATTGCTTGCGGCCGTCGAACCGTTGCTATGCACGTCGCCATTTTGGTGAGAGCCCACCAACAAGCGCCGCTCGCGCTCGGATACCTGTGCGTGCATGTTGGCGACATCCAGGTGTGAGACCGCGCCCACCCCCTCGAAGACGGCGGTAGCCTGCTCGGGCTCATCGGTATGCAGATGCACCTTCAGCGTGGTGGCGTCGCCGACCACGAGCACCGAATCACCAAGCGCCTCGAGCGAAGCGGTGAACCGCGCCGGGCGCAGGTCGCTGCCGGTGACCGCGAAGTTCGTGCAGAAGCGGTAAGTGCTCGAGCTGTGCTCGGGATGGGTGATCTTTGCCGGCGCATGGTGATGCTCGAGCTCGGGTGGCTGATCGCCGCGCAGGACCGCTACGACGCCGGCAAAGATCACCGTCAGCGCATATCCGCCCGCATCGACGACGCCGGCCTCGCGCAGTGCAGAGAGCAACTCCGGCCCGCGCTTTACCGACTGCTCGCCAACCTCGACTGCACGCTCCAGCGTCTCAGCGATCGCCCTGTCCTGCTCGGTCGGCTCTGTCGCCGGCCCGAGCCTGCCGGCGTCGCGGTCGTGAGCGACATCGCCGACGATGCTGTGAGCCATCTCGCGCGCAACGGTGAGGATCGTTCCCTCGGCCGGTTCGCGCACCGACGCGTAGGCGCGGTCGGCAGCATGAGCCAGGGCCGCACCGATCAGCGAAGCGTCGATCAGCTGGCCGGGGCGCGAGACAAGCTCCTCGGCGGCGCCGCGAATCAACTGGGAAAGGATCACGCCGGAATTGCCGCGGGCACCGAGCAGCGCCGCGCGCGCGACCGACTGCACGATCTCCTCGCGGCCGATCTCGTCGATCGTTCGCTGAGCGTTGCCGTCCTGCAGCCGATCGAGCTCATCGAGCACGGCACGCAGCGTCAACACCATGTTGTCGCCGGTGTCGCCGTCGGCGACCGGGAACACGTTGAGGTCGTTGACCTCCTCGCGGCGAGACTCCAGATGAGCGAGCGCCCCCGCGACCGCGGCCCTGAAACGAATCAGGTTCGTGTCCGTCACACCAACACCACTATCAGCTTCGCAACTGGTCCGGCGACCAGAGGTCGCCTATCGCCCTACAGGGCCTTGGTTACCTTGCCGGCCTTCAAACAGCGCGTGCACACGTACACGCGCCGCGGCGCCTTGCCGATCAAGATCCTCACCTTCTGCAGGTTCGGATCGAAGCGCCGCTTGGTCGCGACCATCGAGTGGCTGCGGCTGTGCCCGAACGCCGGACCCTTCCCGCAGCTGTGACATACCTTGGCCATGGCCGGGCAGTTTAGCCGCTTGCCAGCCGCTCGCGCAGCGCCACCATCGCAAGCACCGCCTCGGCGGCATGACGGCCCTGGTCGCGCTTGCCTCCACCAGAGCGCGCAAGCGCCTGCTCCATCGTCTCGCAGGTGATCACCCCGAAGGCGCAGGGAACGCCCGTCTCGAGCTGTACCTGCTGGATCCCGCGCGCCGCCTCCGCGCAGACGTAGTCGTAGTGGTCAGTCTCGCCGCGGATCACCGCGCCCAGGCAGGCGACACCGCCGAACCGGTCCGACTCCGCGCACCATTTCGCGGCCAGCGGCAGCTCGAAGGCGCCGGGGGTCTCGAAGGTGTGGACCGACGCCGCGCTGACCCCGCCCGCGGAAAACCCCTCCACGGCGCCGTTGACCAGCCGCTCGGCCAGGTCCGGGTAGAAGGTCCCGACGCAGACGGCGAACTCGCTGCGCCCCAGCCGTTCCTTTTCGACGGC
>DASTPN010000211.1:0-6748 GCA_035719985.1 Solirubrobacteraceae bacterium | reverse complement strand
CGTAGATGCCTGCTGGCATTCCATCCCCGCGGGCGGCCGGCGCGCGAGCGCTTCGAAAGCGGCTGTCTGACTGCGGCGCAGCAGCACGCCATTGCTCGAGTGGATCGCCAGCTGAGAGATGTCGGGCACGAGTCGCACGTCAACCGGTGCTCGGTTGTCGGCTTCTCGGGCGCCGAGTTGCAATTCGGCGAGCAGGAAGCCACTCGCGCCAAGGAATTGAGTGTTCGTCTGAGCGGGAGGCGAGATGTAGCCGAGCGTGCCCACGCCATACGCGTACAGTGGACTGCTACCGCCGGAGATCGTGTACACGCGGTCCTGTTCGGGCGAGTCGAAGAAGTACGCGGACGCGACCCCGGCCGGCCCGCCGAGGCTGCAGCCCGGGGGCGCCGCGCCAGTGGCGAGGATGTGTGCCACGATCGTTGCATCTGAGGCTTCGTTGCCCGATTCGCGTCCTACGAGAACGCTGCGATTGCCGATAACAAGCGCCGGCGCTTCGGCGTTGCGCGCGGCGGCCAGCATCTGAGCCAGCCAGCACTCTTGAAGCGAGCCGAGCGATGGCTGCGAGTAGTCGAGCACGACCACCCACGCCTTTTCCCGCTTACCGCCGCTCGGTCCAGCGGATTCCAGCGCATAGGCGCCGGTTTGCGTCGGAGGAGCCGGCGCGCCCGCGGGCACAGAGCCGGCCGGAGCGTGCGTTGCGCTCAGCGCTGAGGTGAACGCGCGCAGGTCGCCGGCCATGTCAAGGTCGGATTCGCTGGCCGCCGCGTATACGGGCAGTGCGCCGGAGAGCAGCTGGGAGTAGCGTTCCTCCTCACGTTCGAAGGCGAACGAGTCGAGGCGGGCGGGCCCTGCCTGAGCCAGGCCCGGAGCCAGATGGGGCCCTGTATACAAGAAGGCGCGCACACCGGCGGTTGCGGCAGCCTGCCCGACCGCGTTTCTCAGCCAGCGATCGGGCCCGAGCTGGTCCTCGGCCAGGTCGGCGCAGGCGGTGGCACATTGCGCGCCGCCGCCGATCGCAAACGTCGCGGCGCCGGGTGCCGTCCGTTCGGGACTGGGCGAAAAGCCGATCGGCGGCGCGCCGCCGGCGGGATAGCGCATCACGCCGGCCGTCTGGATCGCTTCGACGATCTGTTCGTCATTGGTCAGCCCAGCGTTGACGCCGCCCGTCTGACCGCCGATGGCCCAGCCTTCGCCGCCGTCAGGCGCCAGCGCCAGCGCCAGCACCGCGTCGGGCAGGATCGGCCAGTCGAATCCCTTGTTGGCTGGGCTCAGGTCTTCGCTGTGGTTGGGGGACGGATAGTCGCCGTGCTCTTCGTCGATCCATCCGCTCGGTCGTTCGCGCACCAGATAGCCGCTTTCCGGTAGCGGATAGGGAGCCGTCGCCACCGGCGCCTGCCCTGCCGGCGGCACCGCCCTGAGCGCTTCGTCGCCGTTCAGATCGAGTTTGAGCGCGCTGCCCCCGATCGAGGTCACCGCTTTCACGACGCCGTCTTCGCGGATTGCGGCCAGTGCCGTCGGGTAGCCGCTCAGCGGCCCCGCCGGCGCCATCTGCCACGGCGCTCCGGGCGCTTGGCGCTCGATCACTTCGCCTTCGGCGTTGACAATCACGGCGCCTCCGTCGGGCAGGCCGGCGACCCTGACCGGGACGGTACCGCGGCGAAAGGCGGCGTCGGCCGCTTCGTCGATGTGCCAACACGACGTTTCCCGCGGTTCGCAGCTGGGGTCCTGGCCATAGGCAAGGACCCCACCGCTGTAGCGCGCATTGCCGTTCTGGAAGTCCGGCACCTGATAGGTCGCAAGCGCTTCTCCACCCGCGAAAGCGATCGAGGTGAAGTTGGCGCCTTCCGGGCCGCCCAGGCCCGGGGGCAGGTTTTCCTGCTGCCAGGTCTTGCCGTAGCCGAGCAATACCCCCTGCTGGCCGACGGCGTAACCCTGCGCGGGATTGACTGGGTTGAACGCGATGGCGGTGAAGTTGGCCAGGAACAGGTTCGGGGGCCGGGCCGGATCGGGCTCCCACAGGCCGGTGGCCTGCTGCCACAGCCACATCGCGCCCTTCGTGCCCACGGCGTAGGCGCGAGATGGTTCGGGCCATGCAACGCCGCGCAGGTCGGCTTTGGACGGTTCGCCCAGCGAGAGCGCTTCGGGCGCCCATCCCTGGCCCGGGAAGAAGTGAGCGACCTCTCCGTCCTGGCCGACGGCGATCGCCTGCGCGCCGAGCCCGCCTGGGACGGCCCCCGGCTGGGTGGCGACCGCCGTCAGCGGCCGGCGGAACGGCACGGGCCAAGGCTGCAACTGGTCGGGCTCTTCGTCGGTCGTCAAGTGGGTCAGCTGATTGCCTGTCGCCGGCGCCAGCCAGCCTTCTTGTGGAGAGGAGAATGCGGCGCCGGCGGTGGTGCCGCTTTCACCGCCGATCCCGAGCACGCGCTTGAATTCAGCTCCCGCCAGGCTGAGCGTGACGCCGTTGTTCAGCCCGGTGATCACCCGCTCGCCGTACTGGCCTCCTTCGTCCCAACCGAAGCTGCGGTACTGCCCCGCGGGCAAGCTCGAATCGAGGCGATACGTGCACATTTCCTTCGCTTCCGGCGGCACGCTGCACCAGCTCGCGCTCACTTCGTGGCGCACCGAGTCGTAGTACAGAGTGAAGCCGGCCGGCGCCTGCTGAGCGGAGATCGATAGTCGCCCGTCCACCCATATGCCGTGCCCGGTCACGGTCAGCGGCTGTCCGTTGCGCAACGCCGATACACCGATTTCGACTTCTTTGGCGGGCGTGCCCGGGCTTGCAAGACGATCTTTGGATCGACCGAACAGAGCGCCAAGCGTGCCCCCCAGCGGCTGTCGTATCCAGCGGGCTTGCGCTGCTTCGGTTTCTCGGGCAAGCAGCACGATGCCGTCGCTGGATGTGCCGCTCTGCGCCAGCAGCCAGGCATTCTGGGGCGAGCTCGCTCCAATCGCGAGGACCTTGAAGCCGGCGGTGGGAGGCGAGCAGACGCCGCCGGTGGCGACCGCTACGCAGATCGGCTCGCGCCGCCAGCGCATGCCGTCGTAGTGCAGCACGGCGGCGACCGGGGTGGATCCATTCTCGTGGGGCACCACAAACGCGCCGGTGAGCCCGCCTTCCTGGTCGAGCGCTGCGATCAACGCGCCTTCGCCAGAGCTCGGAAAGAGGGTCTCGCCCGGCTCGAGCACCGCGTTGGGCGGCGTCGGTTCGCCTTCAGGGGGAGCCGCGGTGGGCCTCGGCGCCTCCTGGAAACGTCCATTCGGGTTGCGCACGAGTAGCTGCTCGACGTTCGCGCCGTCCTGACCGAGGATCGCAACGCCTCCATTGTGGGTGACGCGCGCGGCCTGCGGCCCGGTCGCCGGAGCGAATGCGCCTAGTGGCGTGTCTGCCGCCGTCAGCGGCTCGGGCTGCAGCTGCCAGCCGCTCGGTTGTGCGCCGCTCTGGATGTAGCGAACGATCTGGAAGCCGGTTGGAGTCTGCGCGTACCCCCAACTCTCCCCGGCGGCCTCGCCGGGCGAAGATCCGATCAGGGTGGGTTCGGAGACCGGCAGACCGATAACCGGCTGGGCGGCGAGCGTCGCGGGTTCGGAGGCCGCTGAGGCTCGCGAGCCGCGATCGGTGGCCAGCGAGACACTGACCGCAAGCGTCGCCGCAAGCGCCAGAGCCGCGCTCCCCGCCCTGCGCGGGCGGATCAGCACGCGCGCGTGCTCCGCGGGCGCGTGCTCGGGGAAGCGACGACGGCGATCGTGGGTAGCGTGTGCGTTTGGGCGCAGCCGTGCCCAAACGGCTGGAATATGGCAAACAGCGCAAACATGACGATAGTGACGCGAGTAACAAAGCTGCCAAGCTCGCGAGAGCGGCAGCGCGTTGTTTATCTTTCATCAACCGACCGCCGGCCGCGTAAAGAACTTGTAACTGTCGCCGGTTCTATGATTTGACCATCCGCGAATTGGTCTGTACAGCGCCGTTCGAGTTGGTTTGACGCTGACGTCTAAACGTTTCGCAGACGCATAACTGTTTATTTACAATCGAACCAGCTCCAGCCGGAACTATTGCTGTCGTCTCGCGATATCCGCCTGCGCGAGACCGGCGGAGTGGCCGTCGGCATTGTCAGCGGCGGCGAAAACGAGCATGGAGTTGTAGATGTCGATACGGCTGTCGTCGGTTCATCCCTGGTTCATAGCCGCAGCGGTGGCTCTCTTGGCGTCCTGCTCGTTTGGCGCGACTCGCGCACAGGCAGATGCCTTCGGCGAACTGCGCCAAGTGGGCGGATTCGGCGAAAATGCGGGCCAATTCGACTTCCCGGCGGCCCTGGCTGTGGATCCCACCGACAACAGCGTCTACACGCTCGATGCCCCCGGTGCCATACAGCGTGGAGCGGGACCGGTCGACTTCCGCGTGCAGAAGTTCGCGTCAAGCCTTGGATCGCCGGCGGCGACGCTCGACCTGGCAACCCCTGCGGTGTCGGGCCACAAGCAGGTGATCGACGATATCGCCATCGACCCGGCGTTGCACCGTCTCTATGTGCTCGTTGGCCTCGAAGTCGAACGGCCGCTGACCGTTCCCTACGTCGCCGAGGAGATCGACGCCTACTCGACCGAAGCTTCGGGGCAGACTCTGCCGCCGGCCCCAGGAGTCGAATACGAATCGAAAGCGGGCGTCTTCTATCGCTTTGCGGCGGTGCCGAATACAGGCAGTCTGCCTTCCGGCGCCGTGCTTCAACCACACGGCTTGGCGGTCGATCCCAAGAACCACGATCTGCTGCTGCTGGGCAACGACGAATCGCAGAATCCCGTCATCCAGCAAATAGCGACGGTCACGCCGTACTCGAGCGGCTCGGTGGGTGAAAGCTTCGACGACCTCAAACATGAACTGACGCACGCCGGCGGCCCCGCGAGCGCCATCGCCGTGGCTGCTGATGGCACCCTGTACGTGACTTCGCAAAAATTGGCAGCCGGCGGCAAAGGGGTTGAGAGCGTTTCCATCGAATCCCCCAACAGCCTGGCAAACCCGGCCATCGGCCTGCTTGCTTCGAACTCGGTCGGCGAATCCAACGCGCTCACCGGTGGGGTCGAAGGCACCGGCAAGAAGGATGCCGGAGCGCAGGTGGCCGTATCGCCTGAAAGCAACGGCCTGATCTACGCCACACAGATGAACAAGGAACAGGAACCTGGGTCGATCACCGAAGAAGGAAGCTACGAGGTTCGTGGCATGAACGAACATGGTGAACGGCAGGTCGTGCTTGGCGGCGGAGCCGGTGGATCCAGTCCGCGATGCCACATCGCCTCAGCGGCAAGCGCTATCGGCGTTGGCAGCGGAGGGGTGGTGTACGCCCTGGACGAGGGTGAGACCGGGTTCAACGAAGAAACCGAAGAATTCGAACACTCCTCTTACGGCTTCCGTCTGCTCGAGTTCGGTCCCAATGGCTCAGGGTGTCCAACGCCTTCGGCGTCGTTTACGATCAACGGGACGGCGGCGAGCACCACTGTCACGGTCAGCAAGGGCAGCATCGTCAAATTCGATGCCTCCGGGTCGCAATTGAATGGCGAAGAACCGGTCGAACTGGACTGGGACCTCGACGGCTCCGGCAAATACGCCACGGTTGTGACGGGATCGCCGGCCAGTCTTGAAACCTCCCTCAAGTATCTCACGCCCGGTCACTACACGGTCGGGCTGAGGATCGGACTGAAAGGTGGCGGGTCCTTCGGCGATCCTCCTCCAGTATCGGGCACGCTGATCGTTGAACCGACACCGCCGATTGCCAGGCTGGAAGTGTTCCCGAGTTCGAACTTGGGTGAACCGCTGGGGATCGGCCAAGAAGTCAAGCCCGGAGAAACGATCACCTTCAGTGGGGCGGAATCGGTAGACCCGACCGGGTCTCCGACAGGCGGACCGGTCCATACCCTCAAGGAATACGTGTGGAGTTTCGGAGACGGTGAAACAAAGACCACCACGACGCCATCAGACTCACGTTCATTTGTCAACACGGCCACGACATCGCGCTCCGAAACAGTCAGTTTGGCGGTGAGAAACGAGGAAGGCGTAGAAAGCGTCGTGACGGCGATGCAAACGATCGCCGTCCAGGGTGTCGCTCCGACCAAAGAACCCGAACCCAGCATCCCGCAGGGAACTCCAACGCCGCCATCAACGATTACGACGCCGGCGCCGAAAACCGCGCCGCCGACAAAAAAGCCGCTCACAGCCGCGCAGAAGCTCGCCAAGGCGCTGAAGGCTTGCAAAAAAGTCAAATCAAAACGAGCACGAACCGCCTGCGAAAGAACGGCGCATAAGCGTTATGGACCGAAGCCAAAGAAAAAGCGCAAGAAATAGGCAGCCCATCAGCGCCCGTCTGCTCACCGATTCTCAGCTTAATGACATCAGCACGGCCACCGGTGTTTACGTTCTATTTGTTTAGATAAACACTGTTAAGTCCGTGTCGAGCACAGCTCGTACGGTGAAAGGACGACTGGTATGAGAATGCGATTCTTTGGATCGCGGCTAGCAACGATGGCGGCGCTCGCCGCCGGACTGCTGGCCGCGGGCGTACCGTCCGCCGCACAGGCGAACTTCACGCCTCCATATACGACGCAGTGCTCCGGCGGCGAAGCCTTCGGGATCGACACCGGCCTGGAGCGGGAAGCCACGAACAATCTGGCGTTCGAGTTCGATGAAGAAGACCTCAGCTCCCCGCTCTCCTGTGCGGGCCAGGGCCCGCTTGTGGAACTGCTGGCGAGCTCCTCCCCCGCGGCG
>DASTPN010000210.1:0-15466 GCA_035719985.1 Solirubrobacteraceae bacterium | reverse complement strand
CGCCGCCCCACAGCTGCGTCTCGGTCATGGGTTTCTCCTGGTTGGTGACGGCGGTGAGTATCTCATCCAGGCGTGCTCAGGAGTGCCAGCGCTAGCGGCAGAAGGCGAGGATCTCGCGGGCGACACCGACCGGGTCGTCGTAGGTCATCAAATACCCGGTGCTTGGCAGTACCCGCAGCTGAGCGCGCGGCAGCAGCGTCATCGTCTCTTCGGCGCCCGCCAACGGGTGCAAAGGGTCGCGGTCGGCCCACAACAACAACACCGGCATCCCCAGGCGCGGATACAGGTCCAGCAGCTGTGTCTGAGTGCCCCGCGGCCAACGCCGCGCACACTTCGACCAAGAGCGCGCCAGGTTTGGATTGCCGGGCACGTCGGCGAAGGCGTGGCGCATCAGGTCGCCTGCCTCGGGCGAGCCGCGCTCTGAGAGGCGGACGCCGAGCCTTGGTGTGAACACGAGCTTTGTCGCGTGGCTGAGCGCGCGATCAAGGCCGGGGATCGAGCCACCGAGCGTGACCAGCCGCCACGCTTGCCGCTTGCGTGCGCGCTGTGGCGGCAGGTGCAGGCGACTCGGCATCAACACCAGGCGGCTCGGCGCCACCAGGTCCGTCGCGATCGCTCGCAGCAGGATCTCGGCGCCGGCGTCGTGGCCGACCAGTAGCGGCACGGGTCCGAGCACGTCCTCGCAGAAGCCGCCCATCACCTCGGCGAACCAGTCGATCGTGTAGGGGTGGCGCGGGCGGTCCTCGGAGTCTCCGTGCAGCGGCAGGTCCGGGACGACGACGCGGTGGCGCTCGGCCAGGCGCGCAACCACCGGCTCCCACTCGCGGTGGGAGAGCAGCCCGGCGTGCAGCAACGCAAGCGGTGGGCCGGCGCCAACCTCGCGGTAGGCGACGCGGGCGCCATCGTGATGGTGGTAGAGGCGCAGCCTCATCGGTGGGGAGTCCTTCATGTGCAAGTGATTTCCCAGTATGCAGCTCTCCTTGCGCCGGTTGTGAGACCTATGGACAAACCTGAACAATCCTGCGTATGAGCGCGATCCGCACGAACGCCGCCGCCGCCCTGCTCAGCGTCAGCCCTAACACACTGCGCAGCTGGGAGACCCGTTTCGGCTATCCGGCGCCCGAGCGCAGCGAGGGTGGGCACCGACAGTTCGACCTGAGCCAGATCGAGGCGCTCAGGCAGGCTTATGCCGAGACGGGTGACATCGGCTCAGCAATCGCGATCGCCCGCGAGCGCGGCGAGTCGGGAGCGACACCCACGCGCCTGCAAGGCGCCTTCTCGGCCTTTGACGCCGAGCGCGCCGACCGCATCTTGGAGGAGAGCATGGCCCTGCGCTCGCTCGAGCGCACTGTGCAGACAGTGCTGTTGCCGGCCGTGCACGCCCTGGCGGACGGAGACGGAGTGCAGCGACCCAGCCACGCGCTAGCGGACTCGCCAGAGTATTGCTTTGCTTGGCGATACACGACGGGTTGGCTGGCAGCCGCTCAGCGCGTCGCGCCGCCGTCCACGCGCGAGGAAGGCGTGCTGATCTTCGACGCCTCGCGCCCGCTCGATGACGACGCCCTGCACGCACAGGCGCTGGAGTTGTTCCTACGCCGTGCGGGACTGCGCGTGCTGGCCCTGCCGGTGGACCTCGACAGCAACCGCATCGGCAACGCTTTGCGAGCGCTGCGGCCAAGTTCGGTAGTACTGGCCGGCAGCGGCGCAAGCCTCGACACGATCGGCCGGCTCGTCTACGCGGCCCGCCAGAGCGCCGGCGAGATCGACGTGCTCGACTTCCGCGGCGCGCTGCCCGACAGCGGCGCGAGCACGGTGACGCGGATCGGTCCGAGCGCCGGCGATGCGGTCGAGCAGTTGCGCGAACGGCTCAGCCAACCGAGCGTCCAGCGGGCCGACCAGCAGGCTTCGCGGCTGGCCGACATTTCCTGAACACGGCCCACACCTACAATTGGCCGCCGTGGCGGCCGATGAGCGACACCCCCTGATTCCTCCGCGGCCCGTCGACGCGCGCCAAGAGCTGCCCGAGCTGGAGCTGGAGGTGCTTGAGCGCTGGCGCGAGCGCGACGTCTTCGCCGAGTCGCTGCGCCGCCGCGAGGGAGCAAAGGAGTGGGTTTTCTATGAGGGTCCGCCGACAGCCAACGGCCGGCCTGGCTCTCATCACGTGCTCTCGCGCGTGTTCAAGGACATCTACCCCCGCTATAAGACGATGCGCGGCTACCGGGTGGAGCGCAAGGGGGGCTGGGACTGTCACGGCCTGCCAGTCGAGATCGCCGTCGAACAGAAGCTCGGCATCTCCAGCAAGAGCGAGATCGAGGACCCCGAGAAGGGGATCGGGATCGAGCGCTTCAACGAAGAGTGCCGCAAGTCCGTGTTCGAGTACCTGGAGGAGTGGGACCGCCTGACCGAACGGATCGGCTTCTGGGTCGATCTGGAGCACGCCTACCGCACGCTGGATGAGGGCTACATCGAGTCTGTCTGGTGGGCGCTGGCGGAGATCGACCGCAAGGGACTGCTCTATGAGGGCAACAAGGTCGTCCCCTACTGCCCGCGCTGCGGCACGGCGCTGTCCTCGCACGAGGTGGCGCTTGGCTACAAGGACGTAGTCGACCCCTCGGTGTATGTGCGCCTGCCGATCGTCTCAGACCACGGACCGGTCAGCGCCGGCGAGCACCTGCTGATCTGGACGACGACGCCGTGGACGCTGCCCGGAAACGTCGCGGTGGCCGCCGGCCCGAACGTTGAGTACGTGCGTGCGAGTGCCCACGGACAGACTTTGATCGTGGCGGCAGCCATGGCCGAGCGGATGCCTGCCGAGCACGTGCAGATCCTCGAGCGTTTCGCCGGCAACGAGCTGATCGGCACGCAGTACAAGGGACCGATCTTCGCTACTGGTGAGGGCGAGTCACACGCGCTGCCGGTGATAGCCGGCGACTTCGTCACAACCGAGGACGGCACCGGCCTCGTGCACATCGCGCCCGCTTTCGGCGAGGACGACTTTCGCGTCGCGGCAGCCAACGGGCTGTTTGACCCAACCGACCCGCATACGCTGCTCAACCCGGTGCGACTGGACGGCACCTACGACAACCGCGTGCGAGGTCATGACGGAACTTCGTATGAGGGGCGCTTCGTCAAGGACCCGCGGCTGACCGAGGAGCTGGTCGCCGACCTCGACGCTCGTGGAATGCTGTTCCGTCGCGAAGACTACGAGCACTCCTATCCGCACTGTTGGCGTTGCGGCACACCACTGATCTATTACGCCAAGCCCTCCTGGTACATCGCCACCTCCAAGCTGCGCGAGCAGATGCTCGCCGCCAATGAGACGGTCAACTGGTACCCGCCCCATATCAAGCACGGCCGCTTCGGCGACTGGCTGTCCAATAACGTCGACTGGGCGCTCTCCCGCGAGCGCTACTGGGGGACGCCGCTACCGGTGTGGCGCTGCGGGCAGGGTCACACCCACGCGATCGGGTCGTTCGCCGAGCTCGAGCGTCTATCTGGAGCAGAGCTCTCTGACCATCATCGACCATATGTAGACGAGGTCGCATTCCCTTGCACGCACGCTGGCTGCGAGGCGGAAATGAGGCGCGTACCAGAGGTCATCGACGTCTGGTTTGACTCAGGCGCGATGCCGTTCGCCCAGCATCATTCACCCCACGAGAACGAAGACCTGTTCCTAGAGAAATTCCCCGCCGACTTCATCTGCGAGGCGCTCGATCAAACCCGCGGCTGGTTCTACTCGCTGCTTGCCGTCTCCACGCTGCTATTCGACCGCTCGCCGTATGAGAACGTCGTCTGCCTCGGGCTGATCCTCGACGGCGAGGGTCAGAAGATGAGCAAGTCAAAGGGCAACACAGTCGAGCCGTGGCAGGTACTCGACCGCTACGGCGCCGACGCTTTCAGGTGGTACTTCTTCACCTCCAAGCAACCTTGGGACGGGTACCGCTTTTCCGAGGACGCGATCGGCGAGGGGGTGCGATTGTTCCTCAAGCAGCTGTGGAGCACATACTTCTTCTACGTCCTCTACGCCGGCGCCAACAGCGACCGCTTGCGCAACGCCGGCGCCGAAGCCAAGGCCGACCGCGACGCGCTTGATGACTGGGCGCTCTCGCGCACGGTCGCGACAGCGCAACTGGTGGCCGAGCGCCTCGACGACTACGACGCCACTGCCGCCGGGCGGGCGATCGCCGGGCTGGTGGATGAACTGTCCAACTGGTACGTGCGCCGCTCACGCCGGCGCTTCTGGGACGGCGAGCCGGCGGCCTTCGCCACGCTGCGCGAGTGCCTGCTGATCGTCGCCAAGCTGCTGGCGCCCTTCTGCCCGTTCGTGGCCGATGAGATCTACGACAACCTCGACGGCGAGCTGGCCAGCGTTCACCTATGCGACTTTCCGATCGGCGAGGACTTGCCCGCTCGTGATGAGAGCCTCGAGGATGCAATGGCGGTGGCGCGAGAGACGGTGCGGCTCGGCCTGGGCGCACGTGCACAGGCGAAGATCAAGGTACGCCAGCCGCTAGCGGAGGCGGTCGTCGTCGCCGATGGGCGCGAGCGCGCAGCGATCGAGCGGCTGAGTGAGATCGTCCGCGACGAGCTCAACGTGCGCGCGGTGCGCTTCGTCGCCGCGGCAGAGGAGCTGGGTGAATACGAGATCAAGGCCAACTACCGCACGCTCGGTCCGCTGTTTGGCAAAGAGATGCCGCTGGCGGCCGATGCGATCGCCGCGCTTGATGCCAATGCCGTCGCACGCGCGATCAGAGATGGCGAGGAGATCGGCATCTCCGTCGGCGCTCGCGAGCACACGCTCAGCGCCGACGACGTTCAGCTGAGCATGAAGGCGCCCGAGGGTTATAGCGTCGAGCGCGAGGGCGCTCATGCGGTGGCGCTGGAGCTTGCGATCGACGATTCGCTGCTACGCGAAGGCCGCTCGCGCGAGATCGTCCACGCCGTCCAGAACGCCCGCAAGACCGCGGGCCTGCAGGTCGAGGACCGGATCGAGCTGCTCGTCAGCGGCGACGCAGCGCTGATCGAGGCCGCACGCGAGCACGAGCGCTATCTCAGCGGTGAGACGTTGGCGGTGAGCATCGAGTACAACGGTGACGGTGAGCACCATCCGACCACGATGGACTACAGCGAGCAGAGCGAGCTTGAAGGCTTGGCGCTGCAAATCTCGCTGAGCCGGGTCTGACGGCAAGGCGCCGGTCCGGCAGGGCGGTTGCTACGCGCCCGCAAATTGGGAGCGATCTACGCTGTGGCAGCGGCTTACGCCGGCGCCGGCTCGCTTCCGTCCCAGACCACACGTAGCGAGCGAGCCGTACACGCAATGGTGACCCGATAGCCATCCAACGCGCTCTCACGAGAGCTGGCGTAGCGCCCCGGCGCCCGGGTGACCGTGATCGGCAACGAAAAGCTCACCGAGAAATCTCCGCGTGCCAGCCAGTTGGCGCCGCGTGCCAGTTTGCCGGCGGCCGGCAGCCACTCGGTGAAACGTAGATCGCGGCCCTTCGGGCAGGTGCTGCTAAGCGCCACGCCTGCAGCCGCGGGCGCCCACGTGAAGCGCCCCGCGACGGGCTTCTTCCCGGTCCCCCAGCCGCCGGCCATTACGATCGACTGAGGGTCTACCGCAACGCTATCGGTGTGCGGTTCCAGCGTGCCGCCGCCTGCGCTTAGCAACAGCGGGCCGGCGGCTGGCTCGGGGTGATAGCCGGGCAGCAGAGGTCGATCGGGCAGAAGCGCCTGCCAGGTGCCCGTACCCGTCCGGCGCAGCGCTCGCAACAGGCCCCAACCGCTGCGCGCATCGCTGTCGACTCGGCGCGCACTGACGCCAAGCCAAACATCGCCGCGGCGCAGCGTGAACACATCGGCCCCATGTGGATCGGCTGACCAGGCGCCAGATCGTTCAGATGGAAGCAGCGCCACCGGCCCGGCGACGTTCGGCGCTACTTCGCGCGCCAGCTCCAACCACACTACCGCCAGCGAAGTTGTGCCGACCGGGCCGTAGTAGGTGTCGATGCCGGCGCCGCCCGGCACGCCGGCGATCGGCCGCGCGCGAAAGCCCGGCGGGCCCAGCCGCGCGCGCAACGCCGCCAGGTCAACCTGGGCCAGGCGGCGCAGACGAGCGGCCAGATCGGGGTGATCGGGCTGCTCAAGCACGCTGCCCTGCATCGCCGCGTAGAAGGAAGCGGCCGTCGTCCAGACGATGTCCTGTCCGCGCCCCCACCAGGAGATCTCGCCGTTGGGCGCGGTCATTGCGAGCAGATCCCACAGCGTGGCGGTCTCCAATCGCCGCATCGCCTTCGGAGCCGCCGGCCCGGCCAGGTAGGCGGCCCTCATCAGCTCGGCCGCGCACAGCGTCTGGTAAGCGAGCGGGTAGGTAGACGGATCGCTCAGCGCCGCGCCAGTGTGGTCACCGTCGCCGGGGACGTGCACCCGCGCCGTCTCGCTGGTGGTGGCGGGCAGAAAGCGCCCCATCCAGCGCAGCGTCTGCGAGACCAGCTGCGGGTCGGCAAGGCGCGCGCCTGCCCGAGAGGAATGCAGGCCCGAGTGCGCAAGCTCCAGGTTCAGCAGCTTGCCTGCCAGCACGTAGTTGTTGAAACAGCCGGGCTTCTGAAAGCAAGCATCTGCTGTGCCGGAGGCATGCAGGCGGCCAAGATTGGCCTCTTCTAATTCAAGCGGCCCCGGGTTGACGAGCAGCGTCTGCAAATGGTCGCTGAAGATCATCGCCAGCTCCCACTTCGGCAGCACCTGGTCGAGCTCGGTCCCTTTCGCCAGCGAACGTTCGGCCGCGCCAACGCGAACCGCTGCTTCGCTGCCCTGCAGCCGGCTGGCTTGGCGCAGCGCCACCCACACGATCCGCGTCAAGCCGCTGCCGCCGATCGGCCCGCGCAGCGGGTCTAGGAAGGTCCCGTCCGGCTGCTGGGTGGCCAGCAGCATGTTCGTGGCGGGCAGCGAGACTTCGTCGATCTGGGCCTGGTCGAGACCGGGCGTCTCTGTGGCCCTTGCGGCGACGGGGACCATCAACGACGCCATCGCGATCAGCGCCAACACCCCCCTTTGCATGAACTTCGCCCGCGTCAACGCGGGACACACCCTACGGGCACGCCCCGCGCGAGGTCGCAGTAGTCGCGGCTCTGGCCTAGGCCAGGACCGGCTCCAGCTCGGCCTCGATCTTCTTCTTCGGGTAGGCGCCGACGACTGTCTTGACGGCCTGGCCGCCCTTGAACAGGATCATCGTCGGGATCGAGAGCACCTGGAAGGCCGCGGCCGTTTGCTGGTTCTCATCGACGTTGAGCTTGACGATGCGCAGGTCCTCACGCTCAGAGGCGATCTCCTCCAGCACAGGGCCAACCACGCGGCACGGACCGCACCAGGGAGCCCAGAAATCGACCAGCACGGGCTTCTCGGACTCGATCACCTCGGCCTGGAAGTTGGCGTCGCTTACTTCAGTGAGGGTGCCTGCCATGGGAATCTCCTAGTTCGCGTCTCGTAGTCCACCGGTCACTATATAAAGTGAAGTATAGCGTCAGCGGATCCGCACGGTCCAACCCTGCCAGACGCCTTCGATTGGCGCGTGGATACCCGTCAGCGCGGTGAACAAATGCGGCGATACGTACACCTCGATAAAGGCCGCAATCACCAATACAGGTAGTGCGATCGCCACTGTCACGAACGTCGCCGCGAGCAGTTGATCCCACTCGCCGCGGCGGCTTGCGATGATCCAGGCCGCCAGCGGTAGGAACAGCGCGATCAACTCCGGGATCGCGTGCGGCAGCACTGCTACGAGCAGCAAAGCCGGCGACACTTTCAGGAAATGAGCGACGCCCGCAAGGGTGTGGCCGAGCAGATATGCCTGAGCGCTCAGCGAGAACGCCGTCGCGCAGAAGACGAACGCGATCGCAATCCTGCCGCCATGTTCGTGTACCCAGCGTGAGACGCCGCTCTTGCTCTCGGCCTGAAGCGGCAGCGAGGAGCCAGCGATGAATCCCGCCACGCAGGCCATCGCGTGAAAGAGCAGCACGAGCAGATTGCGCGAGAGCACGCCGGCAACATCGCCGGGATCGCCGACGGCAAAAGGCGGGCGCAGTTCGAGTGGTTGCACATAACCGGCCGAGAGCGCGGAGACGATGAGCACCGCGCACAGCAGGCCGGCCGCGGCCAGAGCCGATCCGGCCACCCACGCTCCGAGTACAGGCAATGGTCGGCGCTGCCAGGCGCGCAGAGTGCTGCGGGTACGACGAACGCCGTGATAGAGCGCATAGGAGGAGGCGTCCACGTCCCCTCTATCGGCTGCTTGCCAGCTCCGCCTGAGTCGCAGGGGACGGCGGCTGGGCGCCAAAACGCAGCTTCGGCACTAGCCACATCGCCTCGGCGGCGATCTTCCAGGACATCTTGCTCTCGCCGAGCTCGCGGTCCTTGAACACGATCGGCACCTCAACTACTTGAAAGCCCGCACGTACGGCGCGATAGGTGAGCTCAACCTGGAAGGCGTAGCCCTGCGAGCGAACGCTGTCGAAGTGGATCGCCTCCAGCACCTCGCGGCGGAAGCACTTGAAGCCGCCGGTCAGGTCCTTGACATTCAGGCCGAGCATCCAGCGCGCGTAGGTCGAGCCGCCCTGGCTGATGAAGCGGCGCAGCAGACCCCAGTCGGTAACGCCGCCGCCAGGCACGTAGCGCGAGCCGAGCGCAAGATCGGCTGAGCCGGGCGAACTGCGGTCGACAGCGGCCAGCAGGCGGGCGAGATCGGCGGGGTCGTGGGAGAAGTCGGAGTCCATCTCCATCGCGTAGGCGGCGCCATGATCGAGCGCATAACGAAAGCCCGCCAGGTAGGCCGGTCCGATGCCGTTCTTCTCGCTGCGATGAAGTACCTCCACCTGGGTGCGTTCGCCGGCCAGGCGATCGGCGATATCGCCGGTGCCGTCGGGCGAGCCGTCGTCGACGATCAGGATCTTGTAGTCCTCGGCCGTCGCCTCACCCAGAACGCTGGCGGCGGCGACCACGATCGCCTCGATGTTCTTGGCCTCGTTGTAGGTCGGCAACACCAGCCACGGGGTGCCTCTTGCTTGCTCGCCTACGCTCATCGCCGGCATACCCTACGCATCTGGGGGCGCGGGTGCCCCCGTTTGGACGCTGTGCTCAGAAGACCTTGGGAATCGTGCCCTGGATGTGGCGGTGCAGCTCCTCGGCCACCACCCACAAGGCTGGGCGCGCGCGCCCGTAAGCGTCGATCAGGCCGGCGTCCCAACGCGCTTTTTTCGAGCTGTGGCCGGGCAGGCCAGGCGAGCGCCAGTGGTAGTAATAGATACGCGTTATGCGCGAGCTGAGTTCGGCCAGTTTGAAGATGTTGTGGGCCACCCGCTCGGAATAGGCGAGCCCGTGGTAGATCAGCCGGCCGCGGAACTTCCACCAGACGACGCCGCCGACCTCGCTGAACCAGATCTGGCCCCGCACCGCCTGCAGCATCTGTTCGATCCGGCTCGGGTTATCAGTGCCGATGCTGCTGTAAGGGTTAAATGGCCAGATCTTCGGATACGGGTGCGCGTAGTGAGCGAACTGGAGCGCCCAGCGTTCGAAATTGGCGTCCGAGTCCAACAGGTCCGGAGCGGTGACCTCGCAGCCCGGACAGTGCGCGGCGATCGCGTTGTAGTACTCGGCGCCGAGATGCGGGTTGCCTGCCGTCGGCTGACTGGAGTGGTTGGCCTCATCCCACGGCGAGAACTCCTTCACCCACGGGAACAGCTTGCGGAACTTCAGGAAAGCCTTCAGGTACTGACTGGGGCTGGGAGCGCGACCGTTGTTGTCGGCGTGCTCGAAGGTGATGAAGGGGATGACGCCGCCGCGCGAGTGCTTGACCGCGTTCAGCCATTGGCTTACTCCTGCCCGGTCTCCAGCCTTCAGCGCGGCGTTCCAGGGCACGACGTCGCGCGCGAGGTGGATGCCCAGCTGCGCGATACGTGGGTCGGAGAAGTTCTTCGGTTCGTAGTCGGACAGGCCAAAGCGCGCCTGCGCGCACGCATTCGCTGCGCTACCGAGGCCCACGATCAGAAGGCACGCGAGCAGCACGGAGACCCGGTTGAAGCGTCCGAGGATTCCCACCCGAGAGCAGGGTAGCGAAGCCGGCGGTGCCCACGCGCAAGCTGGATATCCTGCCCGGATGCGCAGCTGGCGTCTGATTCTGTGCGTCTGCGCGGTTTGGGCGCTCGCATTTGCGCCAGGCGTGCAGGCTCGCTTCCCAAAACCCGCGAACCCGCTTGCGCCTGGGCGCTCGGCGCTTGTGGTGCAGTCGCCGTTTGGCCTCTCGATCGAGTACCCGCTGCTGGAGCGTGCGCTCGGCACCCAGGCCTGCCCGAGCGCGGCGCTGATCTCAACGCTACGCGAGCTCGGCTCGCCGACCATCCGCATCGGCGGCGACTCGCAAGACCTGGCCGGGCCTACCGCCGCTTATCACTACGACATTGGCCCCTTGTTTTGGACGGCGCTCGGCTGCCTCGCACGTGAAACGGGAGCGGCGATCGTGGTCGGGCTGAACTTCGCCACCAACTCGCTGGAGGACCAGCAGGCCATGATTGCCGCCGCCGAGCTGGCGATCCCCGCGGCGCAGTTGAGCTTCTCGCTCGGCAACGAGCCCGACCTGTACACGATCAGCCACATCATCCCCAACGAACCTGGGTTCATCGTGCCCTCGTTTCGCTCGCCGCCGTGGACGGCTGGCATGTTCGTGAGCGAATGGCAGGCCCGCCGCGCCCAGCTCGGCGCGATCCGGCTGGAGGGGCCAGACCTGGCCGGCACCGGCTGGCGCGCGCAGATCGAACGGGCGCTGCGCGCCGACCCCCCATCACAGGTGGACGCCCACGGCTATCCCACCGTCGCGCCGTGCGGCAAATCCGGTCTGTCGGCGACCGCCGCCCACCTGCTCTCGGCCCACGCCAGCGTCGGCATGGCCGAAAAGCTCTCTTGGCTCGCTCGCACGGCACACGCGATCGGGCGGCCCGCTGTGATCTCTGAGACCAACAGCGCCTCCTGCGGCGGTAGGCCCGGGGTCTCTGACGCGCCGGTCTCAGAGGTGTGGGCGATTCGCTACGTGATCGCCGCGCTGCTCGCCGGTTTCCAGCAAGTGCGCTTTCACTCCGCCGGCACCAGCTACGACCCGCTGGTGTTCAGCGCCGACGGCAGCGTGACGATGCGCCCGCTCGGAAAGGCGCTGCTGTTCCTGCACCACTGGCTGCCGGTCGGTTCGCGGATCGTCTCGATCTCGCACGACCCGAGAGTGCTCGCGGTGAAGGTGACGAGCAAATCGACTTTGGGCTACATCTACAGCTCGTTTGCGACCAAGCCGATCCGTTTCGCTGGTGTGGGAGCGGCGCCCGTCCGACTGCTGCCAAATCGGATCTTCGCGGTCGGCGTCCGCGGTCACTCGCTCACGAGCCAATGACCGCCGTGGCGCGCGAGCTCTCAAACGCCGCCATCGCCGACGCCCTGGAAGAACTGGGCGACCTGTACGAGCTAGACGGCGCGATCGTCCACCGCGTGCTCGCCTATCGCACCGGCGCCAAGGCCGTGCGCGAGGCGCCCGTGTCGGTGGCGACGCTCGCGCGCGAAGGGCGCGCCGTGGAGCTGAGTGGTGTCGGTAACACGCTGCAGGAAAAGATCCTCGCGCTGCTACAGACGGGGAGCATTCCAGCAATGGAGAAGCTGCGTGCCCGCATCCCTACCGGGCTGATCGAGCTGACCCGATTGCCTGGTCTCGGACCCAAGCGCGCGCGTCTGCTGCATTCCGAGCTTGGCATCGACTCACTTGACTCGCTGCGCACAGCCGCTCTGGCTGGATCGCTGCGCGGCGTACGCGGTCTTGGGCCCAAGTTCGAGGCCAGCGTGCTCTCCTCCTTGGAGCGCGACGTGGCCGAGCGCAAGGCCCCGCGCCTACTGTTGCCGAAGGCTCTCGCGCTCGGCGCGACACTCTCAGAGGGCCTGGTCGAGCGTGGCGGCGCCGGAACCCAGGTCTTCCTCGCTGGCTCGGCGCGGCGGATGGCCGACAGCGTCAAGGATCTCGACCTGGTCGCGGTCACGACCAAACCGGTCACGCTGGCCAAGAGCTTGGGCAAGCTGGCGGAGATCGACAGCGTCTCCTCGGCCGGTAAGGCCGGCGCCAAAGCGCGCTCTCACTCCGGCGTCAGTGTCGACTTGCGCATCGCCAAGCCAACTCAACTCGGCAACCTGCTGCAGCACTTCACCGGCTCGGGGCGCCACAACGCCGTGTTGCGCGAAGCGGCCGTGCGGCGCGGACTGCACGTCTCGGAGTACGGGGTGCTGGACGACGAGCTGGGAACGACGAAGACCTGCGCGAGCGAGGCGGAGGTGTACGAGCTGCTCGGTCTGGCCTACATCGAGCCCGAGCTGCGCGAGAACCGCGGCGAGCTGGCGGCCGCCGCTATCGATTTCGGCAGGGACGGCCGCGGCGCTGGGCGATCTGCCGCGGACGGTACCGGGGACGCCGGGCTTCCCACCCTGGTCGAGACCAGTGATCTCAAGGGCGACCTGCACTGCCACACCGTCGCCTCGGACGGTCGCGACACGATCGAGCAGATGGCCGTGGCTGCCCGCGAACTCGGCTACGAGTACCTGGCGATCACCGACCATTCCGCCTCGCACGGCTTCGGCGACGACGTTTCCCCCGACCAGCTGCGCCACCAGATCGAGTTAGTGCACGAAGCCGACGAGGCGATCGACGGCATCCGCCTGCTGGCCGGCAGCGAGGTGAACATCCTCCCCGACGGCTCGCTCGACTACGAGGACGATCTGCTCGCTGAGCTGGACTGGGTGATCGCGAGCGTCCACACCGCCTTCTCGATGGGCGAGCAAGCCATGACCGAGCGCATGATCGCCGCGATCGAACACCAGCTGGTCGACGCGATCGGCCACCCCACCGGCCGCAAGATCGAGCGGCGCCGACCCTACGCACTGGATATCGCCGCCGTGATCGCCGCGGCCGCGCGCACAGGCACGATGCTCGAGATCAACGCTAACCCCGACCGGCGCGACCTCAACGAAGTCAACGCCCGCGCCGCCGCCCAGGCCGGCGTGCGCATCCTGATCGACTCAGACGCCCACGGCGTCGAGCGCCTGGCAGAAATCCGCTGGGGCGTGGCCACCGCCCGGCGCGCTTGGCTGAGCGCCGGCGAGGTCGCCAACACGCGCGGATGGGGCGAGTTCTCCGCCCTACGCAAGAAAGCGCGGTAGCAGCTCCGTCGCTACGCGGCGATCCACCGCCTCGCGACGAAACGGGGCGATCGCCGCCAGAGAGCGCTCGGCATAGGCCGACGAAGGGTCATCCAGCGCGACGCGCAGCGCTGTCCCGATGTCCTCACTGACTAGTCGCTCGTCCAGCTGACGGGCCAGGGGCAGGGCGACGTAGGGGCCGGGCGAGGGCACGGTGACGAGCTGGCAGCCGTCGGCCAGCGCCTCCAGCTGGGCGATGCCGTAGTCCTCGCGCCGAGCGGCGCAGACGTAGGCGCGCGAGCGCCGCAGCAAAGCGCGGTAGTCATCGCGCGCCAGAGCTCCGGTGACGCGTACGCCCTCGCCGGGAAGCGTGTAGCCAAGCGCACGCAGCTCGCTCTCGGCTACGCCGGCGACGTACAGCTCCTCTCCCGGCCTGCGTACGCGCGCCCAGGCGGCGAGCAGGCGATCCAGGCCCTTCTTGGCAGGGTTGGCCGCATAGGTGATCGCGGCGATGTCGCGCGCGGCGGCCGGCCCGGCCACGAGTGCGGCCGCGGTTGGCTCTACCGGCACCGGCAGCACCAACACACCCCCCTTTACACCCCCCCTTGCATGCCCAACACCCCCCTTTACGCCATTCACACTCTCCCGGCGCATAATCGTGTCTAGCATCGCGCCCGCTGGAGCCATGGCCAGCGCTCCCTCGCTCTGCGGCAGCAGCAACGTAGCTTCGCGCAGGCGGCGGCGCTCGAGCGGTCGCTGCCACAGGCCGTGGCGACCCGGGCGATTGGCGGCCGCTAGCGCGTCGAAGCGGATCGCGCCCGGGCGCGGCCACAGCAAAGCCGCGGTCGTTGTCGAGTAGATCATCGCCCGCGCCTGCTCGCGCGCCAACGCCTCGCCCGCCGCACGCCGGGCGGCCAGCGCCCATGTCAGATCGGTCAGCATCAGCGTGCGCAGCCGCCGCCGCGGCCCCTGTGCACGGGCGATCTCGGCGCGCACGCCAGCGCGGCGCAGCGAAGCCAGTAGCTCCTCATCGACGGCGCGCAGGCCGCCGGTCGAGCCGAGCGAGACGATCAGGACGTCGAGCATCGCCCGCCGAGCGCCACGCTCACGTGGTGGCGCCGTCCATGCGTTCCGGACGGAACGCCTTGAAGCCCGGCGTGCGCACAAGCGCGATCGAGCGCACAGGCGAGCTACGTACGACGTGGAAGCGCACGCCGTCGCGCTCCTCGATCGCCACGACGGCGGAGTCCTGACGGCGCCACCACATCGCCAGCGCGATCGCAAAGCCGGCGCCGATGCCAGGGATCTGGGGGGCCAGGAAAGCCAGGCCGCCGGCCACGAACGTGAACAGCAGCAGTGGCCATAGGCGGTTCAATAGGGTCGCGCCCGGTCGATGCTCGGGCAGCGCGGTGCTGGTGCGTGCTTCGCCAAGCAAGCGCGCGATCGGCGGATTGACCTGAGCGCGGCGACCGAGCCACAGGCCGATCGCGCCACTGAAAACCCACCAACCAGCCGATACGGAGACGACCGACGGATCACCGGCGCCGGTCGCTGAGAAGACGGTGACGATCGCCAGCGCGGTTGCCGCGGCGGCGCTGAGCAACACCGTCGCCCTGAGGAAATCCACGAAGTGCACTTGGCTATAGAAGCGCCTCGAGCAGGCCGCGCACCCCGGCCTGCCCGTCGATCACGATGTCGGCGTCCGCTCTCAGGGCCGGCGGCGTCTCCTCCGATCCGATCGCCACGCACACAGCGCACTGCAGCGTGCCGTCCGCCACCAGCGAGTGCAGCGCGCTGAAGGCATCGATATCGGTGGTGTCGTCGCCTGCGTACAGCGCGGCGCCGATCTCAGCTCCGTCGCTCGCGGCGGCGCTTTGCAGCAGCGCCGTCAGGCCGAGGCCCTTGTCCAGCGCAACCGGGGGACGCACCTCGAGCACCTTGCGTCCCCAATGCACGAGGAAGCCCTCTTGCTCGGCGCGCACCGCGATCTCGTGCACGAGCGTGGCGGCCGCCTCTTCGTCGGGAGCGCCGCGCCAATGGAAAGCGGCGATCGCGTCCTTGTCCTCGCTGCGCACACGTGCGCGCTGCAACTCCGGCGTGTAGGCGCGCGCCGCGAATGCCCGCACGCGCTCTGACCATGCGCTCATGTCCGGATCGAGCTCGGGGCGAATCGCGCCAGGGCGCAGCAGCTCGCCGCCGTGATTGCCGACGTAGGCGATGCTGCCGATCGAGACGATCTGGCGCGCGGTGGCGGCACGAC
>DASTPN010000209.1:0-15617 GCA_035719985.1 Solirubrobacteraceae bacterium | reverse complement strand
CCTCGCCGACCACGGACATCCCCGCAGTCTCAAGCATTCCACGCAGACCTTCGCGAGAGAAATGGTGGCTGTCGGCGAGCACGATTCGCAGCGCGTCGTCGGAGTAGTGCACGGACAGGAAGTTAGACGAAGAGCGCGTCGTCCAGCGTTACGGGGTTTGCTTCTCCGTGGTTGATGACCTCGTGGTGGGTGACCGATGCTAGACTGCGCGCCGGTGCCAGTAGGGTAGGGGGTCACGCATGGACGTAGTGGCCGCTGCAAGACGTGCCAATCCACGGATGTGCTGCCCGGAGGAGACGCGTGACGCGCAGACTGGTCATCCGCCGCTCGTTGATAGCAGCAGCTGTGGTCGCGCTGCTAGCGAGCGCATCGAGCTTCGGGGCGATCGCCACCGGATTGGGTTCCTGGCCAGGCGCGTCTGCCGGCGGGAGAGCACAGATCCTGACCGGTTCGCTCAGCGCGGGCAAGGTGCACACCAAGGCAGGCAAGCCGGCCAAGCGTCGCCACCGTGTCTGTAAGCGCTCCAAGCTGCATCATCGCTCTGTCAAGAAGCGCTGCCGTAAGATAAAGAAGAAGCCTCGGGCGCCTACTGGCCACATCGTGCCGAGGCCACCCGCGGCGGGCGCAGGTTCGCCATCTCCGCTTACTTCCGCGCTGGCCCCAGTGTCTCCGGCTGGTGGTGCTAGCCCTTCGGGGCCGTCAAGCCCCGAAGAACCCTCACCGCCGCCGGCGAAGCCGACGAATGTCATCCCCCCGAGCATCCTCGGCCCGACCGTGCAGGGCGAAACGTTGAGCGCAACCACCGGCAGCTGGGAAGGCGCTCCGACTGCCTACACCTACCAGTGGCAGGACTGCAACAGTCATGGCAGTGGGTGTACCAGCATCGCGGGCGCCAACTCCGCCAGCTACACGCTTGGTGCCGCCGATATCGGCCAGCGAGCGATGGTCGTCGTCGAAGCCGTGAACGCGGGCGGCGCGAGCGCCGCAAACTCGTCCATATCCAAAAGGGTGACGCCCGCGGCGCCTGCCGAACCGCCGGACAACGTCAGCCCACCGACGATCGTCGGGGTCTTGATCGAGGGCGAAGTGCTCGAAGCCACCCCGGGGAACTGGACCGGGGAATCCAACTCCTACGCCTATCAATGGCAGAGCTGCGACGCATCCGGCGAAAACTGCACGAACATCCTCGGAGCCTCTGAAGCCGACTACCGTCTCGGCGCCGGCGACGTCGCTCACACCATCCGCGTGCTCGTAAGCGCCACCAACAGCTCTGGATCGGCCTCCTCGAGTTCCGCGGCGACCGCGACAATCGCCGAACCGCTGCTTCCGCCACCAGCGCCGCCGAGCAATGAAACTCCGCCTAGCCTCAGCGGAACGGCCACCGAAGGCCAGTCGCTAACGGCCAGCAAGGGCACCTGGAGCGGGGCGCCCACCTCCTACTCCTATCAGTGGCAGGACTGCGATAGCTCCGGAGCCGGGTGCGTCGATGTGGCCACGGCCACCAACTCCACCTATAGGCTCTCGGCGAGCGACGTTGGCCACACGGTTCGCGTAATGGTGAGCGCCACCAACGGCGCCGGCACCACGCCGGCTGACTCTGCGGTGAGCTCGGTCGTGGACCAGGCTTTGGCAAACCCAGACTGTACGATCACAATCGCTTCCAACCTTCAGTCGGCGATCCAGAGCGCCGCCTCGGGCTCGACTATCTGCTTGCAGGCGGGCAACTACGGGTCGATTACGCTTGGCGTCGTCAAGTCGAGCATGGTCACAATCATGCCGGCCGCGGGCGTGAACAGGTCTCAGGTTGTGCTCGGCTCGACAAACGTCACCACCTCCTCGAACCTGACATTTGAAGATCTGACGATCGCGGGTGCCAACACAGGCAGCTCGAGCGCGCCGGCGACGCATGTGCACTGGATTGGCGATGCGTTCACAAGCGGTCTGTGCATCCAGACGCCCACGAGCGCAAACATTGACGTGTTGGTGGAAGGCAGCAGCTTTGTCGACATCGGCACAGGCGGATGCAACAACGAGGGGCGTCTGGAGGTCAACGGCGACAACCAGTCCGTATCGGGTATCAACGGCGTCGTGATCTCCCACGATCTCTTTGCTGGAGGCAGCCCGAGCGGCTGCACGGATGGCGTGAACATCACCGGAGGCGCCAGCGGCACGCAAATCGGCCCAGGTGACGAATTCAGCGAACTGAAGCAAGGTTCCTGCGCGGCGCACGTCGACTCCGTCCAGTTTTATGGCGCTAGCGACACGGTCGTTACAGGTGATTATTTTCACGATAATTCAGATGGAATCATGTCCCCCGACGGCAATGGTAGCCCGATGACTGTCACCAACACTGTCTTTGACACTGACGGCGAATATCCCGATCAGATCGTGATCGGTGGGGGTGGGCACGATGTAATCAGCCACGACACCTTTGGTCATGGCGCGCGGGTCAGGATTGGGCATGTCAATGTTGGTGCGACAGCGTCAACAGAGACGATCGCCAACAACGTCCTGACCGGCGGTTTGGAACTCTCCGAGGGACAGTCGAGTAGCGGATGGTCGATTGAATACAACCTCGTCGAAGGCGAAGTTCTCGGCTCGCACGCCATCATGGGCAAGCCGACCTACTCGGGTGGGGGCAACGAGCCGTCCACCTGGGGAGGCTGGATGTTGACTACTGCATCGCTCGGCCACATGGCTGCCAGCAACGGCAGCGACATGGGCACGAATTACTTCGGCTCCTGATCTCCTGCGGCGTTTCGCCGTTGGCGGCTGGGTAGATCTCATGGGTGTGGGTGGGTAACTCCCACTTCGAACGCCCGTCCATCCTCCTGGGCGTTATTCACTGGTTGTGTGGTAGTTGTCGAAGTGAGGGAGGACCGTACACAACCACCGCTCTCGGAGGCCCACGATGCTCGCGCCCCGGCTACGTTTTCTCCTGCCCCTATTGGCACTCTTGGCTTTTTCATTCTCGATGATTCCATCGGCGATGGGCGCTGGTCGCAAGCGGTCTGAAAGATCACATACAGCACATCGTTCCCACGCGCGTAAAAAGCACCAAAAGGCCGACAGGTTGTCGCACAAAAAGGGAAAGACAAGGTCGCACAAAAAGGGCAAGGCAAAGGCTCGCCAAGAGGTCAAATCCGCCCGAGGTGTCGGCGTGTTCAGCCCAACGCTCGACTCGGCGACGATTCTCTTGGGAGAAACCGCGACCCTCTCGCACAAGGCCTACATCAGCCCCGGGCGCTCACAGGCGTTTCGTTTTCGTTCGATCGCCTCTGGAACGGCAGCCGCGGCGCAGGTATACGTCGATTCGGGGAATACCGCCACGACGATTGTGGTTGGTCTCTATGCCGATGCGAGCGGTCACCCGGGCGCGCTGTTGAGCACTGGCGTGATCAACTTTCCGACGGCGGGCATCTGGAACACGTTGTCGCTTAGCGCGAGGTCGATCGCAGCTGGCGGCTACTACTGGATGGCCTTGCTCGGCGAGGGCGGCTCCTTTCACTATCGCAACGTGGAGCGTGGCTCGTGTTTGAGCGCCACCAGCTTGCAGGGCAATCTCACCGGCCTACCGTCCACTCTGAGCATCGGTCGCACGCACCACGAATGCCCGGTTTCGGGATACGTGACCGCTGAATCGGTGATCCTGTCTCCGCCTCTGCCTCCGCCGCTGCCGTCGGCCCCGCTCCCCGCCGCTCCGGCGAATACGGCGTTGCCGTCGGTGACCGGTACGACGACAGAAGGGCAGACGTTGAGCGCGAGCACGGGCTCGTGGTCTGGCAGTCCGACTTCCTACGCTTATCAGTGGCAAGCTTGCGACGGTTCGGGCTCTAATTGCGTCGACGTTGCCGGCGCAAGCGGCCCAAGCTATCTGCTCAACTCCGGCGACGTCGGTCACACCCTTCGTGTGACCGTGTCTGCCACTAATGCTGGTGGGTCGGGCTCGGTCGCCTCTTTGCCGACGGCGAGCGTTGTCGCGTTGCCGCCCCCGCCGCCGCCCGCGCCGTCCAACACGGCTTTGCCCGCGATCGCCGGCACCGCAACAGAAGGCCTGAGCTTGAGCGCGAGCACGGGTTCGTGGTCTGGTAGCCCGACCTCCTTTGCCTACCAATGGCAGGACTGCGACACGTCGGGTCTGAACTGCACGAACATCGGTGGCGCCGGTTCCTCCACCTATCTGCTGAGCGAAACCGACGTCGGTCGCACGATCCGGGTAGTGGTGAGTGCCACCAATGCCAGCGGCACGAGCCTGGCGAGCTCGGCACCCAGTGCCGTTGTTGGCGCATCTCTACCGGCAGCGCCCACGAACACCGTAATGCCAGCGGTGAGCGGTAAACCGATGGCGGGCCAGGTGCTGAACACCAGTAACGGCGGGTGGACCGGTAGTCCGACCACATATTCCTACCAGTGGCGGGACTGCAGCTCCTCTGGTCGCAGCTGTGCCTCCATCGCTGGCGCGACCCAAGCGTCCTACAAACTGAGCCAAACCGACGTGAACCACACGATGCGGGTGATGGTGACCGCCACAAATGCGGGCGGATCTAGCTCGATGAGCTCTCCGGCCACGACTATCGTGGCAGAATCGCCGCCCGCGGCTCCGGCGAATACGGCGTTGCCGTCGGTCAGTGGGACGGCGACAGAAGGGCAGACGTTGAGCGCGAGCACGGGCTCGTGGTCTGGCAGTCCGACCTCCTACGCATACCAGTGGCAGGATTGCGAAGTCTCCGGCGAAGGCTGTGTCGATATCAACGAAGGGTCGGCTTCGAGCTACACGCTCACCGCGGGCGATGTGGGAGACACGATCCGGGTGCTCGTCACGGCCACCAACGGCGGCGGCTCGGCATCGGCCTCCTCGGCGTCTAGCTCTGTTGTGATTGCCGAACCGCCGCCCCCCCCGCCGCCGCCCGCGCCGTCCAACACGGCTTTGCCCGTCATCTCGGGTACGACGACAGAAGGTCAGACGTTGAGCGCGACGACCGGTTCGTGGTCTGGTAGCCCGACCTCTTATGCCTATCAATGGCAGGATTGCAATGTCTCTGGCGCTAGCTGCGTCAATATCGGCGGTGCGATGACCTCCAGCTACAAGCTGACCGGCAGCGATGTCGAAGACACCATTCGCGTGGTGGTCACAGCCACCAACAGCGGCGGGTTCAGCTCGGCTGTTTCCTCGCAGACGGCGAGCGTTGTGGCTGTGCCGCCCCCGCCGCCGCCGTCCGCGCCCTCCAAGACGGCGTTGCCGTCGGTCAGTGGGACGGCGACAGAAGGGCAGACGTTGAGCGCGAGCACGGGCTCGTGGTCTGGCAGTCCGACCTCCTACGCATACCAGTGGCAGGATTGCAATGCCTCTGGCGCGAGTTGCGTCAATATCGGCGGTGCGACGTCCTCCAGCTACAAGCTGACTGGCAGCGATGTCGAACACACCGTTCGCGTGGCGGTCACGGCCACCAACAGCGGCGGATCTAGCTCCGCAAGCTCCGCGGCAAGCTCGGTGGTAAATGCGGCTGTGGTCACCACCGGCTGCACGACCACGATCGGCTCGGGCCTCGCCACGGCTATCAAGAACGCGGCCGCCGGCTCGACGATCTGCCTGAACGCCGGAAACTATGGAGAAGTCAGCGTGACGACGAGCAAGTCGAGCATGGTGACCATCAAGCCGGCGGCCGGCGTGAGCCAGTCGCAGGCGGTGCTGGGCTATGCGAACGTCACGACATCGTCGAATATCACGTTTGAAGGTCTGACGATCGCCGGCGGCAACGCGGGTAGCTCCAGTGCGCCAGCTACTCACATTCACTGGATCTCAGACGTCTTCACAAGCGGCCTATGCATCCTGACTCCCACGAGTGCCAATATCGACATCCTTGTTGAAGGTAGTACCTTCTTTAACATCGGTGAAGGCAAGGGCGGCTGCGGGAACGAGGGTCGCTTGGAGATCAACGGCGAGAACAAAGGTGTATCAGGCACCAACGGCGTAGTCATCTCACACAGCACATTCGGGCGCAACGGATGTACCGACGGCGTGAACATCACGGGCGGCGGGTCTGGCACCGTTATCGGCCCGGGCGATGTGTTCGAAAACATGAAGGAGGGCTCGTGTGCGGCGCATGTCGATCCGATCCAGTTCTACGGCGCGCAGAACACAACCGTCACAGGCGACTACTTCCACGGTAACTCCGATGGGATCATGTCTCCGGACGGCAACGGCAGCCCAATGACCGTGACCAACGACGTGTTCGACACCGACGGCGAATACCCGTGGCAGATCGTAATCGGCGGCGGCTCGCACGACGTCATCAGCCACGACACGTTCGGTCATGGCGCCATGGTCAGGATCGGCCATGTGAACGTTGGGGCTAGCTCCTCAGAGACGATCTCCAACAACGTCCTCACGGGCGGGCTAGATCTAACCGAGGGACAGTCGACCAGTGGATTCACGATGGTCAATAACCTCGCCGAAGGCCAGTCGGTCGGTACAAGCGGAATCGTGGGCAAACCCACCTATGTCGGCGGCGGCTCGGAGCCTTCGACGTGGGCCGGTTGGGCGCTTGCAAGCGGTTCGCTCGGCCATCTCGGCGCCGCCGACGGCACCGACATCGGCAGCAGCTACTTCGGCTCCTGAGGGCTGGTCGAGCGAAAGCTCGCCCGGCACGTGTCGGGGAAGTCCGAGCCGGCACGCTAAGCGCCCCGCGTCAGAGCGGGACGCTTAGCGTGTGTCGGCCTCCATCGACACACGCGCCAGCTGCGCCCGAAGGCGCAGGGCCCGCCGCGCACGCGCACCGAGCTCGCCGCGCATGAAAGCGCGGAACTTCGGATCCTCCACCTGCTGGACGCGGGTTATCCCTGACCACAGGTAGCCCCCGAGGAATGCCAGGCCGGATAGCACCCGCGGGCGCTCCGACGCCGTCTTGAACGCGCGCAGCCACACCCAGGACGCCGGATAATGCGTGATGTAGAGGCATCGTCCGTGCCGTGCCCGGCCGCGTAGGATGCCGTCGGCGCTCGCGCACGGGCGATGATGAAGCGCAATGAGGTCGGGCAGGGTGCGCGTGGTGAAGCCGTGCATGCGGGCGTACACCTCGTCGATCGTGTCCCAGGCCAGGCGCTCCTGGATGCCCCCGATGGCGATTAGGCACTCGCGTGTGTAGCACTTCAGAGCGCCACGCACGTGGTAGTCGCTTGCGACGTTCGCGGCGCTCCACCCGTCTCCCTCGGGCTCTCGCAGGACGCCACCCGCCAGTCCAAGCGTGGCATCTTGCGCGAAGGTTTCAAGCAGCGATTGGAAGTAGTGGGGGGGCAGCTCGATGTCGCCGTCGAGCTTTGCCACGTGCGTGAACGTCTCCCACGGGGTGGCGGCCAGGGCAGCGTTGAAGGCGCGCGACTCGGCCGCTACCGCCAGGCGATCCTTTGAGGCAGTGTCGCTTGCGGGCGGGCTTTGCATCACCGTCATGAAGTCCAGTTGCTCGGCAAGGCGGGAAAGGATCTCAGGGGTGTCGTCGGTGGAGCGGTCGTCGATGACCACCCACTGGTCGGGTGGGCGTGTTTGCGCCGCTAGCGCGAGACCGACCCGCTCGATATGAGCGGCCTCGTTGCGGACCGGGGAGACTACGAGCAGCCGCTGCGCCATCGCCTACTAAACGCCGCTTGGGCGGTTGAACTTGTGGGGCGATAACCGGCTGCGAACGGCAGGCACCGAGGTTGTGAGCCGGGCTTGCCACTCCAGTGTGCATGCCAGTGGCGCACGCTGTGGGGTCCGCTGGCCGAGCCGTCCTGGGAGACGTTGTAGTCGTAGGTCCCGAAAGCGCGGTACTCGCTCACGTCGGGTGTGCCACCTGAGGTGGAGCCGAAGATGTTGTGCTCCACCACGTACCCTTGCCCCCGCCCGGCGTCGGGGTCGTCGGCGCGGAATATGACTCCCCAGGTGGAGCCCACGAACGTGTTGTAGGTGAACGTGAGCCCGTCGACTTGAAACATCTGCACCGAATAACCTGAGGAGTCGTGGTCGAAGAGGTTGTTTTCGACCCGTACGTTGTGGTAGATGCCTTCTTGAAAGAGCAGCGACTCCTGCGTTTCGGTGTTGCGTGCGACGTTGTTGGCGAACCGTAGGTTGGCGCCTCCGCCAAAGACCTGCCACAGGTCTTGGTGGACGGTTCCATGGGATTGACGCAGCGATGGCCCGAGAAACAGATTGTGTGCGACCGTCCAGTCTTCGCCGCCCCCCAGCTGGACGTAGTCGTTGGCTACGTGGGCGATCGTGTTGTTTGTCACCTGGACGTTGTCAACGCCACCCACGGCCTCGATCCCATAACCGCTGCACACGCCTTCCGGCCCGGTGAAGTTGAGGTCGTGGATGTAGTTCTGCGCGATGGTGACGCGTCTAAAGGTTTCATGTTGCCACGAGTACAGGTACACGCCACAGGTGCCGGGACCTATGTCGTTGTTCAGGAGCTGTATGTCATGTGCGGACTGAAGTATCGAAACCGGGCCACGGACGGTCAGTTTTTCCAAACGTAGGAAGCTGACGTTTTGCCCGTCGATCCCATCGAAGTCGGCTTGCCGGGCGTGAGTTGAGCGCAGGGTCACATAGCCGTTTGGTTTGAGGCCCGAGAGCTTGAGCGTGGGATAACTTCCCGCTTGCAGACAGATCACCGCGTTCTGGCTTGCGGAGGCCACCGTGGCTGCCACGTCCTGTCCGGGTGAGAGTGTGACGCTGCAATGCCCCTGTACCTGGGGTGCCGCTACGGATACGCTCTTGGCGCAGCCAACCAGCGCGGGCGCGGCGAGAGCCATCAGGAGCAAGCCCACCACGTAGTGGGCGAAACGGGTGAGACGCATCCAGCTGGGTTGGCTCAGCAGAGCGCGACCTCGTCGCCGTCTCCGACCTGCAGGCGGATCGCGCGAGGCACCGAGAAGTCCCGAAAGATTCGCGCGTCGCGCCCGACGACGCTTGCGACCAGGCGGCCGCCGACGTGTTGGATGCTGGCGCCGGAGAGCACGATCGAACGCTCGATCTCGGCGCACTCCACGTGCACGTTCTCGCCGATGGAGGTGTGAGGGCCGATATAGGAATCAGCGATTTGGGCGCCGGCGCCGACTATCGCCGGGCCGCAGATGACGCTCGCGCTGACCGATGCCGTTGGGTCGATCAGAACTCGACCCTCGAAGCGATTGCCGTTCGTCTCGGCCGGGGTCAAATGATCTTCGAGCGTGTCCAGCACGGCTCTGTTCATGTCCAGCAGGTCGACGGCGTTGCCGGTGAAACTGCGCCACGCTCGCACCACCCGGACATGGATGCATCCGCCCGCGCTGGCCAGGCCCTCGGCCACGGTCTCGAGCTCGAGGCCGTGCGCCGACCATGTGGCTCCTCGAACATGGCGAAAAGCGCCAGGGGCGAGCACGCAGACGCCGGCGACTCCGAACGCCGACTTGTCGGGGTCCAGCTCGGCGATGCGCAGCATCCGCTGCGAGGTCGGGGCAAGACGCTCGGTGTTGCGGGCGCCGGGTGCAACCAGCAATACCAGATCCGCCGACTCCTCTTCGAGCGAATCCAGCAGAGGTGTCAGCGGCGTCCCCAATAGGCCGTTGGCGCGATGGACGATGGCGGGAGCGTCCCCGATCATCTCAGCCACCGTGTCGAGCGTGACCGCCGGATCCAGTTGGTAGTCGTGCATCACCTGGCGAATGTCGACGCTCGAGGGGCCTTCGCGCTCGATGCAGTCCATGACCTCTCTAGCCGCTTCGGGGGGCGTCACGATGACGACTTCGGTGATCTGCGCGTCCGCGAGAGCGTCTAGCGCGTGGCAGATGATCGGCCGGTTGGCGATGCGGTGCAGCGAGGTGGCCCGCGTGGCGTCGAGCCATGATCCGATCATTCGATCCGCCGGTGGAACGACGATGACGCCCTTGGCTCTCATCTTCAATGAACGGGTTGCAGGGGCCCTGACTCGCGTGTCAGCCCGACGGGCCGATCGACCAAGAGTCGGTTGAGCTCGTCTTGCAGACCCTCGAGTGTCCGCTCGACACTGAAATCAGCTGCGATGCGGGCACGGCCGCGTTGTGCCATCGCCACGGCCGCGGCGGGATCGTCCAGCATTTCGACAATCGCATCGGCAAGCTCGGCCGGGCTGTCGGGTGCGACGAGCAGGCCGGACACGCGATCGTCGATCACCTCGGCAACGCTGCCGACATTGGCCGCAATCGCCGGCTTGCCCTGTGCCAAAGCCTCCATCAACACCAACGGAGTCCACTCCCCGCGAGAGGGCGCCAGCACTATGTCGGCACGCTCGAGATAAGGGCCGGCGTCCTGCACCTCGCCTATGAACTCCACGGCTGCCGGCGGCTGAAGGCGGTCGGCTTGTTGGCGGACTGCCGCTACGAACTGCTCATCAAGCGCGCGCCCGACCAACTGCAGGGTTGCTGCAATTCCCAACTCGCCCAACTTCGCAAGCGCGGTGAGGGCGATGTCCTGGCCCTTGCGGGGATCGATCGCTCCGATTAGACACAGTCTGAGTGGCGAATTGAACTCGCACTGCCCCGACCCGTCGACCGGCCGCGTCCGGATGTTGACGCCGTCCGCGATCCGCACGACCCGGGTCCGGCGAGTGCCGCGGAAATACGGTCTCAGGCCGTCGGAGATAACGACGACCGTGCTGGCCAGCTTTGCTTGCGTTCGCATTACCAGGGGCGCGAGACGCGACTTGGGCACGTCGCGCGCGTGTACCACGACCGGCACGCGCGCAAGCCTGGCCGCCAGCGCAGCGGCAACACAAACGGAGCTGTTGGTGAGTACCAGCTCGACACGGCGACGCCGGATCAATCTCGCCATCGCGAGTGCATCGAGCAGCGTCCGTGCCGAGCTGCGAAGCCAGCGCGTCGGCGAGGCGCCCCACAACGGCAGGGTGGCGGCTGCGGCTGTCAGCTCGCCGTGTTCGCTGAAGCTGGAGCGCAGAGGTCCCTCCGGCACGGAGATCAACAGATCGAACCGTGTTTTGAGATATTGGGCCTCCAGCAGCGCCATCCGCTCAGCTCCTCCCAGCTTGGCGCTGTGGACGGCCAGCAGGATTCGCCTGCGTCCTGGGCTTGCTGGCTGGCGGCGTGCGGAATGGGCCTGCTCGACAAGCAGGGTTTGCATCATCGCTGGATAAACGGTCGTGACGGTGGGGAACTTGTGTGTGGCTGGAGGCGGTCGCGCGCCTCCACTATCCAGCGTCTGATCAGCGGCCACGGACCGTTCGGCCGCGAACGTACGGTGGCAGGATCGATCGGACGGTCGGCTTGGAGCGTCAGCTCTACCCGCGGGCCTTCGAACGAAAGCGGTTCTGAGATGCCGCGTCCCCGCTCGAAGCAGACCGCGACGCTTCCCCGGGCGTGAGCGAGGACATGGCCCCCCGATCCGCCGAACGGCTCGTTGATTGAGCAGCGAAGTGTCCGCGCTCTACTGGGAAGCTCGACCGCCACCCGTCTGGCGTGCATTGTCACGAACAGCAGATCTCCGAGTTGCCGCGTAGTGTAGCTCTGCCGGGCGATCGATCCGAGCGAGCCCCAACGCGCCTCTCCGAGCGAGTGGATGTCGTTTGCGGCCTGTTCGAAGGTGTCCAGGCCGTCAGCGAAATCGCCGTGGTGACCGTAAAGTATTAGCGGCTGGCCGAGGACGGCGCGAAACACAAGATCTTCGCGTGGCGCGCTCAGCGGATGACGGGGCAGGACTGCCAGGCCGCCGGTAACGAGCTCCGCCGGACTCCAGCCAGCAAGTGGCGTAGCCGCCGGCAGCCCATCGCGCCACGGGTAGGGGCGACTGACGCAGGCGGCCTCGCATCCCAGCCGAAAGGCGGCTCTGAGCGCCGCCTCCGAGCAGGCGCCGTGGGGAGGCACGATCACGCGCTCCACCGGCACGCCCGAGCGACGTTCCAACGAGGCGATGCGGCGAAGTCCCTGCGCAATCGTCGGCTGCGCCTGCGCGTCGGTGCGCAGGCGCGCGAGCTCGCGCGAGACGTGATTGTTGCCGTGGATCAGCAACGAAAGCACCGACCTGTTGCGCGCCAGCAGCGCGGCGGCGCGGGGTTCGACGAACCAGCCATCGAGTGGAACCGTCGCGAACCCGACGTGATAGCCGTGCCGGGTCGCGTGCGCGACCAATTCGCGATAGTCGAGAAAACCGTATGAGCGCCAATGCAGGTTGGGATCGTCGATCACAAAAGATGCTCGCAGTGGCGGCTCGCGCCAGTCGCCCTGGCCGAGCAGCCGCTTCAGGAAAGACACCAGCGGCAACAGGCCCATGAAGCGCCCGGCTCGCAAGTGCTCGCGCAACGACTCGTCTTGGCTCAGTTCGGCGAGCGGATAGGTGCACATATCCGTTTCAGTCGCCCCCGTGTCAAGTCTCCACCAGACCGGCCGGCCCAGCGTGCTGGCAAGCACAGCACCCCGGCCGAGGTCGATCGGCGCCTCGAGCGCGATCGTCTCCTCCTGGAGGGCTCGTCCGCGGAGGGGGCGCTCAAGACGCAAATCGTCGGCCATCAGAACTTCGCAGGAGCGCTCGGCGTGCTCGTTGGAGGCGCCGGCGCGCTCGCCTCTCCAACCGTCGGGCAGCAGCAGCTTCGGCAGCTCTGTCGTTACTGCAGCATCCACCGCTCCCAGGGCAAGCATGCCGTCAAAGTCGCTCGTCGGCGTTGTGGCCACTCGCTCGAAGCGGACGGGGTAGGCGCGCTCCAGAGCCTGCAATGTTCGCGTGTGAGCGGCACTCAGCGGCCGCTCGCCCAACCTGTCATCTGGTGAGGGCGCAAGCAGCAGGGCAATGCGGATGGGCGGCTCCTCTGTAGCCGGCGGCGGTGCCTCGGCGGTGCTTTGTGTTTCTGGTGTGGCCATTTCGGTGCTTGGGAGCCGATCAATCGGAGTAGGACTCCTCCATGCAACGGTCGCGATCCTCGGCGTCTTGCGAACCTCATGCAAGCAGCTCATTGGGCCTCCCGTTGATCGTGCATGGCCACGCAGGCGTCCCAGGCGACGGATCGCCGCGATTCACCGAACTCGCGGTGGATCGTGATGCTGCTCGAGAACTTCACATACCCCGAGGACACACGGGTGCGAAACGAGGCGGAGTCGCTTGCCGGGGCCGGCCATCGGGTGGTGGTGCTGGCCCCCAGGGGCGCCGGTCAGCGCTCGCGCGAGCGCCTGCGCGGAGTGGAGATCCGTCGCTACCGGACGGTGTGGGCAAGCCGCTCGCCTTGGTCCTATGCGCTCGAGTACGGGATCGCCCATCTGCAGTTGTTCGTGCGCTCGCTCGCCCAAATGTTGGCGGGCGCGCGCACGCTACACGTCAACGGGCCGCCGGACACGCTGGCGCTGGCCGGGTTCGCGATGCGCTTGCTTGGCGGTCGCGTGGTCTATGACATGCACGATTCCGGCCCCGAGTTGTTTGAAGCGAAGTTCGGCTCCTCGGCAGCCCTGGGGGCGCTGCGCGGGGCTCAACGGCTGGCCATCGGTTGCGCCGATCACGTGATCGTGACCAATCAGACACAACGTGAACTTGTCATCGCTCGCGCTCCGAAAAGGTTTGGCGGCGAGGTCACGATCGTTCGTAACGGGCCGCGCGCGGCCGAGTTCCCTGACCCTCCCCGCGCGCGGGGGGGGAGGCTGAGCAGCGCGAAGTTGGTCTATGTCGGGACGCTGGACGTGCAGGACGGGGTGCTCGAGCTGCCCGACATTCTCAGCTCGCCGAAGCTGGCCGACGCTCATCTGACGATCGTCGGCGACGGCGCGGCCCGCGACGAGCTGGCCGAGCGCTGCCGGACGCTGGGACTGCAAGCACGCGTCACTTTCGCCGGTCAGGTTCCGCACGAGCGGGTGGCGGCCTTGATCGCCGATGCAGACATCGCCTTGGACCCGGCGCCTGCGACTGCGCTCAACCACGGCTCGACGATGATCAAGATCGCCGAGTACATGGGCTGCGCACGCCCCACCGTGGCTTACGAGCTTCGCGAGACAATGCGCACGGCCGCCTCGGCGGCTCTGTATGCGCCCGCCGGCGACCTCGGGGCGTTCACAGAGGCTGTGCGCCGGCTCGCCGATGACGGCGAGCTGCGGCTGGAGCTCGGCGGGCTGGCACGCGAGCGCGCGCTGGAGCTGGGCTGGGAGCGCTCCGAGCAGGCTCTGCGCAAGGTCTACGAGCAGCTCGGCTGAGCGAGCGAGAACCCGTCGCCCGCAATCGGTCAGCTCAGCGCTCGAACGGTGCTCGCGTCAGGCCCAGCACGACCGCCAACGCGTGACGCTCGGCGCTCGCCTGCACGACCCGAGCTGGCCGTATACGGGCGACGAGGGAAAGCAGTCCCGCGCGCAGCGCGTGGCGCAAGGCCAGCGCGGCACGGATTGCGCCCGCGCGCGTCGTCCCGTAGTGCTTGCGTGCAAACAGGATCTTGGCGTGGCTCAACTGGGCGCACAGGTCAGGACGCGGCACGCGGCTGGTGTGGTGGACGACCGTCATGACTGGAAGATGACTGACCTCCCAGCCGGCCAGTCGGAAGCGATAGCACCAGTCCGTCTCCTCGGAGTACAGGAAGAAGCGCTCATCGAGCGGACCGACTTCGCGCAACGCCTGTGCTCTTGCGATCAGGAAGGCGCCGACCAGCCAGTCGGCGCTTGCCTCGTTTCGATAGGCCCTCGGCCGGGACTCCTCCTCGCCGAGGCGTCGCAGTCCACGCAAACGTGGCGCAGCCAGCGCCTCGCCGATCGAACGCCACGGAGAGGGGAAGCGGCGAATCGAGCGCTCCAGATGCCCCCCCGGCGTGGTTTGGATAACGCTTGCCACACCGATACGCGGCTTTGAGTCGAGCTTGCTCAGCAGATCGGCAAACGTCCCCGAGCAGGTCTGCACGTCGGGGTTGAGCAACAGCACGTAGCGCCCGTGGGCAAGCGGCAGGCCGCGATTGTTGGCCGCCGCGAAGCCGATGTTCTGCTCACGCAGAACGCGCACGTCGGGATAGGCGGCCTGGATCTTCTCTGGCGTGCCGTCGCTCGAGCCACTGTCCACGACAATCCATTGCACCGTCAGCCCGCGGGTCGCGGCGCGCGCCGATCCGATCGTCATCAGCGCCAACTCAGCCCGGTTGTGGGTTACGACGAGGATGCTGAGGTCGGGCTGGTAGCGCCCCTCGCTCGACGTCGTTGCCGCGCATGGATCGTCGTGCTCCGCGGTGCTCGCTCGATCGCGTGACCCACTCGGCTGGATTGCAGTTGCACTCATCATCAAGACAACGTTCCGGCGGACCGATTCTCGCGCCGAGCAGGCCCGCGGCATCGGTCTCCTGCCCCCGACTGGCCGCCGCCAGGCGCGCCTGGCGCTTACAAAAGCTGGAACCGCGCAAAAAAAGCGTGGTCGTGGACGCGTTGGTTGTCTAACGAACACGCCCACCGGAAGGATCGAATTAGATGGAGTTTGCCCTTGTAATACGAGAGCTCGCGCGACGTAGGGTCGCGCTTGCGATCGGCGTGTTCGTAGCCATCGTGGCTGCTGTGCTCAGCGTGTATCGCCTGGACGGTCTGGCGCTCAAGCCTCGTGCTCTGCAGTACTCCAGCGCAAGCACGCGGGTGTTCGTGGATACCTCCTCCTCGGTTCTCGGCAACCTCTC
>DASTPN010000208.1:0-4034 GCA_035719985.1 Solirubrobacteraceae bacterium | reverse complement strand
ATCGAGCGCTCGATCGAGAATGTGCGCACGTCGCTTGCCAAGCGCGCCAAGACCCTGGCGGAGGCGCTGCGCCGCGAGCTGCCCGAAGCCCGCTTCGTCGAGCCCGAGGGGGGCTATTTCATGTGGGTCGAGCTGCCCGAGGGCACCGACGTCGCTCGCCTGTTCGAGTTGGCCGCCGAGATGAGCGTGGCGTTCGTGAAGGGCACCGACTTCCTGATCGAGGGCGGCGAGAACACGCTGCGCTTGGCCTATTCGGGCGTCACGCCCGAGCAGATAGACGAGGGCATCGGCCGCTTGGCCGAGGCTATGCGCTCGCTTTAGCGCCCGTAGCGCTGACCGAGGACCAACTGCTCTGGCAGCGCGGTACGCGGTGGCGGCGAGGGGTCGGCCTGGACCGAGACAGTCTCGGCCACGCTCGGGGTGAGCACGCAGCTCGTGCCGTCGGGGCCCTTGACAACCACCTGCTCATCGTCGTGCTCGGCAAGCGTGCCTTCCATCCCTGGCTCGATGCCTGAGGCCTTTAGGTAGCGCAACAAATCCTCCGCCTCGTTCTCGAAGCGCAACACACGCACCTTCGCGCCGATCTGCACGTCGGCAAGTGGTACGCCCGCCAACCGCGCGCCTGCGACGATCGGGTGTCCGTGCGGGCAGGTCTTGGCGTCGCCGATCGCAGCCAGCATCCGCTCCTCTAGCACCGGCGACATCGCGTGCTCCAGGCGCTCGGCCTCCTCGTGCACCTCGTCCCAAGGGATGCCAAGGACATCTGTGAGGAAGCGCTCGATCAGGCGATGGCGACTCACGATCGACTCGGCATGCTCGACGCCCGAATCGGTGAAGGAGATCGCCCGGTCTGAGCCGCGCGTGATGTAACCGTCGCTTTCCAGACGGCCCACCATCTCGTGAACCGTGGGGGCCGAGACCTGCATCGCGCGGGCGACGTTGGCGGCCGTCATCGGCAACGACGCCTCGTGCAGCCAGAAGAGGATCTGCAGATACTCCTCCTCGGCGGCCGTAGCAGTGCTGGTTGCCTGCTCGCTCATCAACTGAGCCTACCGGCTCGCTCCTGCTCGCCCATGGGCCGACGAGCCCGTAGCGTGAGATCAGCTCCCCAGCTGGGCAAACGTGCATTCACGCGGCGGCTTGTCATCGCGCCAGCGCCGCAACTTGGCGCCGTGGCGGATGCGGCCCGCCGAAACGTGATCGAAGTCGATCTCGACGACCAGTTCGGGACGCAACGCCACCCACTCCAAGTCGCGATCGGCGCTCCAGCGCGACGGGTCCGAGGAACCGCGATCGCCCGTCTCGTACGGAGCCAGCGTCTGCACCAGCTCGCGCTTTGCCTTGGCGGTCAGACCCGAGCAGTGACCGACGACGCGCAAGTCATCTCCGTCATACAGCGCCAGGATCAGCGCTCCCACTGTGCCCTCGTGCTTGCCGGGACGCCAACCCACCACGACCGCGTCGATTGTTCGCACGCGCTTGACCTTGACCATCCCCTTGCGCTCGCCGGGAAGGTACGGGGCAGAGCGCTCCTTAGCGATCGCGCCCTCGGCACTGCGCAACCACTCCTGCGCCTCTCCCGCCGTTCCCACGAAGCGCATCAGCTCGACAGGGGCCTGCGCGAATCCAGCGGTCGCGACGAACTGCTCCAAGGCCCCCCTTCTCGCCGAAAACGGAAATGACAACAAAGACTCGTCCCCCCGCGCCAACAGGTCGAAGACCACGTATACCGCCGGCGTCTCGCGCGAGAGCAGCTCGATCCGCGAAGCTGCCGGGTGGATGCGTTGCCCGATCGCATCGAAGTCCTCGCGGCCGTCGGCGTCGCGCACGACGATCTCCCCGTCGAGCACGTAGCGACCGGGCGGGAACACCAGCTCGGGGAAGTAGCGGTGAAGCGGCTTTCCGTTGCGCGACTGCAGGAACACCTCCTCGCCGTCCACGAAGGCGATGCAACGAAAGCCGTCGAGCTTTACCTCGTAGACATAGTCCTCGCCCTCCGGGAGCGCCTTGCGCGAGAGCGCGAGCTCGGGAGAGAGCGGCGGAGAGAGCGGAAGGGTCATGTGAGCTCATCCTGACGGACAGCCGGCCGACTTGCCCGCGCCAGCGAGCATGCGCTCATCGCTGCTTGGCACGCGACGGCTGCACCCTGCGCGGCTCGTCGGTCTGCTTACGAAAGTGCGGCGGCCACGGCGCGTCGCTGAGCCCCTCGCGCTCGTCGCGGGCGGCCAGCTCCAACAACCCCGCCAGCGAGCCGGGCGAGTCGTCGATCGTCTCGCTGGGATCGCCGCGCTCGCGCAAGCGTTTGGGCACCGTGTCGATGCGCAGCTCGGCCGGCTCGACGTCGGCGACCTCATCCCACTCGAGCGGACAGGAGACGCGCGCGTCAGCGACTGCTCGTACCGAATAGGCCGAGGCGACCGTGCGGTCGCGAGCGTTCTGGTTGTAGTCGATGAACACCCCCTTGCGTTCCTCCTTCCACCACTTCGAGGTGGCATCGCCCGGCATCCGCCGCTCCACCTCGCGCGCGAGCGCAAGCGCCGCGCGTCGCACCTCGGAGAAGTCATGTTCGGGCAGCACCCGCACGAACACGTGGATGCCACGGGAGCCCGAGGTCTTGGGAAAGCCCAGCAGGCTGTGGGCGTCGAGCACCTCGCGCACGCACAGCGCCACGCGGCGAACCTGCTCGAAGCTCACCCCCGGTCCTGGGTCGAGATCGATGCGCAGCTCGTCGGGATGGTCAAGATCGGCCCTGCGCACCGCCCACGGGTTCCAGTCGATCACGCCAAGGTTCACACCCCAGACGAGATGGGCCACATCGTTTGGGACCAGCTCGCGCGCGCTGCGGCCGCTGGGGAACGTCACCGTTGCGCTCTCCAGCCATTCGGGAGCGCCGTTGGGTATTCGCTTCTGAAAGAACGGCTTGCCCTGCACGCCATCGACCCAGCGCTTCATCACTGTCGGGCGCTCACGCAAATGACGCACCACCGCCTGCTCGCAATCGATGTAGTAGCTGACCAGGTCGAGCTTGGTGAAGCCGGACTCGGGAAAATACAGCTTGTTCGGTTTTGAGACGCGCAGCTCGTGGCCGCACAGGTCGAGGACGACGGGCTCGCCTTCGTCGCGCTTTGCCGCGTCTATCTGCGTGGGAGTCTCGGGCTCCTCGCCGCTTGCTTTGCGTGGCATGCCTGTAAGGATGCCAGCCGTGATCTCCAACACGCTGCTGGTGCTTTGCGAGGACTTCGACGCGACGCTCGACGCAGGCCGGGTCGTACGGGCGCTCGCGCGCGGTATCGAAGCCGACGGCCGCCTCGCCTGCGACCGCTGCCCGCTGCAGCAGGCCTTCGAGGACACCTCGGCTCACGCGCCGGCGGCGCGGCTCGGCGAGCTTGACTTCGACGCACGCATGCTCGCTGCTCACGCGCTCGTGATCGCCGTGGCTTGCTTGGAAGACCGGACGCTGGCCGGCAGCGTCGCCTTCGAGGCCGCTACCCGCGCACGCCAGTCGGGCGTGCCGGCGTACGCGGTGACAGCTCGGGACCGGCTCGACCGCTTCGAGGCCCGAATCGTGGACCTACAGGTGGTGCTAGAGGCGGGCAGCACGCGTGCACTCGCCGCAGCGGGCCGCAAGCTCGCAACGCTCGTGTAGACAAAGCACTATGGCGCCGGGGTTGACTGAGCGTCCTCGCCGGCGTTACTGTCCGTGACATGCACGACGTCGCAATCGATGCGCCGCCTTTGCAGGGGACCCAGCCATCCGCGGCTACAGCGCCGCCCACGGGCGCGGGCGCTGACTTTCAGATCGTCCCCCGTGCCGGCCTGCCGATCGTGGCGGTGGTGCTAGGGCTCGTGATCGCCGGCATCGCCGTCAATGAATTGTGGCCACTGGTATTCCTGCACGTCGTCGGCGGTGCGGCGTGGACGATCGTCGACCTGTTCCTCGGCTTCATACTCGGCCCGATCATCGGCAGCATGTCGATCCCGGCCCGCATCGAGTTCACCAAGAAGCTGATGCCGAAGATGGTGCTGCTGATGCC
>DASTPN010000207.1:0-5566 GCA_035719985.1 Solirubrobacteraceae bacterium | reverse complement strand
TGACCGTCACCGCGCCTGTGCCGAAGTGGGCGACAGCGGCAAAAAAAGACTATGTAACGCGCCCAGACAGCCGGGATTTCAAGGAATTCATGACCGCTGTCGGCAAGCACTTCGGTAGTGATGTATCGCTGTTTGCGATCTGGAACGAGGCCAACCACCCGGCCTTTCTGCTGCCACAGTTCTCCAGCAACGGCAAGCCGGCCTCGCCGCGCATCTATCGCTCGCTGTTTCAGGCCGGCTATGAAGGCCTGCAGGCCGGCGGCCTCGCGCGGCCGAAGGTACTAATGGGAGAAACAGCCCCCGTTGGCTCGGACAGCCTGACCAAACGGGAAATCAAAGAAAGAGGATTGCTCCACGACGTGGCCCCGCTTGCGTTCCTGCGCGAAGCGCTGTGCCTGAACTCGCACTACCGCAAGTCGGGCACCTGCGAAGAGCTGCATCCCTACGGCTATGCGCATCATGCGTACACGGTCGGCAAGCCCACCTCCAAACCGCAAGGCGCGGACAACGTCACGATCGGCGTGCTCTCGCGGCTCTCGAGCGCGCTCGATAAGGCCGCCGCTGCGCACGCCATTCCGGCGCACATGCCGATCTACCTGACCGAGTTCGGCATCCAGAGCTATCCCAACCACCAACTCGGGGTACCGCAGTCAAGACAGGCCGAATACGACGCGGAGGCCGAGAAGATTGCCTGGTCAAATTCGCGCGTGGCGGCGTTCTCGCAGTATTTGCTACGTGACGACAAGCTGGGTGGTCCGCCGGGATCGAGCGTGCACGGGGGCTTTGTCGGCTTCCAGACCGGCCTCGAGGAATATGGAGGCAAACGCAAGCCGCTGTATTTTGGATTCCCGGTACCGCTGGTTGTCTCACGTCACGGCCACGGCTATTCGCTGTGGGGCCTCGTGCGGCCGGCCGCTGGCGCCACCGAAGTCACGGTGCTGGTCGAAGCGAAGGGGTCACACAAATACAAGACGCTGGCAAAGGTCCACACCAACGCCGCTGGAGCCTGGACGCTGAACTCATCTGTGCAGGGCAGCCACTGGCGGGTGAATTGGCGCAGCCCGGCGGGTGTGAGCTACACGGGCACGCCTATCGGTGCTTTCTAGCGAGCTGGCGCCGCTCCGGGCAGCGGCTAACGCAGACCCGGCAGCGTCCAGACCGCAAGCAGCTTCGATGCGATCTGTCGCGCGACACCGGGCGAGGTCATCGCCACTCTGATCTCGAGCTTCATGTGCAGACGGCGGTGCGTCCGCAGGTAGTCGCGAATCAGCGAGCGGGCGTGTCGTGACACCGCGATCTCCAGGTCCGCGGTCCGGTTGGCGGCAAGCGCCAGCCGAGCGTGGAATACCACCGCGTGGGGCAGGCCGCGGAGGATCACTCGCGCCGTCGCCGACAGCTTGCAGCGGGCATCTCCGCAGCCGACCCGGACCGGGATCCGGTGCGTGTTGATGACTGGCTCCGGGGTCCTGGTGAAGATCGTCAGGTGCGGCCCGAGATGCGGGTCCCTACCCGACGGGCCGGTTGAGTCGGCGCCGCCCGAGTGGGTCGCCGAGCCGGCGGCCGCGCCGCCGAGCGGCGCGCCTTCGGGGTCGCCCGCGGGCGGAGTCGGAGCCTCGGGGACGCTGTACAGCCACGTTTCGGTCGAGAAGCCCTTCCCAAAGGTTTCGGGGTTCTCGGTTTCGAGGCCTTCGAGATATCCGCCGAACAAGACCAGGTCTCCCGTCGCGGCGTCTTCGGCCATCGCGGCGCCGTAGTTCACCAGCGGGCTCGCCGCGGTGGGCTGTTCGGCCCAGGTTGTGCCGTCGTAGGTCCACGTTTCGTCGCCATTTCCGCCTTCGGGGCCGTTGACGAGAACTAGCTTGCCAGCGGCGACGTCGTAGGCCATCGCGGGGAGGACATGGGCCGGCGGGCTTTCGGCCGGCGTCTGCTGCGTCCAGGCGTCGGCGCCGGCGTCATAGGCCCAGGTTTCACTGGTGGGATGCCCGGTGACGACGCCGCCGAAGAGGATGATGTCTTTCGTGGCGGGGTCGTAGGCCATCGAGGCACCGTTACGCGGAGAGGGACTTTCAGCTGGACTGCGCTTGGTCCATGTGTTGCCGTCGTAGGTCCAGGTTTCGTTGCTCGCGCTGTACCCGTTGTCCCCGCCGAAGAGGACCAGCTCGCGGGTGGACGGGTCGTAGGCGATCGAGGGTTCGTTGAGCGCCGGCGGGCTTTCGGGGGTGCTCTGCTTGGTCCAAGTGTTGCCGTCGTAGGTCCAAGTTTCGTTCATGCGCGAGCCGTTGTGGACGCCGTCGACGAGCACGATCCGTTCGGTCGCAGGGTCGTAGGCCATCGCAGCCTCGGAGAGCGAGGGAGGGCTTTCCGGGGTGCTCTGCTTAGCCCAGGAGCTGCCGTCGAAGATCCATGTTTCGTTGCCGGCGTGCGGGCCGAAGCCGCCGAACAGGACGAGCTTTTTGGCGGCAGCGTCGTAGGCCATCGAGCTGTAGAGCACACCTGGGGGGCTTTCCGGTGTGCTCGGATTCGACCATTCCGGGGCGGTCGGGAGCGCCAGGGCGGGCGCCGGGCCGGCGATCGCCGCGAGGACGCACAACAGCGCGGCGAGCAGACCGGTGCAGCCGTACGCGGCGTAGCGCTTGGGCGGGATCGTCAGCTGTGTGGTCTGGGCGGACACGGCTTCTCCTCGGGACTGGGCAGTAGGCTTTGTGTTCCTCGTCAGGGATGCGGGAATGGATCGGCAACGGGTGGTACCACCTTGAGTCGTGCGCCTCGGCGTTCCTACCATGGGACGATGCCCGAGCTTCCCGAGGTCGAGATCACGGCCAGGCGCTTGGATGAGGTTCTGCGCGCAGCGCGGATCGTCTCGGTGCTCGCGCCCGGCGTGAAGGTGATGCGGACATTCGACCCGCCGCTTTCCGCGCTCGAGGGTCAGCAGATCGAGCGGGTCGGCAGACGCGGCAAGCACTTCGTCATCGAGATCGGCGATGACCTCGCTTTGCTGGTGCACCTGATGTCGGCCGGGCGGCTGCAGCTCTACGACCGCAAGGCCGGGCCACGCGATAAAACCTCGCGGCTGCTCGTGCGCGCACAGCTCGCCGACGGCTCCGAGGTTGAGCTGCGACTACGCGAGTTCGGCTCCAAGCAGGCAGCTTGGGCCAAGCTGTTGCGTGCCTCAGAGCTCGAGCAGGACGAGTCGATAGCCACGCTTGGCCCCGAGGCATGGCCCAAGCCTCCGCCGCTGGCCGCCCTGCTCGACACCTCGCGGCCGCTGAATGCGGTTCTGCGCGATCAGCATGTGATCGCAGGGATCGGGCGCTCGTGGGTCGATGAGATTCTCTGGCAGGCGAAGCTGTCGCCATTCAAGCGCTCGGGCGACTTGAGCGAGTCTGAGACGTCTGAACTCGAACGTTCGATCGCCGAGGTACTGGATGCCGCGATCGAGCACTATGAGCAAGCTGTTCGCCTACCGATCCCCGACAAGCTGCCAATGCCGCTGCGCGTCCACCGCCACGAGGGCGAGCCGTGTCCGCGGTGCGAATCGAAGCTGCTGGCGGTCCATTTCGAGGACTATGTGATCGCCTACTGTCCGGACTGTCAGACCGCTGGTCGCGAGCTGAAGGATCGCCGGCTTTCGCGGCTGTTGAAGTGAGCCGACGGTGCGCTTGTGGTTGCCGCCTTCCTTGACGTAGGGGGCAGAAGCTGGTTAGGTTATTCAAATCCTGACCTATTGAAAGATTCGAAAAACCAACCAACTCGGTCGGGTGGGCAACCGAAAGGAGTAGGACATGGGGAAGAGGAACATCATCCTCGGGATGGTCGCGCTCGCGCTCGCGGTGCTAGTACCGGCGGCGGTGGCCGGCGCACAACAGTACGTAGCGCTTGGAGACTCGTATTCTTCGGGTGTAGGCACCCGAGTGTTTTACGAAGAACCGGGAGAATGCGATCGAAGCCCTGACGCATACGGGCCGAAGATCGCCTCGGCAAAGGGCTACACGCTGAACTTCGAAGCGTGCAGTGGTGCGAAGACGCCCGAAGTAAACGCCAATCAGCTCGGGCATCTGAGCAGCACAACGAGTCTTGTGACGATCACGATCGGTGGCAATGACGCCGGCTTCAGCAACGTGATCCTCAACTGCGCGCTCTACTACTTCACCTGTGGCAGCGCCATCAAAGAAGCAAACGAATTCATCGAAAAAAAACTGCCGGCATTGCTTGAAACGACATATAAAGACATCAGTTCCAGAGCGACGACCGCGTTAGTGGTCGTGCTCGGCTACCCGAAGCTGTTCACTAAAGAAGGCACGACCTGCAACGTCAACTTCTTGACCTCCGAAAACGAGAAGAAGATGAACAGCTCGGCTGAACTGCTCGACAAAGTGATCAAGGCACGGGCCGAAGCGGCCAAATTCACGTTCGTGAATCCAACGGTTCCCTTTGAATCGCATGAGGTGTGTGCTTCGGTTGAATGGCTGAACGGCCAGTCCAACCCACTGTCTGAAAGCTACCACCCGAACGTGTCCGGGCAGGCCGAGTTCACGACGCTGATCGAGGCTGTGCTCTAGCCGGCGGCTGTGTCTGCCGCGGGTTTGGGCCGCGGCAGACACCTTGCCAGCAGCAGGCTGCCCTCGAAGAGGAGATACAGCGGTGCGGTCTCAAGCAACAGCGTGACTGCGTCTCCCGGGAGCAGCGCGGCCACGATCGCGCAGGCAAGTAGTGCGTAACGGCGATTGCGCCCGAGCTGATCCGGTGTGACGATCTCCGCGCGAGTGGCGGCAAGGATCGCCACCGGCACTTGAAAGACAAGTCCCATCGCAAGCAGAGTTACGGCGGCGAAGTGGTAGTACTGGCTGGCCTGGACCAGCACATTGAACTCGCCGCTGTTGAAGTTTTGAAAGAAATGGATAGCGGCTGGGAGCACAACGAAGTAGCCGAAAGTAACGCCGACGGCAAACAGCACGGGGATCGCCAGCAGCATCGAGGTGGCCACCCTTCGCTGCTCTGGCGCGAAGGCAGGGAGCAGGAAGCCGTAGAGCTCGTAGAGGATCACCGGCAACGCCAGGATCAGCGCGAAGATGAATGCGACTCCGATCGTGGCGTTGAAGGGCTCGCCGATCCCGAGCGTGACCGGACGGTCGCCCTGCGGTGGGATCGACAGCTGCGCCACGTCCGCACGCAGGTGCGGCTCGACATCGGTCAGTGCGGCTCGCGTCGAGGCGCTGGCGCCGCTGCCGGCCCGCTCCAACGCCGCGACTAGGATGCTCATCTGCCCGGCCACGTCGCGTGCGCTGCGCTGGACCTTGTAGGTCGCTCCAAGCGGCCCTCGCCCGGCGCTCACCTGCTTTTGAGTCTGGTGGGCCAGCGGTGCGTTGATCACTTGCAGCAGCACTCGGTTTTGCCACATACACATCCCAAAGGCAAGAGCCACGGCTACGAGCGAGACGATCAGTCGGGTGCGCAGCTCGGTGAGGTGCTCGACCGTGCTCAGCTGTTGCTCATAGCCAACTCTTCCGACGGCGACGGCCACGGCGCTACTCTCCGACCGGCGCCTTTGAGTGCTCCTGAATGGTGG
>DASTPN010000206.1:0-4108 GCA_035719985.1 Solirubrobacteraceae bacterium | reverse complement strand
AAGTGATCTGACTTCTGATCGCCCTCGGGCCAGGAGGAGGTGTGGTGACCGCTCTGCACGATCCCCGCCATCGCCTCGCCCATCGAACGACCGGCGTCGGAGATGACGCTGCGCCGCTCGACCTCGCCGCCGGCTTGTTCGAGCGCCGCCGCCAGCGAATTGCCCAGCGCGAGGTTGCGCAGATGGCCGACGTGCAGGGCCTTGGTCGCGTTGGCGTCCCAGAACTGGATCGCATAGCGGCGGGCGCGTGCCAGGTCGGCCAGTTCGACTTCATCGCCGCCACCGGCCTCCAGCGCCGCTCCGGTCGTCTCGATCCAGCTGTCGGACAGGCGCAACTCGACGTCGCCCTCGCGGCGAGTCAGCCGATCGACCCAAGGTTCGCCTTCCAGGCGCTCGAGCACTGCAACTGAGGCCGGGTCCTCTTGCCAGTCGCGAGCGCGCGCCACCAGCTTCACGTCGAAACGATCGTTTGGCTTACGCGGCGCTCGCGCTGCCCAAGGGGCACCGGTGGCAGCGTCGCTTACTTCCTCGAAATAATCGAACAGGTTGGTTGTCATCAGATGCCCAAAGGTTAGGCCGAGCATAGCGAAAGCCCGACCAAAGTGAGAGACGTTCGTGGGGTGTTTTCACTATTGGTTACGCCATCTACAAAGAATGAGAAACAATTCTGTGAAACCCCTTGCTTTAGCGCTAAGCATCGTGATAGGAAGCAGGCGGCCCCTCCAGGCCATCTCGGCGCCGGGGTGTCTCTGACCTGAGAAGACGCGCACCCCGGCGCCGATCCAAGATAGACCTCTCGATGAAGGGTGGGCGGAGCGATGGGTATCTCTCAAGCAGGCAGTGAACGGCCGGCCGGGTGTTCTCATGCGCAGGGGTAGCCGGCATGAGCGCAAGTGGACCGGCTGGTATGAGTACGACCGCGGCACCCGTCAGGGTGCCGAGCGTCGCCTGGCATGGGATCTGCGCTGCCAAGAGGCCGCGTGTGCTCGCGTGCACGGTCGTAAGAGCGCACGTTGGGCTCGGCGTCGTCGGCGCAGCAGGACGGGTGGGCGCTTCTACTAGAAACACCGGTGTGGACGCGTCCTGGCCAGGGCTTGGGGTGTGCTTGCGCGTGTCGAAAATCGGTCGAATCCCGACTGTTGCGAGAAAACACAAATTTTCTCGCATCGAGGCAAAAGTCGGTGTAGTCTTGTCCGGTGCGTGAAATACGCCTGTACGATTCGCTCAGCGGCGAACTCGTCGCGGTGAGCCCGGGCGACGCAATTCGCGTCGAGGTTCGCACCTCACCGGTGACAACTGCCGGGACGGTTGACGTCGGCTCGACGCGTCCATTCGTGTTGTTCAGCTTCTTGGAGCGCTACCTCCAGCGCGAAGGGTTCGGCACTAAGTTCCTGTTCAACTCGCCTGCCGGTGGCGACTCGTTCTTTGAGTTGCCCGACGACGTGCACGCAGGAGCAGGCGGCCAAGACGGCGGTGGCGAAGGTGAGGAGCTGGCCCTGCTGCCGGTATCGCGCTCAGACGTCGAGCGTTGGGTCAACGTCTGCTTTGGCGCTGACCGCAACGGCCGCGAGTGGCCACCGGCCGCTCCGGACGCGCGCGTACCACTGAATGAGGCGATGAAAGGCTTTGGGCAGCCGGCAGTAGCGCTGTATCTGCTGGGCACCCACTACTCGCAGCCGCTCGGCGACGCCCACACCGGCCTTGCCAATGGCTCGCGCCACGCGCGGCGGCTGCGCGAGGTGGTGGCGACGCTCGAGCCCGACACGCCGAGCCCGGCGGACATGCGCGGGCACGTGCAGGAGTTCCAGGAAGCGCTAGCTGACGATCTCGATACCCCGTCCGCGCTCGTGTCGATGTTCGAATGGGTGCTCGAGGCCGAGCGTCGCGGCTCAGGCGTCGGCGATCGCGATCTGCGCAGGATGCTCGAGCCGTTCGAGCTCGAGGACCTGTTGGAGCCGGCTTAGCGCGGCTGGGCGCCTCCGCCTTCCGGCGGCGTTGACCGGAAGGTCCACGCGGGATGGCCCCACCCGGGGACACGCGGCGTCGAGTCAGCGTCCGAGCGCCTCGACCCAGTCGAGCGTGCGGCCGCAGAGTGTGTGGGCGGCGGCGAGTGGAACAGTGAAGGGGGGGTGTTCGGGTTCTTCGCGCTCGAGCACGAGTGGGCCGACGGTCGCCGGCGGGCCGCCGCTGCCGGGGCGCCAGTCGCCGCCGTCGTAGGAGACACTCAGCCGATAGCGGCCGGCTGCCAAGCTGATCGAGCCAAACGGGACGTACTGGGCGTCCTCTTGGGTTTCATAGCGGGCCGTGCCGATGGGGGTGCCGTTGACGGCGAGGGTGACCGGTCCTGAAATCGAGCCGCCGAGCCAGATGGCGTAGTGCCCGGCTTGGGGGATCTTGACTTCGATCGTGGCGGTGCCGGCGCCGGCGAGCGTCAGGTGTTCGCCCTGGGCGCTCCAGGCGCTCGGGTGCGAGGCTTGCCCGAGGGCGACAATCTGTGGGTTGGTGGCCGCAACCGCTGCGAGCCGCGTCGCGCCGGGGGTGCGAGCCAGCGTGGTGACCTGCGAGCAGGTAGGCATCGCGCCGGGCTGGATGGCGTTGCCGAGCGGTGTGTGGGCAAGCACGGGCGGTTTGATGTTGGTCGGGCGCTGCCAGACATCCCAGTAGCGGCCGCGCAGCAGCAGCCGGTAGGGCGAGGGCGGGCGGCTGGCCACGGGGGAGCGGCGCAGCACCAGCGTGCGGTAGACGAGCAGTTCGCCGAGCGCGAACTGGTCGATGTCGGCGGTCGTGGCCTTGGCCAGCGGCTGGCCAGAGATCAGCAGGTCGGGCCTGGTGCGCAGCTCTGAGGCCGATTCGGCTTCGGCTTCGCGCAGGAAGTGACGTGCTCCATAGGGCGAGTAGTCGGTCATCAGCGTTGGCCCTTGCCCGGCGATCCTTTCGCCGATATGGGCCAGCTCGGCAAATTGGGCGCGGGGGGCGAGGCTAACGTCGTGGTAGCCGAGCACGTCCGACCAGACGATCCCGCCGGCGATCGCCAGGCCGGCTAGGGTCGCGAGTGCGCGCCGCCAGCCCGACCATGCCGTCAACGCCATCGCACAGCCCAGCAGCGCCGCGAACGCGATAGTCGGCGAGGCGCTCGCCAGTGCCTTGCCGCCCAGCCACGGCGAGGCGATCCAGAAGACGATCACGGCGCCCACCAACGAGCAGAACACGTATAGGCCCAACTCGCGTCTGCCACGGCGAAGGGCGGCGATCAGCGCGCCGGCCGCCGCCAATACAGCCAGCACGATCAACGCATTGGTAGCGAAGGAGCTGTCGGGTGCGACCCGGAAGTCGCCGGCCGTCCAGATCCCCACGATCTGGCGTAGGTGCAGCGGCGCGATCAGGTTGCCCAGTTCGTTGCCGCCGGTCAGCACCCCCTTGTTGCGCTCATAGAAGCCGCCCGGGCGTAGTGCCAAGTAGGCGCCAGCCGCGCACACGAGCGCCAGCGCAGCGCCCGCGCGCACCAGCGTGCGTGTGGGAGGCAGGGGCTCGCCGCTCAGGAACCCCAACAGCACGAACGCAACCGCCCCACCGGGGACGATCCAGACCAGACCGCCGGTGCTGAGCGCGGCCAGGATCGCCCACAGGATGACCAGGGCGGGGATCGCGGCGCGAAGGCGGTCGACGGCGCGGAGGCGGTTGCCGGTGGGGTCGCGCGGGCTGTCGTCGGGGTGAGCGCTGCTGTCGTCGCTTCCCGTGAAGGCGAGCGGTGCGGTGCAGGCGAATGCCGCGATCAGCATCGCGCCCGCCATCTCCTTTATGCCGCCCCACAGGTAGTAGCCGTACAAGAGAGCGGCGGCTGCGCCGAGCATGGCCGCGGCGCCCGCCAGCAGGCCGCGTTCGCGGGCGCTGTGCGGCGCGCCGGGCGTATGCTCGATTGTATCCGGGTGGGGGATGGCTGTGACCGCTTGGGGCGTTCGTGTCGCGGCGGGGCCGGCGACTGTGGTCGTCAGGGCGCTCTTTGCGATCCGCTGTAGCGAGAAAGCCAACATCGCCGCCATGAAGGCCATCCAGGGGTCGGTCAACCAGGCGATGTCTTGGCCGAGCAGGACGTGGCCGAGGCCGAGCG
>DASTPN010000205.1:0-12136 GCA_035719985.1 Solirubrobacteraceae bacterium | reverse complement strand
CGGAGCTCGAACATGGAGAGCTGGCCGAGGCCGTCCACGCGAGTCTTCGTCACTTGATCGTCGATGAGTACCAGGACGTCAATCCGGCGCAAGAGCGCCTCATACAGCTCCTGGCTGGCCCCGAGGTGTCGCTATGCGTGGTGGGGGACGATCAGCAGGCGATCTACCAGTGGCGTGGCTCTGACATCTCAAACATCGTCCGCTTTCGTGAGCGCTACGAGCCGGTCACGACGTTTGAGATCACGACGAACCGTCGCAGCCGCCCCCAGCTGATCGATGCGGCCAACGCGTTCGCGCAGTCGATACCGGACCGAATCTCGAAGAGGATGGACAAGCACCGTGCCTCGATGCAGGGAGACGAGCGTGAGATCGTGGTGTGGACGGCGGACACAGAGCAGGAGGAGGCAGGTTGGGTCGCGAACTTGATCCTTGACCTTCTCGACGCGGGGCTTCGCTATCAGGACATCGCAGTGCTCGTCCGCGGCAGAGCCGCGTACCCGCGCCTGATAGAGCAGTTCTCAACCTTTGACATTCCGGTGCAACCGGAGGGTCGAACCGGCCTGTTCGAGCAGCCCGAGGCACGTGTGCTAGGGCGCACGTTTGCGTGGCTCACTGACATCGAGTGGCGTGAGCCCTACCAGCGCAGCCAACTGCTGCGCGATCAAGTGCTGCTTGACGAGTACGGCAGCGTCTTCCGCCTGAGCAAGCCGGCCCAGCATCGTGTGGCTGTGCTGTTGAGCAAGTGGAAGGAAGCGGTGCCGCGGGAGGATCGCACAGCCGACCTCGTCGGCGAGTTGTACGAGGTGCTCGACGAGCTCGACATCCGCAGTTGGGATCTCGAGGACGCGCTCGCGCTCAACAGGATGGGAACGCTCGCCCGCTTCTCGGCACTGCTGGCGGACTATGAGTCGGTTCGTCGCCGCGCTCGGCCCGACTTCGACGCCCCTGGCGAGCAGGTGGGAGGACAGGACCGCGGTAGCTGGTACTACCGCAACCTGGCGCTGCACATAGTCAATTACGCCCAGGGTGTCTACGAGGGCTTCGACGGTGAGCCCAACTACGTACTCGGGGCAATCGATCTCACCACCGTTCATCGCGCTAAGGGCCTCGAGTGGCCAGCGGTCTTCCTTCCGTCGCTGACGGCGAAACGCTTCCCGAGCTCGAAGTCCGGCAGGCCCCAAGAGTGGCTGGTCCCCCAGGAGCTGTTTAACGCGCGGCGCTATGAGGGCGGCGACGGTGACGAGCGGCGCCTGTTCTACGTCGGTATGACGAGGGCTCGCGACTGGCTTTCGATCTCCCGTCATCGTCGGGTAACCAGACAGGCCAGCGCTTCCAGCCCCTACTACGAAGAGCTGTCCGAGCGAGAGCTTGCCGTGGAGGACGTTCGACCTCCTGATTTCGACCTCGGCGCAGGAGAGGAAGGGCAGACGATCGATTTGTCATATAGCGAGCTTGCGCTGTTCATTGACTGTGGATTGGCGTTTCGCCTGCGCAACCTGCTCGGCTTTCAGCCGCGAATAGCGCCCGAGCTCGGGTACGGCAAGGCGGTTCACCACGTGATGCGACGCATGGCAGAGGAGACCGAGCGTCTCGGGCGGGCGCCTGCCGACCGAGAGATCGCTGAGATCCTGGATGCGGGTTTCTTCCTACCGGCGGCTAACAAGGCCGCTCATCGGCAGCTGAAGGATGCCGCCCAACGGCTTGCGATCGCATACAGGGAGCGGTATGCGGAGGACCTGTACCGCGTCTGGGAAACAGAGCGCCCGTTCGAGCTGCATCTCGATGGCGTGACGATCAGCGGTCGCGCCGATGTGATTCTCGATGAAGAGGGTGGTGTGCCGAGCGCTCTGGCGATTGTCGACTACAAGACTTCCACTGTCAGCAGCTCGCTCGATCACGCGTTGCAGCTTCAGATCTACGCTGACGCCGGACGGAGAGAAGGGCTCGACGTGCGAGGTGCGTACGTACACGATCTGAAGGCGACAACGCGCAGTCAGATCCCGGTCGACCCGAAGGCGGTCTCCCAAGCCGAGACGACTGTGGCCGACGCGGCGAGCAAGATCCGCGCGAGGGATTATCGGCCGAACCCGGGCGCTCGCTGCCGCGGCTGTGAGGTGCGGCGCATCTGCGCCCACGCCGCGCGCTGAGCATCAGACCTCGAAGACCTTCAGCACCTCGTCGCCGTAGTCGTTGATCACCTTGACGGCGATCTTTCCTGATTCGGGAGCCGAGAAAGAGCGCGACTCGGTTCTATACAGCGTCGCCCATGTTTCCTCGTCAATGTCCGCCTTCAGCGCGCCCTTCAGGCGCCTGTACGGTTCCTGGCCACCCGTGAAGTAGCAATGACGCACGAAGAACGACTCGCCGTTGTAAGCGGTGTCGATCATCCACAGCGCGATCTGGTCGGTGTTGTTGCTGCGGATCTCCCCCGTGTTTGGGTCGTACACGTCGACCCCGCGCAGGATCACGCGCAGATCCTCCCCGTCGCGCTCGATCTCGATGTCGGGCTCGCCGAAGACCGTGAACAGGTTGCCGGCGCCGGTCTTCTTTAGTTCCTCCCCCATGACGAGATCGGCGTTCATGCGGACGAGCAGCACAGGCACACGACCGAGGCGGCGCTCCGCGGCTACGTTTGCGAAGCCCTCGTCGGAGGTGACATAGCCGTCGCCGGTCGAGCCGAGCACCGACGGATCGAAGGCGAAGGCAAGCACGCAGAGAAGGTCGAGATCGCCCGCGCGGTTAGCCTCTCGCGCCGCGTCCTTGATGAAGGCCGGTCCTACGGTTCCGTACTGGGGCCCGATAGTGATCCCGACTCGGCGCGGAGCCGTCTCGTCATCGGTGACATCTCGTTCACCTACTGCCTGGATGTATTCGGCTGCGTACGGCTCGATCGTGTCGAGCCGCATTCGCTCTTCCTTGCGGCCGTTCTGGATGCCGGCCGTTCGCAGGTTCGCGAGGATCGTTTGCTCGAATGAGGCGTCACCGTGTGAGGCGCCCTCCACCGACCCATCGTTTAGCGAGCCGGTTTGATCGACTGCGCTGCCTGCGAACGCCAGCGAACGGTGGGGAGAGAGACTCTCGACGGTGAATGGGCCTGCTACGCGCATCTTGCGCTTGTCCTCGTATGGCTTGTCGTATAGAAGCTCGTAATCGGCATGTCGCTGGATCGCCGCGTCGATTTCCTCCCGAGTCATTCCCTCCTTGATGTCGGGGTTATTGGCAATCGACTTCAGCGTGATGTGCGGCATCCGCTCGTATACAAAACCATGTCGGATGTCATTTGTGTTTCCTGTGGGGGGTAGCTGCGTTCCCGCCAGTTCGCTCTCCCTGGCACGGCCCTCAAGAGAATCAGCCAGGAGATAGTGTGGAAAACATGCGGCCGTGAGGCGCTGGCGCGCGAGCGCAAGCGCTACGCGCGAAGTGTCAACAGTGATCCAGCGTCGGCCCCATTGCTCAGCGACGTAGGCTGTCGTACCGGAGCCGCACGTAGGGTCAAGAACGAGGTCGTTGGGGTCGGTCGTCATGAGAAGACATCGTTCGACGATCTTGGTCGCGGTTTGCACTACATAAATCTTGGGGTCGCTTCTGCTTGTGATGCCGCCAGACACGTCGTCCCAAAAATTTGTCAGAGACAAGGCGGAAAAATCGTCCCAATACTTACGGAAACTCAAAGTTTTGCCTGTCGGCAGTAGCCGGTCGGCCCACCGAAGTCTTTGCATTCCCGACTCGGCTGTCCTCCAGCCACCAGCCGTAGGTCGGTAAGTCCGTCCCTGGAACTCCACCGGAAAGACAGTCGTCTTCGATCCAGTACGAGATGTCAAGCCTTGGTCGCGGTAGAGGTGTGAGCCAGCCGGGAGTTGCCGCGGATCTTCAAGCTCCTCTTGGTTCGCCCTGCGGGTTGACCCATCCGCCAAAATGAGCGATCTATACCGTGAAGCGCCGCTCTCACCGGGACGCGTCTCCCTGTAAAGGTTGCGGAACTTGTACGCCTCGGTCTTTGAATACCATAGAAGGAAGTTAGTAACATTGTCGAGGCCTTCAGCTCCGAGTCCCACGGACGTTCGATAGGTAATAAGAGAGCGAAAGTTCTCGCTTCCAAACACCTCGTCCATCAGCGACCGCACGAGATGAACATTCTCGTCCCCGATTTGCACAAAGATCGAGCCACTCTCTGTCAGCAGATCCTTCGCCACCGTCAGCCGATCTCGCAAATATGCGAGATACGAATGAATCCCTAACTCCCAAGTATCCCGAAACGCCTTTATCTGCTCCACCTCGCGTGTGGCGTCCTGAACCTTCCCGTCCTTCACCTCACGCTTGCGTGCCGACACTTGCCAATTCGACCCAAACTTGATCCCGTACGGAGGATCGAGATAGATCATCTGCATCTTCCCGCGTAGCGCCTCTCGCTCGGCGAGGCTAGCCATTACGTTCAGTGAATCGCCGAGGATCATCCGGTTGGACCAGTTCGCGTCGTGCTCGTAGAACTCGACTATGTCATGCTCGGAGAGTCCGTCGAAGTTGTCGAAGAGGGTGAGCTCAGGCTCTTCCTCCGGTTGCGCTGCCGTGTTGCGCAGGTTCTCGATGAGCACGCGCGGATCGATCTTCTCCTGGATGTAGATCGGTGGCGCGTTTGCCACAAGATCCTCGCCGTCGAGCTCGTCCTTGCCCTTCCATACGAGCTGTGGGTCGAGCGTTGGATCGCGCGGGTAGCGGACCGGCACCGGCTGTTCGAGCTCGGGCGCTAGGAAGTCCTGCGCATCCACGGTCGGGAGGTTCGTCCGCTTGTCGGTGTGCGTGATCGACTCGATCGCGGTGGGCGTCTTGGCGGCTGTCTTCTTCCTGGGTGGCATCGTGTCCTCGAATCAGGCCGGTAGACCGGTTATCGGTGTGTCAGCGTAGAGGTCGTCGATCGCCGTGTCCAAGATGTGCCACTCCTGGACGGGGTTGTGGACCTCGATGTATCCCCAGCGTCCGAGGTCGCCCCAGTTGTTGACCGCTCGACACCATCGGTTGCGGGCGGTCTCGGCCTTCGCCCTCGTCGGTCCGGGGGACTTCATGCTCCCCGACACCTCGACGATCAGCGTGCGCTCGGCGTCGTCGGGTCGAGTGGCCAGGCGCACGAGGAAATCAGGCACGTAGTCGTGACTGCGCCCTTGGTAAATGTAGGGAATGGTGAAGCCTAGCCGCTCGTTCTTGACATAGGAGTAGACCCGATCGTCGTGCTCGAGCTGTCGTGCGATGGCTTCCTCCCAACTATTGCCTCGCACGCCGTCGAGGACCACCTGGTTCAGATGCGACTTTCTCGGCGGTGGGTCCATCACGATCTTCCGCGTCAGGAACCGTACCCCCTCGGTTGACCCCTGCGAATCGAAAGGCCGCAAGATCGGCAGCAGCACAGGCTCGCTGCTGCCCGGGCTCCAAATGATTGATTCGAAGACCTTCTCGCTGGCCGCGGCGTTGGCTTGGGCAAGGAGCAGGGTTCCCTTGCTCACGTCTGGGTCGACAGTGACGCACTGATCGAGCCACTGCCGGCAGATCGTGACGAGCTGAGGAAACAGCCACGGCCGTTCCACATCGTCGTGGGCGGCGAACTTGCGCTCCGCCAGGCTCTTGGCGAGTGCAAATGCGATCTGCTGTGGTCGGGCATCGCGGATTTCCTGGAGATTGACCTCCTCGCTCGTTCCAACAAGCCCGCGGCTCTCCACCCACAGCGCGACGGCGGCCTGGTCAAGATGCAGCATCGAATCGCTCACGAAGGCCGGGTGCAGGAGCTCGTCGGCCAGCTCGACCCTGTAACCGTCGAGCTTCGGGAAGGTGATCGCTAGGTCGGAGCGGTCTGGTTCGGCACGCACTTCGATCGGCGGTCGAGGCACGTGTGGCTTGGGGACAGGGCGGTCGCTCGGAATGAACGCGAATGGCACCCCGTAGACCTCGGCGTACTCTGGCGCGAGCAGCTCCGTCTCCTGATCGACCGCGTAGCTACGCCGGCGCAACCCCCGCCCGATCACCTGCTCACACAACAACTGGCTGCGGAAGGGCCGGATCCCGAGGATGTGCGTGACGGTGTTGGCGTCCCAACCCTCCGTCAGCATCGCGACCGAGACCACGCAGCGGATCTGCTCACCCAGCATGCCCCTCTTGCCAATCGTGTTCATCACCTCGCGTAGCAGGTCGGCATCGCTCAGCTTCTCAATGTCTGCGCCGGGATCTCGCCGTCGATACGCCTGCTTGAAGGTCTCGATCTCGCGTGCTGCGTACTTCTTGAACTCGGCTCCCAGTGGCTCGCCCGACTCCAGCTGCGCCGAGTCGACTAGGATCGTCCGTTGCCTGGCGCTCCAGGCACCATCCTGCACGTTGCTCAGCAGGCTCAGGTTGCCGGGGACAAGCGCCTCCCCGCCATCGACGAGCTTACGCTCATGTCCTGAGATCCAGTCGAACACGAGCTTTGAGACGACCGTGTTCGGACACACGACGATCATCACCGGCGGCGGCTCGCCGAGCGCGGCCAATTCGGCCTCGTAGCTTGCGTGGTTTCGCTTATAGCTGCCATACAGGCTGCGAAGTGCCCCCTCGAGCGTCGCTGGGATCGGCCACTGCTCCGAATCGATGTCGCTTCGCTTGGTTGATCGTCCCTTGGGGAGCGGGGGGTCGATGTTGTCCCACAGGTGCAGATAGACGAGTTGCCGGCTGCCGGCATCGTCGTCTACGGGGATGCGCGGGATCTTCACGATCCCCGACTCGATCGCGTCCATCAGCGAGAAGTCGCTGATGACCCACGGAAAGATGAAGCCCTCGTTGTAGCCGGACCCCTTCAGGTAGTAGGGCGTCGCGGACAGGTCGTAGACGCCCTTGATTCCGGCCTTGCGTCGCAAGTCGAGTAGTCCCCGAAACCAAACACGCGCCTCTCGGTTTCGCTCGCGGTCTTCCTTGTCGGCCTCGGGGTCTGGCTGCTCGGAGAGCTTGTCTTGGTAGCAGTGGTGCGCCTCGTCGTTGAGTACCACGACCTCCCCCTTGCCGGAGCCGAACCCGCGCAGGACGCGAGCCGCGACCATCTCTGGGCTCTCCCGAAACGCATCGGCGTACTGCGGCCTACCACCCCGCAGGAGCCTGCGCGTGTTGGCCGCGACCCCCTGAATCTCCTTGGCGTCGCGAGGGAGAAACACGTGGTAATTGACGATCAGCACCTGAGCTTGCAACACCGCGTCCCACAGGTCGGTCGGCACCAGGTCGCGCTCTCGGTAGTAAGAGTCTTCGCGCTCTGGATGGAGCACCCCAAGGCGATCGCGGATTGTGATACCTGGGGTCACGACGAGAAAGCGCTTGGCAAAGCGCGCGTCGCTTGGAGTCATCACCTTGTTGATCGTCTGCCAGGCGATCAACATCGCCATCACCACTGTCTTGCCGGCACCTGTCGCCATCTTCAGCCCGACTCTGGGCAGCCCGTCGTTGTGCTCAGCATTGATCGGCTCCAGGCGCTGACGATAGTCTGCGGTGCCGTGGCGCCCCGCCACCTCGGTCAAAAAGATCGCGGTCTCCGCTGCCTCGCGCTGACAAAAGAAGACGGGATCGTCACGAGTCGGCGGTCCTGCGGACCAGTGCGCGAGTAGCTTGCGCGTGTAGGGCGTAACGCCGTTCCAGTTGTTTGCTCGCCAGCGCTCCACCTCTCGGCGGATGTCGTTGATCAGCGAATTCTGCTCTCGTCGCTCGCCGGTCGCGTCGAAGTCGAGCGCCTGCTGCTCGCTATTGCGGCCCTTCTTACTCGACGGGACCGGAATGAACGACTCGCTCGGGCGGCGACCATCGCGGATCTCCCCGGTCGGACCGTGCGGTCCGAGCTCAAAATGAGCCTCCGGCGGTCGGTACGGCGAGTTCAAGATGGGGTTGCTTATGTCGGCTGTCGGCATCCTCGGGCAGAAGCTACCGCGTCTCGCAGATGCAGGGAGGGTCGTTGATTGTGCTGAACAGCGTCCGCACTTTCTTGGTAAGCGAGAGCGGTCGCGGTTGAGTTCCATCATGAGACGCATTAGACTGCTTCATGGCTAGTGCATTGATCGTTGAGTTCAATGCCTCCTGAGGGGCCCGGGCGATCCGGGCCCTCTCCGGTTAATGGAGCCCTGACGATCACCGGGGCCGTCTTGGCTGTGACCGCCAGGGCGCTCTGCTATCGCGCTAGCCGGTCGATGACCAGCAATGCGATGAGCAGCGCGATGGCTAGTGCAGATACTGCTGAGTTCATTACATCTCCTTTCTCCGGGGGTACGACCCCGGGACCTTCCGGAGAGGAGGTGTATTCGCAATGTCCGACCAGCCATCAGCCGACTTTACGGATGGGTTGCGACGAAATTCTTTCGCGACAGCCAATCCCGCCATGACAGGTTGGCGCCAGCTCGTGCCAGCGCTGGGATATCGGTGCTCGCGATTTCTTCGAGGTTGGCCACCTCCACGGCTCCCATGCGCGCGATCGTCTCGCCGTTGGAGCGCTCAATATCCGAGGGCTCCGCGGGCCACGGCGTCAGCACAACTGCGCGCACCTCAAGCCCGGCGTCACGCGCAGATTGGATCGTGAGCAGCGTGTGGTTGATAGTCCCCAGCCCGGGCGACGCGGCGATCACCACCGGCAGCCCCAGCTCCACCGCCAGGTCGCGCACGCCGTAGTCCTCGGCCAGCGGCACGAGCAGTCCGCCTACGCCCTCGACGACGAGCGTGTGGTCCGCGTGCTCGCGCGCACGCGCCACCAGCCTAGCCGGGTCGATCCGCTCTCCCGCCAGTCGCGCTGCCAGGTGTGGCGACACCGCCGGTCCGTAGCGCAGCGGCGCCACCTCCTCCGGCTCCATGCCGGCGGCCAGTCCGAGCAGCTCGTGATCCGGCGGCCACTCGCCGGGCGGCTCGTCCAAGCCCGTGAGGACTGGCTTGTAGGCGCGTACCGGCTCGCCCGCCGCGCGCATCGCGGCGAGTAGCGCGGCGCTGACGATCGTCTTGCCGACGCCGGTGCCGGTGCCGGTCACGAACAGGCCTCGCATCGCCATAGCTTGTGGCTCAGGCCACGCCTGCGAGTCTCGGATCGCTTCGGGTGGGCGATCCGATGCTCGCGGGCTCCAGGCCGATTGACCGTGCCGAGGCGGCGAGCGCACTCGCCGCCTCGCGCAGGTCGTTCGGATCGTGCGTCGCTATCGCCGCCAGCCGCAGCCGCGACGCGCCGTCAGGGACCGTCGGCGGGCGGATCGCCTGCGCGAACACCCCCCTTTTCAGCACTGCCGCGCACAGCCGCACGGTGTCCTGCGCGTCGCCAACGACCAACGGCACTATGTGCATGTCGCTGCGCGCCACTGCGAAGCCCTCGTCGGCGAGGCCCTTGCGTAGCGCGCGCGCAGCCGTGTGCAGCCGTCCAACTAGCTCGGGCTGCTCGCGCAGCAGCCGCAGTGCTGTCAGCGCGGCGGCCACCGATGGCGGCGGTGGCGCCGTCGAGAAGATCAGCGAGCGAGCGCGGTTAATCAGGTAGCGCACCATCTGCGAACTGGCGCAGGCATAGGCGCCATAGGAGCCGAGTGCCTTGCTAAGCGTGCCGATCCGCACGTCCACCGCGTCCTGCAATCCCGAGTCCGCTACCAGGCCGGCGCCGCGCTCGCCGAGCGTTCCGGTGGCGTGCGCCTCATCGACGAGCAGGCGCGTGCCATAGGCGCGTGCGAGACGGGCGATCCCTGGCAGTGGCGCCACATCGCCGTCCATCGAGAACACTGAGTCGGTCACGATCAGGCGCCGCCTCGAGCGATCGCCACCCAGACGTTGTGCGTCGCGGCGCAGGCAGCTCTCCAGGTGATCGCAGTCCAGGTGCCGGTAGACGACCACCTCAGAGCGCGAGGCGCGGCAGCCGTCGACGATCGAAGCGTGGTTGAGCGCGTCGGAGAAAATCGTATCGCCAGGCCCGGCCAGCGCACCGATCGCTCCGACGTTGGCCAGGTAGCCCGAGCCGAACAGCACGCAGTCCTCGCTGCCCTCGAACTCGGCCAGCGCCAGCTCCAGCTCGCGGTGGATGTCCATCGTCCCCGACACCAGCCGCGAAGCCCCCGCACCCGCACCGAGCTCGGTCGCGGCCCGCGCCGCCGCCTCGCGCACGTCGCGGTGGTCGGCCAGCCCCAGGTAGTTGTTGGAGCACAGCAGCAGAACCGCCTTGCCGTCGAGCGTGACGCTGGGCCCTTGCGGTCCGGAGACGGTACGAAGCGCGCGGGCCAGGCCGAGGCGTTCCAACTCGGCCAGGCGCTCGGCGATTTCGCTCATCGCGCGACGGCTGTTTTCGCCTTGTAGCGCAGTTGCGTGGAGGGATCCCACAGCCTGATGTTCAGTCCGTCCGGCGGCGGATCGTCGGTCAACAGCTCCTCGACCACATCCGGCGTCTCGCCGTCAAGCCAGCCGGAGCGGTTGTCCGGGCGCGGGTTGGCGCCGTTATCGGGGTGGCGGGCGACGTTGAGCCCTAGCTCCTCGAACATCGAGCGGTCCTCATCTGGAGTCGAGCCGAGTGTGGTCAGGAAATTGCCCATCATCACGCCGTTTAGGCCGGCCTTCACGGCCAGCGGCTGCAGTTCGCCGAGGTTCTCCACGCGCCCGCCGCACAGGCGGAACAGCGCTTCGGGGAGGATCAGCCGGAAGATCGCCACCCACTTGACGGCCTCCCACGGGTCGATGTAGTCGCGGTCGCCGAACTTCGTCCCGGTGCGGGGGTTGAGCAGGTTGATCGGCACGCTGGTCGGGTCGATCCGAGCCAGCTCGAAGGCCATCTCGACACGCTGCTCGCGGCTCTCGCCCAGGTTGAGGATGCCGCCGACGCAGGTCTCCAGCCCCGCCTCGCGCACCGCTTGGATCGTGCGCAGGCGACCCTCGTAGCGAACGGTCGTTGAGACCTCGTCGTAGTAGCTCTCGGCCGTCTCGACGTTGTGGTGCACACGCTGGATGCCGGCTTCCTTGAGCGCCTTCGCGCGGGTGGCGGACATATGCCCGATCGAGGCGCAGCGCTTGAGGTTGGTCTGCTCGGCGACGAGCTTGGCGCCTTCGAGGATCTTCTCGAAGTCGCGTTTTGAGAGTCCCTGCCCTTGCGTGACCATGCAGAAGCGGTGGGCGCCGGCTGCCTCTGCCGCCTTGGCGTGTTCGAGGATCTGCTCGGGGTCCATCATTGCGTGCATCGGCGTCTCGGCCTCGGCGAAGCGCGATTGGGCGCAGAAGCCACAGTCCTCGGCGCAGCCGCCGGACTTGGCGTTGACCAGCGAGCACATATCGGTCGAGTCGCCGAAGCGCTCCCGGCGCGCTTCCCACGCTCGATCGACGAGCGCTTCGATTTCGGCGTGGTCCTCGATTTGGCCGAGGGCGAGCGCCTCCTCGCGGGTGATCAGCGGCGGCATCGCGCCAGATTATGACGTGCGCGGCCGTGGCGCAGCGGCTGGGGGCCCGATCCAGCGGGGCCGCCCTGACCGAGCAGTGATCTAATGCGCCACAATGGCGAGAAGTCAATCGGGGTGCATATGCGTGAACGGACGGCTATTCGCTCCGCGCGAAGCGACGGTTTCGGCACTGGATGCCGGCTTCTTGCTTGGTGACGGCCTATTCGAGTCGCTGCGCGCCGGCAACGGCTGCGCCTACCTGCTCGACAGGCACTTGGCGCGCCTGCACGACGCGGCGAGGGATCTCGAGTTCGCGCGGATGCCGTCTGCTGAGGAGATGGCCGAGCAGGTCCGCGAGACCCTGGAGCGCGCCGAGCTTCAGGACGCCTACTTGCGCATAACCGTCACCCGCGGCAGCGGGGCGCTGGCGCTGGCGCCCCCCGACGGCCCGCCGACGGTCGTGATCGCGGCTTTGCCCGCGCCGCCGCGGCTCGATCCGAAGGTGGGGATGGCCGTGGCGCTGCTCGGGCCTGCGGGCGAGCGCGGTCCGAAGGCCAAGAGCACCAGCCGCCAGTCGGCGGTGCTGGCAAAGCGCCGGGCGCAGAGAGCGGGAGGCGATGAGGGCATCTACGTCTCTGGACGCGGTCACGTCTTGGAGGGCACCTCCTCGAACGTATTCGCCGCTATCGACGGAGCCCTGATCACGCCGCCAGCCGAGGACTGCCTGCCCGGCATCACCCGCGGGCGGCTGATCGAGTTGGCTC